>JBOFLH010000088.1:0-1714 GCA_051657765.1 Nocardioides sp. | reverse complement strand
GTGGCGAAGTAGTCTCTACCGATTGCTATCGCCCCAGTCAGGCCCGCACCGGCCAGAGCGCTCACCGTGCCGATCCACTCGGGTTTCATGAGCGCCATCATCCGCCTCGCGGGCCTGCTGTGGCTAACCAACAGCCGCGCACGCGCGGTCCTTCTTAGCGTCCGCAGTCGTCCAGGTGCGTTGTAGCCCACATGGTTACCCGATGGGTAGCTCACCTGCGGTGACGTGCTGGGTGAGGGCACGCGCACGCTCGACGATCAGAGAGCGCCGCTGCTCGGCGGCGTGTTGATCCTGATGTTCCGCTGTAGCCGTGACCTGTTCGGAGTGCTTGCGATAGATCACGCCAGGTTCGTCGTGTAGATAGCCAGCAGCGATTGCGCTCGCGGCAACGAGCAAGCCGGTGTCCTCGCTGGTTGGCAGCGCCATCCATCCCCCGAGTTGGACCAGTAGATCGCGTTTGATACTCAATGAGGTCGGGAGGGTCGGTAGATAGCTCCACCCCAACCCTTGCCAGGCCGCTAGAACCCAACCGACAGGGACCAACCCTGGCGTTGGGTCACTATTCGCCCAGCGAGTCACGCTACCGTCGTCATGCAGGTCGAAAGCGGTTGCGGTCGTCCATCCGATATCAGGGTGCTGAAGGTATGCCGTGATGTCGCGCGCAAGGGCTCCGGCCGTCAGTTGGTCGTCAGCATCGAGGTTTCGAATCAAACTGCCCGCCGTGCGCGCCAGCGCCATGTTGCGAGTAGGCCCCGGCCCCGACGGCCGGTTCACCGCAGTCGAGCAGCGCGGGTCACCGCGAATCAGCTCCGGCACGTCCTGATGGCCATCACACTGAATCGCCCATTCCCACTCCCAGTCGTCCGGCATCTCCTGCGCTCGCAAAGATTCGTAGGCGTCCAGCAAGTAGCGCACGGAAGGCGCGTGTAGCGGAGTGACAACCGAGATTCGATTCCGCGTCATGGCGCTCACTTCAGGTAGGTGTGGAATGTGAGGGCGATCCGGTCCGCCGGCCAGGTGTTGTCGGCGACCTCGACGACGTCGCCTCTACCGGTGTACGAGACCTTGCGGTCGATCACGAGCGGCGCACCCGGGAACACGTCGAACTCACGCGCCTCGTCAACTGTCGCCGGCCGCGCAAACACGCGGTCTGTGATTCGGTCCACCTCAATACCCACGGTTGATAGTTGGTGTTGGGTGCCACCGGGCCAGGGCTCTTGGCGTTCGTCCATCAGCAGAGGATTCGCCTCGACGTGTCGCACGAGCAGGTGGGAGACAACCAGCACGAACGGGGCTGCCTCTTCCCTAGCCCTGGTCCAGTAGGTCCGCCGCAGAATCGGCGTAGCCAACTCAACGCCGAAGATCGCCGAGAGATCCGCGTCGGCCTCGGTCCGCTCATAACGGGCAGTAAATGCCAGGTCATCGATATGGAGTCCCGTATCTCGCTCTGACGCGCCCGTGGCTCGACGGTCCTGCTCGCCCAACTGAACACGGTCACGTTCCCACTGGTATCGCTCGGCTGATCGCTCAAGCCGTGCCCGTCGTCCGCGGACAAAAGTTCCCTTGCCCTGGACTCGTTCGATGAACTGCTCTGCCTCAAGCACATCGAGAGCACGCCTCAGGGTGCCGAGACTGACGTTGTAGTCCGCAACCAGTGCGGTCTCGGCTGGCAATCGATCGCCTGGCTTGAGGTCGGCTGACTCTATGCGGTGCC
>JBOFLH010000087.1:0-5015 GCA_051657765.1 Nocardioides sp. | reverse complement strand
GCCCGAGCTTCGTCGCGCCGTACTTCACCGCAACAAACGCAATCAACAACAGAACCAAGAACAACGGCATCGTCAACATCAGTCACGCACTCCTTCGATCGACTGATCCGTGCCGCGCCCGATGCGCGACATCTTGCGGGTACAGCGTCCTAGCTGTACTCAAGTAATGCAGCTCTTGCGCTGTACGTCAAGGGTGTTGTCTACTCTGTTGGAGAGGAGGCCCTGACTTGATTGCGACGCTAGGGCCGGTCCGCGACGGGAACCCGGAGAACTTTTCCGGGGTCGCTGAGTGAGAGGCGGTTGAACTCCAAGTCATGCGAGGAAGAGCAACTGACCTCTCGATCGGCGAGCGAATCGCCTGGTACCGGCGGCGGCGTGGACTCTCTCAGGAGGTTCTGGCCGGCCGAGTGAGCCGGACATCCGACTGGCTAAGCAAGATCGAGAACAACCGGATCAACCTCGACCGATTGTCTGTCTTGCGTGCGCTCGCCGAAGCCCTCGACGTGTCCCTGGCGGACCTGATCGCCGAGCCCTCATTGATGGAGTGGACTGACGACAGCGGCCAGCAGACGGTTCCCGCCCTACGCGCGGTACTGATGGACTACCGGCAGGTGGCCGGACTCGTCAGCAAGCGTCCAGAAGGAGAACCGGTCAACCTGAGTGAGCTGCGACGCCAAGTCGACGACATGTGGAGCGCCTACCAAGACACCCGGTTCGCCTACGTCACCCACCGACTCGTTTCAGTCATCCCGACAGCCAAGACGGCCGTGGTCGAGTACGACCGCGACGACCGCCGCGTAGCCGCCGGCCGACTTGCCCTGGCGTACCACCTCGCTGCCACGGTCCTAACGAAACTTGGCGAGGCCGATCTAGCGTGGAGTGCCTCGAACCGAGGCATCGAAGCCGCGCAGCAGAGCGAAAATCCGATCATCATCGGCTCTCTTCTCCGATCCGTCGCTCACTCCTTGTTGTCGATCGGCGCATACGCCGAGGCCGTACGACTCACGAACGACGCAGCCGACTTCTTCACACCACACCTGCCCAAGGCCGGGCCAACCATGCTGTCGATCTACGGGACCGCACTCCTGGCAGGCTCGATGGCAGCGGCGCGCGCCGACGATCGATCAACCGCTCGCGACTTCCTCGACGGCGCCGACGCTGCTGCTCGACGCCTTGGCCATGACGACAACCGACTATGGACCGCGTTCGGCCCGACCAACGTAGCGATCCATCGGGTTTCGACAGCGATGGAGCTTGGCGATGTCCAGGTCGCCGTCGCCCTCGGCCCCGACATCGACACCTCCGGCATGCCGATCGAGCGGCGCGTGCGGCATGCACTAGAAGTCTCGCGGGCCCTGAGCAGCGCGAACAAGAGAGAGCAAGCGCTCGCGACGCTGCTGGAAGCTGAGAAGGCAGCGCCAGAGCAGGTTCGCTACCACTTCCTGAGCCGGCACCTGGTCCAGACGTGGGTAAGGAACGAACCGGGCCGACCAGGGTTCCATCTCGCGGGCCTCGCCGAGCGCCTCAATGTCATCTAGCAGCGGCGCACCGGGCCCTAGGGTGAACGCTATGACGCCTTCGATGTCACAACCCCGCGTAGCGGCAGGTGCGCTCTTCTTCGACGAGCAAGGTCAACTACTGCTGGTGAAGCCGACCTACAAGGAAGGCTGGGAGATCCCTGGCGGCTACGTGGAAGCCGGCGAGACTCCCGTCGAGGCGTGCGAACGTGAGGTGACTGAGGAGCTTGGACTCACGCGCAAGGTGGAACGCCTTCTCGTTGTCGATTGGGCACCCGCCGACAACGAGGGTGACAAACTGCTCTTTGTCTTCGACGGCGGTGTCCTCAGCGCGGACGAACTGTCGGCAATCTTCCTGCCGCCGGACGAACTTGAACGCTTCGCCCTGCACTCTCAATCCGCGCTCAAAGGCTTGATGATCGACCGCTTGGCCAAGCGCGTCGCGACGGCACTTGATGTCCGACAACGCGGCGACGTGGCCTACCTAGAGCACGGGATCGCAACGCAAGCACCCTCGGCGGACTGGTGGACTACCGACGACGTGGCGTCGTTCCTCGATGTGTCACCGTCAACTGTCCGGGCATACATGGCACGGGAACAGATGCCCGAACCCGACCGACGCATGGGCCGACTTCCGCTCTGGCGCCCCGCCAGCATTCGTCGCTGGCACGAGCGGCGACCACGCAAACCAGCAAGCCCGCACGCAACCGTCTAGCCGAAACGACTCATATCTGTCACTCTCCGCGAACCCACGGGTACAGAGGAAACGCCGATAGACTCCAGTAGTCTCACGTAGAAACGTCTAGGCCACTCATTAAGTTCAAGAGTTCCTGCATAAGGTCAACCCATGATCCGGCGCCTAAGTCGAGCGCGAGCTCCTGAACGTCGTCACTAAAATATACGCCTCGTCTTGGGTTGAGAAGTGTTATATTCGTTAGATTGACGCTATCTGCATAGGCCAATGCCGCATAGGTCAGTGCCTGTCGAAAGTCCGTTCCACGAAAGCCGCGTTGAACGGTCTTCACTTCAATAAGTTTGGAACCAGCAAGCATGTCACCTCGCGCGGCCTCGACAGTTCCACAGCCAGGGAATTTGGGACGAAATTCGACTCTTTCGTCAAGTGTTTCCAGATAGCTCCGCAAGTTTGCGACAATATCATCTGCCTCAATCTTTTCTATCGCGGAAAGTCGCTGCTCATCATCTGGCGCACGGGGCAGACCACCGAGCACTTTATAAACCGAGTCCTGCACCTCAAGCGACGGTTCCGAATCCCTTGCTAGCGCTTCGAATGCTGTCTCTGCAATAAACGCGGCGCGATCCTGAGCGCCGAAGCGCCGAACATTCATTCCCGTTCGAGTTAAGTTGCCGTTCACCCAACGCGTGAAGTGCTCAAGAGCAGGAGTCACCCGATGCCATACAGAAGCCTGATTCGCAAAAGCCTTTGCACTGATCATACGGGGATCTCCCAGCCGGACTGTTGCACTTTTTCGGAGATCCATTGAGAAACGATCTTGTCGAATGGCGAAAGCGAAGACTTAACAGATTGTCTCCAGTGCCGCCCTTCGTCACCTAGGGCGTACGACGAGATAAAAAAGGCGCGGGCGACCCACTCATGCATTGCTGAATAGTGAGGTTTTCGATCATGGAGCCAGAACTGTGTCTCCCACCTTCCCAGGGCCAGCATAATGTCGCGCTGAATATTTGGAGCAGAAGCGCCTGCGTAGCCATGGTTTTGACCAAACAAGCGAATTAGAAGGTCCGTATTTTCTCTATCGCTCTTCTGAGAGAGAACTCGAATAATATATGCGAGATTGACGTCAACCTGCGCAAGATGGTGTCGGTCTCGAACCATACCTCTCAGGCTTGCGTGGACCTCATCTTGAGCCTCGTCGGAAAGATCCTTCACATTGTCTCTCACGGCCCGCATGACATACGGAAAAACTGGCGCCAATGTCTCGATATTCTCCAGCAGGGACCGGATAGCTTGTTCTTTTGGAATTGGCTGCATCAACTTAAGCGCAGAAACGAGCTTCTTAGTCAACGCCTGATCAACGCGACCCTTGAACAGCTCCGCTCGAAGAAGGCCTAGAACATCAAACTCCGATATCTGCTCGCGCAGCTCCTCATAGTCTTCATCTGCGGTAGCGGAGTAAGGATCGTAATACAAATGAAGACTTAGAAACTTAGCCGCACTTCCAGGTCTGGGATCAGGTGGTCTAACCGTCGACAAGAATTCCGAAGCAGTCATGATTCTAGTTTTGCTCCGCTGTAGACTGAGTCCCTCGTTGCGCTGAAGCTTCTCGGAAAGGAAGCCGATAGCCCGATGTGCAGATTCAAGATCGTCTACAAAGAACCTATAATCATCAGCATATCTAATGTATGCGAACGCCGGGTCGTGAACGAGCAACAGTTGATCCACCGCGTTCAAGATCAGCTCGGATAACATCCGCGCGGCCGGGCCACCTACCGGCAACCCGTAAGATACTCCCTTGCTAAACTCGCTCAATAGACTCATTATCTCACCTGCTACTTGCCCACCCTTATCGATATACTTGAGCTCGTTCTCAATGCGATGGTGATACACGCGTCCATAAAAGTCGGCGATATCAACCGAAACAACATAGTTGTACCTCTCTGCGAGGTGCACAGATCGCTCTTGAAACTTTTTCCATCCTGATCGATCGAAAAGATGTCCACTATCGTTTGGGTCGAAGCGGTGCGAGAAAACTACTTCTTGATCAACTGGAATTCGTTTCGCCTCAATGCCGGCAGCAAGGGAAAGCGTTGCGCCAAGAAAATACGCATTCCAGATTGGATCAATTTGAGTTGCCCACCTAAATCCAGAATACCCGACCGGCGACAGGGCTGAATGAGTTATCGGCGATCGAACACTAATCATTGATCGAAGATCTTTAGAGATCTCCAGGAGAAGCTCGCCTACCTCTGTGCGTTTATCATGCAGAACGTGGTTTTCGATAGGGAGCGGGAACACATCTGTGTCTCCGATCGTAGAGATATTCGTCAAAGCTAGATCGAAGAACTTTCGGTCTATCGAGGGCATTCCAAACCTTTACTCTGCGGCGTTCATAGGGGGTCGTGGTACCTAGAGCATGCCAGAGCTGGTGCGCCGCTGGCGACTGGACAAGTACATCAGAACCGAGGCGCCGCTGCCCGCGTATCGACCCTGGCCGGGCACGAACCTGACTTGAGTCCCGGATCGGCCGGTTTGCCCGATAGGTGATGGCGCACTACTCCCTGAGAGCTCCGGTTGACCTGAAGATTGCAGAATGCGTGCAGAAGTCTGGGAGCGGAGAGCGCAGACAAGGCGCCTGACCTGCACAAACGTACTTGGATCCTCCTGCCCTCCGGAGGCGGGGGCGCAGGTTCGAATCCTGCCGGGGGTACCACGCTCAAGACGGGCTCTGACCAGCGGAAACATGACCTGGCTCTTCTCCCGACCATGTCCGGCCAGATCCGGCAAGACGCGATCGAATACGG
>JBOFLH010000086.1:0-2187 GCA_051657765.1 Nocardioides sp. | reverse complement strand
GCTCATCGCAGTGGCTTCGATCAGGGTTCGCGCGGTCTGCGCTCGGCGGGCTCGGGCCAACGCCAGTGGTCCGGCACCGAGTTCGGTGCTGACCACCCGGGTGAGGTGGCGCGGGGTGTAACCCAATCGCCGGGCCAGTCCCGGCACTCCCTCTCGGTCGATCACTCCGTCGGAGATCAGCCGCATCGCCCGGCCGGCGAGGTCGGCAGCGACGTCCCAGTCGGGGCTGCCGGGGGTGGCGTCGGGCAAGCAGCGTTTGCACGCCCGAAAGCCGGCCAGCTGGGCGGCAGCGGCGCTGCGGTGGAAGGTGACGTTGCGCCTGGCCGGGGTCCGGGCCGGGCAGGACGGCCGGCAATAGATGCCGGTGCTGCGCACCGCGGTGTAGAACACGCCGTCGAATCGGCGATCCCGGCTGGAAACCGCCCGATAGCAGGCCTCGGTGTCTAGGTTCACGATCCGAGTCTCCCGCACCGCGCACGCTGTACCTAGCGGAAATCGGACACCGCCCTCGACAGCACCCGCGGGGGTCCAGGCGGACTGCTGGGTGCTTCCCGGGTGTCGCCCGGGTCGTCCTATGCTGATGTCAGGTAGCGCCCCAGGGGTGGGCGCGCGCAGAGCGGAAGGGGTGGTCCACTGTACAGCACCGAAACTGGCCTCCCACCTGCGGAAACTCTGCGCGGCCCCTTAGTGAACGCCCCGCCACGGACTGCTCGCAAGCGCCACTGTGCAGGACGAGTGCATCGTGGCTGGTCAGAGGCCTGTCGGAGAGCGTAGGGTCGTAAACGACTTCTCGCCTTCGAGCGACTAGAAACCTGCAGGAATTTGCCACCCCACGTTGCGTATCGCACGTCACAAACGACTTCGAGCCTTTGAAACCTGACCTGGGTCACTCGAAGTGCCGCCACCACCGCCCGCATAGCGGCAATCCACCCGCCGGACGATGCCGAAGGACGTCGGTGAGTTCCGCTGGACTATTCGGGTGTCAGTCACGGGCGGAACTGGTCGGCGAGGGTCGAGACGAGCAAGTTGAACGTTCCCGCCGCGCTGAGGCGCACGCCGACCAAGTGGTGGCGGTGGCCGACGCGGTGTGCCAGGACACCTGGATGAGGAGTACGCCGAGCTGGGTCGCGTTGCCGTCGGCAAACTGGGCCGCAAGCGACCCTCGCCAATGACGCGCGGCGACCTGAGGATCTGGGCCGCAAGGGCCGTCCATACGGTCGGGCAGCTGAACTTCTTGTTCGACCGCAACCAAACGCCGCACGCCGCCACCGACCAACTCAGCAAGTGGCTGGGTGTGCAGAAGACCACAATGTCCAACACGGCCAAACTGATCCGTGACACGCTGAAGCTGAGCCGTTTCGACACCGAGTTCATACGCCGCGACCTGATCGAATCCAACCCGTTGACTTGGCTCCTGGAAGTCGACGGGTTGCTGCTCGATGTCCGCCACGCGCCCTTGGGCGTTCAGGTCCAGGCGTTCGACCTCGGACTGATTCCCTACGTGCCAGGAGCAGACGGATGACAGGTCATGATCGGTTGGACCACCTTGTCCAGATGATCACCGTGGACTGCTACGACCTCTCCGAGCAGATGGCAGCGTTCTAGAGGTATTCAACCAAGAGGTTGTATACCTAGCTGAGGCAACCGTGGTCGGGTCGGAGATTCAACTCCTCAAGATCGATATATCCTCGAACGGCGAGGAGCTTGTCGCGCGTTGTCGGCGCACCGAAGTCGTGCAGGATCTGTCGCTTTCGGACCTGGTGTTCCCTGCCGATCAAATAGGTGCCTGGATCCACGCGGCATACCGCCGATGCCGTGGCCTGACTCCCTATCCGGCAGATGCGCCCGAAGATTGGCAGCCGTTCGAGTGGTGACCCTCGGGCGATAAGGGGTGAGTTGACCTACCGGTGGAGACAGAGACATGGACGCGGAGTTCCTGCTCCGGCGTCCTACCCGCTAGCGAATCAGGCGCACTCCCACCGGTAGGTCGAGGTCGGCCCAGGCGCGGTCGGCGGTCAGCACCTCGGGCGGATCGCTGCGCACCGTCAAGGCGAGACAGCACCGGTCGCCGAGCGAGAGGCTCGTGCCCCCGGCCAAAGCTCGTAGGGCACCAGCCAGCTCCGCGTCCTCCTCGAGCACTGGCTCGATGACCACGCCAGCCGCGAGCAGCACCCCACGAACACGGCC
>JBOFLH010000085.1:0-1532 GCA_051657765.1 Nocardioides sp. | reverse complement strand
TCTTCACGTCTGCTTCCGTGTAGTCGGGTGGATCGCCCACCTCGTCGAGGAACGCGCCACTGGCCAGCCGCTCATCAGACCCGAGGCCATGTACGTCGGGCCGGGTATCAGGAGCCTGCCGACGCGCGGGCTTTCAACGCCCGTAGGAAACGACCGATGAGCACACTCGTGTCGGTGCACAACGAATGGAGTGCGCTCGAAGAAGTGATCGTTGGGAGCGCACGTGGTGCGCAGGTCCCAGGTTCCGATCGTGGGCAGCACACCATCCGCTGCCACGACCTGGACTCGATCCCGGTCGGTCCGATGGATGAACGGTGCCTGGCCGAGGCGGAAGAGGACCTGAACGAACTGTCAGCGTTCTTGGAAAGCCAGGGTGTGACGGTGCGTCGTCCGGTTCAGATCAACCATTCGCTGAGCTACGCGACTCCCCAGTGGACTTCAGACGGCATGCACAACTTCTGTCCTCGGGACACCCTCCTAGCGGTGGGGCGAACCATCATCGAGACGCCGATGTCCCTGCGTTCCCGGCAGTACGAGACCTTGGCATACCGCCCAATCCTCATGGAGTACATGGACAGCGGAGCACGCTGGATTTCCGCCCCCAGGCCCCAGCTCCTTGAATCCGGCTACAACAGGACCGACCGGTCTCGCTTGGCCATCTTGGAGGAGGAGCCTGTCTTCGACGCGGCGAACTGCCTGCGGCTGGGCCGGGACATCCTCTACCTGGTCTCGGACTCAGGAAACCTGCGCGGTGCGAGATGGCTAGAGACAACGTTGGGCTCACAATACCGAGTCCACCGGTGTGAGAATGTCTACAAGTCGACGCACATCGATACAACCATCATGGCGCTGAGGCCTGGCCTGTTGTTGGTCAACCCAGCGCGGGTCGGCGAGAAAAGCCTTCCTGAAGACTTCCGGGGTTGGGAGCTCCTTAGTGCCCCTGAGCCCGTCGATACCGGATTTATGGGCCACTCGTTCAGTTCGCCTTGGATCAGTATGAACTTGCTGAGCATCACGCCTGAGCTGGTTGTGGTTGAGGAGTCACAGATCGAGTTGATGCGCATGCTCGAGAAGATGGGGATCCAGTCAGCGCCACTGCGGTGGCGCCACGGGCGATCGCTCGGCGGCGGATTCCACTGCGCGACAGTCGATGTGCGAAGGGCCGGCACGCTTGAGAGCTACACCTAGATGAGGATGAACTGTTGGACGCTGTGCGGGCCCCGATCATGTAGTTGGGACTCCGGCAAGATCCGACACAAAGCGCCACCAGACGACACGACCAGGCGATGATGCAAATATGAAAGCTGGATGGGCGCTGCCTATCGAGGGCTTAGGCGTGACGCTCCGCGTGGCGGACGAGGACGACGTACTAGCCATCGTAGAACTGCTCTCTGACGACCAGCTCGGCGCAACCCGCGACGGTGTCAGTGCTCCAGCTGACCTGCAGCCGTACCTACGAGCATTTCGTGAAGTTGATGCTGATGACTCACACCTTCTCTTGGTCTGCGACACCGACGGCGAGATCGTCGCAA
>JBOFLH010000084.1:0-9734 GCA_051657765.1 Nocardioides sp. | reverse complement strand
AAGGCACTTCTCGTCGAGCAACCCGAAGGGCGGGAGCCACTTTGATCTACTCCAAGAGACACTTTCCTGAGCCCGCCGCCGCTTTCCGCGCTGATCGAGATCGGATAACGTGCCAGGGCGTCGAAGCTGTCGTAGCCGACCACGCGCAGTGCAGGCCCGCAAGAGCTTCCTGGAGGTGATCACCATGCCCCGTTCGGTCGATGACATCCTCAAGCACGCGGACGAACTGACCGCGCGCTTCGAGGACTACGAACCCGACCCGGCTGACGAGCTCGATCCGGACGCCGTGACGCTCCTGCGACATGCCGTTCAGGAGCGCTCTGACGCCGAACGTCACGTCCTCGAGGCAATCGCAAAAGCTCGTGAGGCGGGCATGTCCTGGGCGTTGATCGGTGCCTTCGTTGGCACCACCGGCGAGGCTGCCCGGCAAAGGTACGCCAGGAGGGTTGCCTGAGTGTTCTCTCGCGAACACCGGTGAACGTGGGCCCAGAGATGCTCGAAGCGGCTGGGTGCAGCGGGTCGAGATCTTGCCTCAACTGAGGCTACGGGCCGAACTCGGCACGCCCGGCCGGAGGGCTGATTTGCGTTGTGCCTGGTCAGCGTGGCGGAGGATGCGGGATTCGAACCCGCGAGGGCGTGAACCCAACCCGCTTTCCAAGTCCTCACATGCTCGTTCATTCTTGTCTCCGGGGTGGGCGTTGAGTGCGAACTGGGCCTGCCACCCAGGCTTGCGTACGGTGACGTACAACTGCGAATGAGACTAGAACTGAGACTATGGCGGCTGGGCTGGGACGCACCGTGGTCGTAGTTGAGGGGTTGTCGTCGGTGCCCGATAGCCTGCGCCTGTGGCCTCAACGTTGACACGGACTCTCCTCGTCACGGACCTCGACAACACCCTCTGGGACTGGTTTGGCGCATGGCACGCATCGTTCGCCCCCATGCTCCAGCGGCTAGTGGAAGAGTGTGAGGTGCCTCGTGAGCAACTGGAAGAGGAGATCCGCAAGATTCACCAACAGCGCGGTACAGCGGAGTACTCCAACCTGCTCGACGAGATCCCGTCACTTACTCGAGCCGTCCAACCTGAGCGCCCGCATGTCGTGTTCGATGACGCGATCCAGATCATGCGTTCCAACCGTCGCAAGGCCACGCGGCTGTACCCAGGGGTCAGGGAGACCCTTGAAGAGCTTCGATCGCGAGGGGTTCGAATCGTGGCCTACACAGAGTCGCTGGCCTACTGGACCGAGTGGCGCATACGGCATACAGAAATCGACGGTCTCCTAGACGTGCTGTACTCCTCGCCAGATCACGATCTTCCTCGCGGAATGACCGCGACCGATCTCCGGACAGGACACTACCCAGAGGCCGCATACGGGCTGCGTGCGACCGTCCACAAACATCTTGACAGGGGTATTCGAAAGCCGAACGCTGATGTCCTGGCCACCATTCTCCAGGAGCAAGGGGCCGTCGCAGAGGAGACGGTCTACGTAGGTGACAGCTTGATGAAGGACATCGCAATGGCGCAAGATCTTGGCGTCCTTGATGTTCACGCGGCTTACGGGATCGTTCAGAATCGCCCTGAGTACGAACTTCTTCGGAGAGTCACGCATTGGACGGATGAAGAGGTCGAACGCGAACGGGTGCTAGCAGCCGAGATTGGGCTGGTCACGCCCACGCTCACCTGCCGGGCAAGCTTCGCGGAGGTGCTACAAGCGTTCTCTGACTAGGGTTTCGGTTATGGACCAGCCGGTGTCAGACACGTCACAGCCGAGTGGGGCCAGTCCGACATCCTCTACGGAGCTGACCGCTATGGATCTAACGGCCAGCGAGCGGACCGCTCACTACATCGAGATGTGGAAGAAGACAGTCGATGTTCAGCAGCATTTCAATGACATCGAGTGGCGGATTCGCGGACTTGCTCTCACTGTGGCAACCTTCGCGCTTGGCGCGGCTGGAGTGGCTGCCAAGGATGGCACAGCATTTGGGCCCATCAGCCTGGGGACAGTGGTGCTCGTCATCGGGCTGATTCTCTGGTACGCCTTCTACTTCGTAGATCGCGTCTGGTATCACCCGCTGCTCAAGGCTGCGGTCAAACAAGGGACTCTCATCGAGGACGAGATACGCAAGGTGCTGCCAAGCGCGGGCATGACTGCTGCGATCACGGCAGGAAGTCCGCAGGAGATGGGTCGGCTCACGGCTCGGTTGAGCCGGCGTGATCGTATGCACTCCGATGACAAGCTCGCGTGGTTCTACAAAGTCGGTGCCCTCGCACTCGGGATCGCCGCTGTCGCTCTGCAGGTGGGAACGTTGCTGCACATTGGTCTCGGTCGAGAGCAGGAGCCAATCCGGGTTCGGATCGATCAGCCCGTTGTGACTGAACCGAAGGTGCCAGTTTCGGAGTCGTCACCAGTCGGTCCAACGACCACAGGTCCAGAGCCTCCCAGGCCCTGACCTCCTGCTTGCAAACTCCAGGCGGAACGGCCAGTCGGCGTCTCGCACGCTCCAGCGTCGTCAGACCAAACCGTCGTCGGGCGGTTTTGGCTGATCCAGTTGCTGTACTTTGCTGCTGTACCGATCTGGCGCAGATTAGATCTCTGCGCGGGTTCAGCCAAGGATGCAAGCCGTACCCGTTATGCCGGAGGCCCCGGATCCTGAGCCGAGGCGTCTAGTAACTCCAGACGACTTCCAGACCGGGACACGAATGTTCCGTGCGTGCCTGAGTCGAGGATGGCAGGAAGTCCGTCAATGGCAGCGCGTAGTTCGGCAGCGTTTGAAGCCTCGATGTGAATCTTCACCTTCCGGCTGCCTCTCCACGTCTCACCGAATGAAATGTTGAAAACGAGACCACGACGACCAGGTCGGAAGAAGGAGCGCGCGGCGTCGTACAACGCCGAAGCCGCAAAGTTCGGGCCGAGGGACATCACTGCTGGCCACACAACGTCGATGAGTATCTTGGCCACCGGCTCGAACGAGAACTGATAGAGCACTTCCCCGCCGCAATCCGCGCCGAGTCGGCCGAGGATCACCACAGCGGCCACGATCTCTTCTTCGTCGAAGTGATGTCCGTCAGCGGCAACGATGAGTAAGGACTCGCTTGGGCGTGACTGTCCCGACAGCGGACCTGTGAAGGAGATTGACATACCACCCGGCGCGCCGGTCGAAGCCACTTCCATCTCGTGAGCTGACCAAACGTCGGCGTCAACATTGAACTCAGCCCAGGCGGCGAAATGACCATCATCAAGCTGTTCAACCCCGGCTTCTACCCCGGACACGAATATAGGTCGGGAGATGTCGTGTCCAATGTGCATTGGCATGGTCCCCGAGGCGAGCGCCTCGGCCACCTGGTCCAGGAGTTGCTTGGGCAACTGGATTCCGCCGTATGCCGGGATCGCGTGAGTGGTGGCGAGTCTTGCGCGCACACGCCTAGTGGCCATGAGCACATCTTCCCTCAGTGGTAGCCGGTTTGTGGTCGGTCCGCGGCCCCAACTCGCTTCCCAAGTCCTCACATGCTGGTTCACTGCGATGTGGCAGGCGCATCCTGAGCGTGGGGATGGTCTGCTATCTGGCTCGCGAACGGTCGTGTACCGGCCCGACGACTGAGTCCTGCCGCTCGGGCTGTAGGCCGTGAACGTCCGGACCTTGGTGTGCTCGTGGGTGCGCAATGAAGTCACCACCTGTTGCTGGGGAGCCAGCCGTCCGCGACAATGGCAACATGTCTGGTGTATCTACGTATGGTGACGGGCCTCTGGCTCCACTTGGATTTCATGGCTTGTTCTCTGGTCGATTCCTAGATATTTCGCGAGTAGCTACTTCTGGAATGCCGGCGCAGGTGGCGGAGACGCACGAGCGATTTCATGAGTTGTTGAACAGCGCAACCCACTTTGGCCAGATTCTCACGTTCTGTACGATCCTTAGTGATTTGGAGGCACCTCAGCTCAACTATGGGGAGATATTAAAGAGGCTTGTACGAGAATGTCGGTCCTCACATGAGTGTTACGCAACTTTTCAAAGCGTATGGGTAAAAGGAAACGGCGATCAATCGTGTCTGTCAAACTCGCCGGAGTATACGAGTTGGTATAAAGACGCTGAAGAGCTAGTGCCTGGCCCACATCATTCACGGCTCAAACTCGAATCAGTCGCTGCTGGTATTTTCGCATGTATGAACTCACCGACCCTTGCTCGCGTGGTCAAGTACGGGATCGGCTCACAAGAAGCTTGGTACGTGCCACCGAGAGACCGGCCAGATAAGAGACTTGCCTTGTTGCATGAGATTGCTGACGAGAAATTCTGGCACGTATCATGGGCGGAAATTAGAGCCACCCTTGGGGCCGAGGAGTGGCATTCAATATCCCCTCCGGTGCAAGATGACGACCTCCTTACGCTTACCTTTGACCCCCAATACACGGGGAGTATTAGAGTGGTACATCTGATACTTAAAGAACATCTCACTAAACTACTCGCGACACACGGAGCTGTACAAAGCAGTGACAATCCAGAACATGTCCAAGACGTACTCAGTCAAATTCAGGCAGCAGGTCCGACAGCATCAAGAAGGGCCACGCTCAGGAGACGGCCCTACGATCATGGCGACGCGCTTGACGACGCTCTCGTCGGGCTTTGGAAGATAAGGCATTCGCCTCGTACGGCCTCCGTTGGGAGAGTTTCCGACAAAGATCAGTTTGAGCGAATTGCGCTCTATGAGAACCCGGAGGGACACTTCGTGGTGGATCTTATTGTAAGGAGGCCGAGTCAGCTGATGGACCAATTGTCGTTCTCCATCGAAGATCGAGCGTATCTGCAGCAACTTGCCGATACGCCGATCTGCCTAATGGTCGGCCTTAGCTCACGGGATGGAGGAAGAACGGTGCAAGTCTATCTTGCAGATGATATCGACCTTTTTGAGGTTCTCCTTGAAAGACTCCCGGCCAGGGTTGAAATACATGTCAATATATCGGGTGAGTGTCTGCTTACAGCGGGACTTGAGCGCCTCGGAGGCATCTTCAGCTTGACAACTTATCAGTCAGTTTGGTGTGACGTTCCTGTTAGGTGGTTCCTGGAAGGGTGGGCGAGTGAGAATACCGCTTTCGAATTTGAGCAGGGCGTTGTGCGATTGGATGGACGCGATCATGTGTGCTTCACGAGCTTGATTGCTAAGAGTGATTCTACTCCACTGGTTTTGGTAGCACTATCAAGTATGGATGGCGGACAAGCTCTCGCCCTCTATCTAGAGGAAGTATGTGCAGGTGCGGAGCGAACGGAATGGAGCGAGCTATCTTGTCAAGCACAGGCTCGACAACACGCTCTTCGTATACTGACATGGACGCAGTCCACGATTGGTCAACGGACGCGAGCGTCGGTTGGGCCGGCCCCGGGACCGAACTCGTCGTCCCTGTAGGGATAGGAGATTGTATGCAAAGCGTACTTGAATTCCTGGCGTCGGAGCGGCTGGGAGAGCCAGTTAACAACGATGAAGTCCTGTTGAGGAGCGATGATCTGCATGCACTTTGGGTGCTACTCGTGGGCGAAGATTCGTTTGCGTCAAGACAAGGGATGCGCGCCTTCCTGGAGGTTGCCTGTACAGACACGGCCGACGAACCCGGGTTCGCTTTCCGCCCGGGGGGCTGGGAAGTGAGACTCAGTGGTGCCGCAGTTCAGGCCACTATTTCGGCGGCCCTACTTGCCGGAATCTTGGCGGTTGTCGGCGCCGACCAGTTACCGGCGGTAGTGGTTGCAACAGTCGTGCCACTTCTTGTGAACGTTGACAGAGTCAGATTGACGAAACGTGATGAGGAACTTTTGAAGGATCTGACCGTGGGCCCAGCAGCACAAGGTGCGGCGCTGTCCATTGATGAGCTATTTGCTCTGCTGCCAGAAGGTGCCCAAAAGGAGGTCGGCCGTCTCCAGTTCTTCGAGTTCATAGATACATGCCGCAAAGCCGGACTGGTGGACGTGGATTCCGCCGACAAGGTCCGCGTTCGACCCGACGGTTTCGAGAAGTTCCGAGTCACCGTGAGTTGATCGCCTGAGCTGATTCCTCTTTGTTGGAGGCTGACCAGTCCGCACGCATGCCTCCGCCTCGTTCCGATAGCCAGCTTGCTTGTGGTCCGGGATCGGGTCGGAGTCAATAGTGGCCCCGGAGGGTCATCACCGGGAGCTGACGCGGAGCGCCGTTGACCCGGGCCGGCCCGCCCTTCCCATGGTTGCCGTCGGGGCAACGCGGCTACCCACCGCCGGGAGCCGGACGGATCAGCTTCATCGGCTCAAGATCTCCCTCGGCTATCGTTCAGGCGCGCCAGCCGAGGCCGCCCGCCCAGAGCCCGGTCGAGGGCGGCGGGTGGTGTGGCCGTCCTTTGGCGGCGGCGCGGTACAGCCCCGGTGGGGGCTGTCTTGATTTTGTATAGAAAGTTGTCGCCAACCAGAAGGCCAGGGCCGGATCGTGTCGGTCCGGTAGCTGCCAGACCGGCTCGCCCACGAGCCGACCAGAGCGCGGATCCCAACCATCCACGGTCGCTGCGCCGACCGTGGACCTGAGAGACCCTTTCGATACCGAGCTGCTCCCGCCGATCAAGATCCAGCGATCGGTGGAACCGGTTTCGGTACCGGGGGTACACCAGCAACGGTGAACGTTGGCCGGGCGGCCCGGCCAAGTCCACGGCGGTCCTCACCGCAACCGAGTGGCGGAGCCTGTACGGCTGGGGTGTACACGGCACCCTGGGGAACGAGGCTCCCCTCCTTCGTCAAAGCCGGTTTGAGGCAGTTCCCGATGCGGACCGGTGCGGCGGTGTGGAGGCTGTCCGGCGGCTCGGTTGCCGGATACCATCGAAGGCATGGAGATCGATGGTCGCGCTGTTGTGTCGCTTCTGGAGGCATTAGAGCCCAACCGTCGTGTGCATTCGCTTACGGTAGGCCTTAAGGCTGCTGCTGAGGCTCACCGGTTGACGCCCGAGATCCGTGACACCGCGATTTCCGCGGCGCTGCTTCATGACATCGGTTACGCCTACCCAGTGACCGGATTTCATCCCCTGGATGGCGCACGGTTCTTGGCTACTCAGGGGTTCTCGGCTGAGGTGTGCCACTTGGTGATCCATCACTCAGCGAGCACGTATGAGGCACGCGAGCGTGGCATCGGCTTGGACGTCTATGACGAGTTCGCTGTGGATCGTGATTTCGATGAGGCGCATCGGTTGTTGTGGTGGGCGGACATGACGACCGGACCAACCGGCCTCACCGTGAAGGTAGAGGATCGTCTCGATGAAATCGTCCAGCGCTACGGCCCAGGGCATGTGGTCTCGGCATTCATTGAGAAGGCCCGACCGTTGCTGACGCAGGTGTGTCAATCGCCAGAAGGATCGATCCACGTCTCGGTGTGATTGAGGCCCCACTCCAGTCGCATCCGCTGGCTCCGGTCCATCGGTAGCTCGCTGACCTTGTTGCAATCGACCCACTCCACACGCGTGGTTTCGTCGCTGGAGGTGGGCGTGCCTTCGACGTACTCGGCGCGGTAGACGACGGTAAACTCCTGGCGTACCTCGTCGTTGCTGGTGTAGTGCACGACATGGCGGGGGTCGGTGTAGATGCCGACCAGACCATGGAGTCGGATGGTGATTCCTGTCTCTTCGAGAGTCTCCCGGACGGCGGTGTGACTGAGAGACTCGCCAGGATCTTGTGCCCCGCCGGGCATCGACCAGTTCCCGTTGTCGCTGCGCTGTGTCAGTAGTATCTCGTTGTCACGGAGCACGAGAGCCGCAGCGCTCGGCCGGATGCTATTCGCGACTGGTGCGGCTGGATCCTTGTAGTAGTCGATCCGGGTACTCACGGCTTCAGCCTACTGACTGACCGGCTTCCCATACCCGTTCGAAGGCCTGGTCATAGTAGTCGAACAGGTGCCCGCCAGGGACCTTGACCAGATGCATTACCGGGGATCGGGAGGCCCAGGACCCGTAGGTGTGGTTGTTGATCAACATGCCCTGATCGAAGCGGTACTGGCTGGCATACAGCACGGTCTGATGGAGCCGGATCTCCACGCCAGGCAGGCCAGCAACTGAGGTCAGGTACTCCAGCGACGAGCGGCACCGATCGGCTAGCGTTGGTAGTCCTTCCTCGACGCCTCTGATGCGGACCTGTTCGCATCGTGAATCACCGAGCAGGAGCCGGAAAGTGATCCCTTGAGCGCTCTTGCGCTTGATCACCTCCACGAGGTCGTAGGCCTCGATCAGGAACCCGCCGGCGTAAACCAAGATGTCGATCTGCTCGGTGGCCTGATCGAACAGTGAACGCCAGACCTCTTCGGGAACGGTGTTTCGCGTCGGCCACAGTTGCACGACTTCGGCCTGGCTTGCGGCTCGACTGCCTTCAGCACCCAGAAGTGCCGGCCAGAAGTAGGTCTCATCGAAACCGAGCAGCTTCGCGACCCGTGCCCTGGTGGCTGGGTGTGGTATGCGGCTCTGGGTGATCCACCGTTCCACACTCTTCGGATCAACCTCGACCGCGTGGGCGAGTTGGGTCTGGCTCATGTCCGCCGCTACGAGCGAGTTCCGAAGTCGAAGATTCGGCATGCGCCAAACTGTACCACAGAATGTCCCTGGATGTCCTTGCGGTGCGGTTAGAACGTCCTTCGTCGTCCGTCAGGGTTGGAGCAGATGCACAAAGTGCGCATCTTCCATACCAGCAGTTGGTGTGGCCCCAACGATGAGAGGTAAGGGGATTTGTTATGAGGTTGCTGGTTGATACCACTGGCAAGACGTTCACGGTGACGAAGGAAGTGGTTGAGAAGACTGATCAGAACGGTCGTCAGAAGACTGACCGGAACACCCAGGATCCGTTGTGGACGGTTCAGGTGATGGCGCTTGACGACACGGGTGGCGAGATGATCAACGTGGCTTTGGCTAACAAGCAGATGCCGAAGTTCACTGTTGGCACCGTCGTCGCTCCGCGCGAGCTGGAGGCCATGCCCTGGGCTACCAACGGCCGGAACGGGGTTGCGTACCGGGCGAAGTCTTTGGATGTGACGAGTTCTGGTTCGAAGGCTTCTTCGAACACCGCCTCCTGAACCCACGTCACACACGTGGAATTTCGGTGCCTCCCGAAGGAAAACCAACCAACACACCATGTCGAACCAGATGGTTCGTCTGCTCACCCAGCATGACGGGTTGAGCCAGTCAGAGAAGCAAGCGGGTGTTCGACAGGTGAGACCTGGAATGGACCCAGAAGCGCTGCCGAACCCCCACCGCCACCGATCTTGGTGGCAACACGATGAAACGGCCCCCACAAGGAGGGCCGTCCCCCGCTGAATGAGGTAAGCGAACGCCGGGCCCCTTTGGCCACTAACCGGGTGGTCCGGCTTCGCCCCTCCAGCGATTCAACTCACACCCTGGAAAGGGGGAATGAGTCATGTCCAAACATACCCGCAACTCCTCGCGGAACACCTTCGGACGAGGCGGTCGGCGTTCGCAGATGGGCGTGGTCGAGACCATCATCCGCCCACAACGCTCCATCCTGGCACTGATCCTGATCTCGATGTTTCGGTGGCGCTGGGAGATCACCCTCGAACTGGTGGGGCTCTACCTGTACCTCACGATGGTCCCCGCCGACTGGGGACTGGTGAAAACCGCGCTGGTCGCATCGGCCATCGTCGCGCCGCTGCTGTCGGTCGGGCCTGTCAGGCGGTTCATCCGTAACCGCTGCTGGTGTGTCATCACCAGGCACCGTGTCCGGACCTGTCTCGCGCAGATGCGGAC
>JBOFLH010000083.1:0-12150 GCA_051657765.1 Nocardioides sp. | reverse complement strand
CGGAATCTTGACCGCGTCGGGTGGGTGGGTTCTCTATTTGGGCGGGACGGACAAGTTCGGCGGCGTCTTGTCGACAATCGTCGGTTGTTTGGGCTACGTGCTGGTTCCCGTCGTCGTCTCGGTATCGGCGACGTTCATGCGGCGAGTCGCCGCCGACGGCGATCGCGCTCGCGAACTCGCGGCCAGACTGGCGCGGGAAGCGGAGGGGCAGCGAGCACGGGTGGCCATGCACAACGGCACCGCGCTGTTGCGGCTACTGGCCGAGCCCGATCTGGACCCCATTGTGCAGGCCAAAGTTCGAGCCCAAGCGGGTTTTGAAGCGCAGCTGATGCGGTCCTACATGCGGGGACAGATGCCGATCGGGTCGAGTGGTCAGGCTGGTGAGTCCGTCGCTTCCGTGCTGGGCTTGGTCTGCGCGCAGTTCGAGGATCTGAAGATCGAACACGTGCTGGATCTCGCGCCTGAGATACCGCTGAGTAGCGAGCAAGCCAGGGCCTTGCGGGCCGCGGTGAGTAGCGTCCTTTCCAACGTACGGGTGCACGCCGCCGCCGAATGTGTCGTCGTCCACGTCGACGCTAATGAGTCGAAGGGGTGGACAGTCACCATCCACGACAACGGCAAAGGGTTCGGCGCTCGGCCGGAATGTTACGGAGTCGGTTTGCGCGACGTGGTGATCGGGGCGCTCGGCCGGCACGCGATGTCGGGAAGGGTGGCGTCCCGCCCCGGGTTCGGTACCACGGTGACCGTCACCGGACCGCAAACCCCGACACCCGCGCTCGGGAAGCGCCAGTGAGGACCACAACGGCGATTGTCGTCGATGACGCGCCAGTGGTCCGAGAAGGCCTGCCGGCGCTGATGCCGCGGATCACCTTCGTGGGCAGTTACCCGACAGTCGAGGCGATGTTGGCCGACGCGCCAGCGGCGGATCTGGTGGTGCTCGACCTGCACCTGGCCAATCCGGTTCAGCCCTCGGTTCGCCAAGGTCTGGCCGCGGTCCGTGCCGCGGCACGGAGCGGATATCGCATCTGTGTCTACAGCCAGGAGGAACGTCGGTTCGTACTCGCTGGCTGCCTGGCTGCCGGCGCCGCCGGTCTGGTCTCCAAGTCTGCCTTGATGGTTCACGCCGAGCAGGACTTCTGCGAGGTTGCCGACGGCGCCCGGGTGCTGCCGCCACAAGTCATCGGATTGATAGACGTGCTGGTACGCCGCAACCGCGTCACCATTCTCAGTGAACGACAGCGCCAAGTCCTCACCGGCCGAGCACGCGGGCTCACCTACGCCGAACTGAGCCACGAGCTGTACCTATCCGAGTCCACCCTCCGGGGCTATTGGCGCGATGTGATCGATCAGGTCGGTGCCTACCTTCGAGGTACGACGCCCGCCGATATCGAACACGCCCTGGGTCTGGCCCCTGGAGACCTCCTCGACTTCTGGCCCGATCCAGCCAACCAGGAGCGGGCGACAACCGCACCTCCCCGATGGTGGCACCTCAACCTGAGGGCGAAGTAGTTCGGAATGTCGCGATCACGGCGGGCAAACTCGGTGTCCTTTAGCAATCATGATCCGTTGGCACCACTCCGGCGGGCCGAACGGGTGGCCGGTCTGACGATCCCGACCGCACCCGCGGAACCACACCCGGGTTACACCCAGCCGGCGACCTCGGCGTAACGAGACCGGACCAACCCACCGTCCGACGTCGCCGCGCCGGACCAGCCCCACCCGGTCCGCTTGCTTGCGGGGAAGGCCACGGCGGGTGGTTGGTGCGTTGCCCCGATGCCGTGCGAACCGCCGATAGCCGCTGCGCCGGACGAGGTTCGCAAGGTGCATACCTCAATCGGACGCCGTGCGGTCCAGCTTGTCGGATGTCGGCGAGCCATCGTCTTGTCGCTGGTCATGGTGATCTCCCCTGCTAGGTCAATACGTGTGTTTGGCAGAGTCGGGAAGTCCGCGTTGTCGCTTGCCGGAATTTGCCCGCTCTCAGGAAAGCACCTCGGCTCGGGCTTGTGACCCAACGAATCCGCACACTTCGACACTCCCCAGAGTGCTCGGGGCGCACCGTCGCCGACCAGATTGCCGAGGAGCGCGGAGTGGGCTCGGCCGGGACTGTCCGCTGTCGGTGGGGGCTGTGATGATGGAGCGATGACTACCTATTCCGACACGAAGGAGTTCGAGGGCGCCGCCTTCGTCAAGGCCAGCTTCAAGGGCGCCACCTTGCGATTCTCCGATGTCAGCGGCGTGCGGATGCGCAGCGTCGATGTCGACGGTCTCGACATTGACAGCCACGACCTATTCTTCGGCAGCCTGTTCGTCAACGGGGTCGACGTGGTGCCGCTGGTGGATGCCGAGCTCAACCGGCAGTTTCCGGGCCGGGAGCTACAGAAGTCAGAGACGCCTGAGGGTCTTCGCGAAGGTTGGGTTGCTGTGCAGTCCGCGTGGCAGACCACGCTGACCGATACGCCACCGGACCTGGTGGATGCCCACGTCGATGACGAGTGGTCATTGGCTCAGACCTTGCGGCACCTCATCCTGGCGACTGACGCCTGGCTCGGTGGTGGGATCCTGCGGCTGCCACAGCCGTTCCACGAGATCGGCCAGATCTTCACCGGCGCCGCACAGGCGGGTTTCGATATGTCGATCTTTCGGGTGGACCCGCCCGGCTTTGACGAGATCCTCGCGGTGCGGGCCGAGCGACAGCGGATGGTGACCGACTTCCTGGCGGTGGCCACCCCGGAAGTGCTGGCCGAGGGTCGGGAGAACCCGTGGGGCGGCGACGACTGGCACCCGAGCGTCGGCGACTGCATTCGGGTCATCTTGGAGGAGGAGTGGGCGCACCTACGCTACATCCGGCGGGACCTTGCTCGCCTACGGTGATACTCTCTGCGGCCTGGTTTCGATGCCGGCCCAACAGGGTGCGAGCCTGGTGCAGGATCGGTTCGTCGACCATGCGACCCTCGAAGCGGAACACCCCCGTGGCCTTGGTGGCTGCCTCGAGTACCGCACTTGCCCAGGCCAGTTGATCCGCCGTCGGTAGATAGGCCTGTCGCACCACCGAGGCTTGACCGGGGTGGATGCATGGCGTGGCCGCAAACCCTGAGTCGGCCGCATCCTCTGCTTCAGCACGCAGGCCGTCGAGATCGGCGATGTCGAGGTAGACGGCGTCGATGGCTGTCTTTCCGTGCGCGGCCGCGGCAAGCAGCACCCGGCTGCGAGCGTGTACCGCGATGTCTCGATATTGTCCGTCGGGGTGCCTGCTTGACCTGCCGCCCAGCGACACGATCAGGTCCTCGGCTCCCCACATCAAGCTCACCGTCGCGGGTTCGGCGGCTAGTTCGTTCGCGGCCAGCACGCCCCGTGCCGTCTCGCACAGCGCGATCACCCGAATAGGCGCCCGATCGAACGGACCTGATCCATCCCCGAGTCCGGTGCCGACGTCAGCTGCAAGTCGCCGTACGTCGGCTGCTCGCTCGGCCTTGGCCAGCATGATGATCCGGTACGCCGTGGACTTGACGGTGGCGAGGTCGTGCTGATGCTGGTCCGTGCCGACCGGGTTGACCCGGATGATGGTGCGCTCCGGGTCGAGCCGATGTTCCAGCAGGTGCCGCCGCGCCAGCGCCTTGTTCGCTGGAGCCACGCCGTCTTCCAGATCGAGGATCACCGCGTCGGCGGACGCGGCCGCCTTCGCAAAGCGGTCGGGTCGGTCGGCCGGGCAGAACAACAATGCGGGACCAGGTGGCCAGGCGGTGGTCACGATCGTCCCACCCGGTCCGTCTCGCCGCCGGTCCCCTCTCGACCAGCGTTAACCTGGTCTGGCTCACCGGCCACCGGTCGACACCGCACCATGACCGCGCGGACGGCGAGGGCGACCACGGCCCCGTCCTGATTTCGGCCAGTGTGCTCCAGGGTGACGACCCCTTCGGCGGGCCGGCTTTCGGACAAGCGCTTGCGCAGCACTCGGGTCTCGGCTCGCAACGTGTCGCCGGCATAAACCGGGGTGGGAAACCTGACTTCGGTGAAGCCGAGGTTGGCCACGATCGTGCCCTGAGTCAACTGCTCAACCGACAAGCCCACTAGGGTGGCCAGGGTCAACATGGAGTTGATCAGACGCGCTCCGAACGGCTGAGTAGCGCTCCAGTCCGCGTCTAGGTGCAGCGCTTGCGGGTTCATGGTGAGCGTCGAGAACAGCGTGTTGTCGGCCTCGCCGAACGTGCGTCCGGGTGCGTGACGATAGATCGTGTCCAGCTCGAACTCCTCGAACCACCGCCCCCGCTGTTCAATCACCCGGGTTACCTTCGACATCGATCGCCTTCCTTTCCGTGCGGCCGGCCCCTAGGTGTCGGGGCCCCGCTTCGGTTAGCGCGCACCTCAGCTGACCGGCAGGCCGAGGCCGCGTGCTATCAGGATCCGCTGAATCTCCGAGGTTCCCTCGCCGATTTCTAGGATCTTCGCATCACGGTAGTACCGCGCCACCGGATACTCCTCCATGAAGCCATAGCCACCGAACACTTGGGTCGCCGTCCGGGCGGCCGCCACTGCGGCTTCGGAGGAGTACAGCTTCGCTATCGACGCCGCCTGTTTCACCTCCGCTCGGGCCGCCCCGGCGCCAGACGACGACCGGTCCTTCAACCAGGCGGCCCGGTAGGTTAGCAACCTGGCCGCTTCGACGGAGACCGCCAGGTCGCTGATCGCGAACGCCACGCCCTGTCGGGAACCGATCGGTGCCCCGAAGCTCCGCCGCTCGGCGGCGTACGACGTGCAGGCCTCCAGGCAGGCCCGGGCCAGGCCGAGCGCCAACGCCGCGATCGCGATCCGGCCGTCGTCCAGCATCGCGAGGAACTGGGCATAGCCGCGGCCTCGCTTGCCGAGCAGGTTGCCGGCCGGCACCCGCGCGCCGTGGAAGGTGAGGCCGTGGGTATCGGAGGTCCGCCAGCCGAGCTTGTCGTACGGCGGGTCGACGGTGAGTCCGGGAGTGCCCGCCGGCACGAGCAGGGCGGAAATCTCGGCAGGGCTTGTCGACGGATCGACTGCGCGACCGGACCGGTCCCCTGATCGGGCCTTCCGTCGAGGGTCGGATCCTGAGTCGGTGCGGGCGGTGACCGTGATCACCGAGGTGATCTCGGTGCCAGAGTTGGTGATGAAGGCTTTCGCGCCGTCGAGCACCCATTGGTCTCGGTCCAGCCGGGCCCGGGTGCGGGTCGCGCTGGCATCCGATCCGGCCTCGGGTTCGGTGAGGCCGAACGCGGCCAGAGCCCGGCCGGCCACCAGATCCGGCAGCCAGGTTTGCTTCTGCTCGTCGGTGCCGAAGGCGAGGATCGGGTTGATCCCCAACCCGACCCCGGCCGACAAGGTGATCCCGATGGACTGATCGATCCGGCCCAGCTCCTCGATAGCCACGCATAGGCTGGTGAAGTCCGATCCTCCGGAGCCGTGCCCACCGGACTCCGTGCGGAACGTGCCGCCGTATTCCTCCGGGACGGTCAACCCGAATAGGCCCAGCTCGCCCAGCCCGCGAACCACCTCGACCGGGAAGTAGTGAGCGCCGGAAGAGTTAGTTGAGTCCCAGGCCGCGACCTTTGGGGCGATCTCGGCTTCGGCGTACCCTCGCACCAGCGCGCGCAACTCTTCATGATCCTCGGTCAGCTCGAACGTCATGTCGGCTCCCTGGGCTCCTGGAGATCAGCGCAAGCTGCTCCCGGCCGGCGCCTGACGTACTTGACGTTTACGTCAACGTCAAGCAGGCTACTACGATGTCGGCCATGACGAAAGAGCGCTCGTCCGAGCGAATCTGGTCGGTGCGGGAACTGGCCGACGAGTTCGGCGTGACCACGCGCACGCTGCGCTTCTACGAAGCCGAGGGCATGCTCGCGCCGCAACGAGTGGGGATCGCGCGGAATTACTCCGCTCGCGACCACACCCGGCTCGTCCTGATCATGCGCGGCAAGCGGTTCGGCATGTCTCTCCCAGAAATCCGCGAAATCATCGAGATGTACGACAACGACTCGGCCGACGGGGTGGCCAACGGCGAGCAGGCCCAGCTGACCGCGCTGGTTGCAAGGTTGGCCGAGATCGGCGCGGATCTGCGGGCCCGGCGTCGCGATCTGACTCGCACGCTCAACGAGTTGGAGGACGTCTCGGCGCGCTGCCGGGTCAGGCTGGCCGAGCTCTCCGGAGCCGAGTCTTCGGGTCTGAGTCCGGCGAGAGCGGAGCCCTGAGTCCGGTGAGAGCGGAGCTCTGAGTCTGGTGAGAGCGGAGCTCTGTCACCGATGACCACGCACACCGAGCTGGCGGCGCAACTGCGCGAACGTCTCTCGATCGCGGCGCTCGGCGGCCCCGAGCGCGCGCGCCAGCGCCATCTGGCCCGGGGGAAATTGCTGCCGCGCGACCGGGTGAACACTCTGCTCGATCCTGGGTCGCCGTTCCTGGAGATGTCACCACTGGCCGCGAACGGGATGTACGACGACGAGGCGCCGGGCGCGGGCCTGATCACCGGGATCGGCCGGGTCAGTGGACGCGAGTGCGTGGTTGTGGCCAATGACGCCACGGTCAAGGGCGGCACGTACTACCCGATGACCGTGAAGAAGCATCTGCGGGCTCAGGAGGTGGCCCTGGAGAACCGGCTGCCATGCCTCTACCTGGTCGACTCCGGCGGGGCCTTCCTGCCGAAACAGGACGAGGTGTTTCCGGACCGCGACCACTTCGGGCGGATCTTCTTCAATCAGGCCACCATGTCGGCCGCCGGGATTCCCCAGGTGGCCGCTGTGCTCGGTTCGTGTACCGCGGGCGGGGCCTATCTGCCGGCGATGAGCGACGAGTCGGTGATCGTGCGGGATCAGGGGACAATCTTCCTGGCCGGCCCGCCACTGGTGAAGGCCGCTACCGGGGAGGTGGTCAGCGCAGAAGAGCTGGGCGGGGGTGTCCTGCACAGTCGCACCTCGGGGGTGACCGACCACCTGGCCACCGATGATGCCGATGCCCTTGCCCGGGTCCGGTCCATCGTCGCGACTTTCGGTCCACGGCCCGCGCCGCCCTGGGAGGCGATCGAAACCCGGCCGCCGGCGCTCGATCCGGTGGGCCTCTACGACCTGCCGACCGACTCCCGGGTCGGCTACGATGTACGCGAGGTCATCCGAAGGATCGTCGACGCCAGCGAACCCACCGAGACCGCTGCCGACAGCTTCAGCGCCCAACAGTTCGGAGCCTACGAGTTCAAGGCGGACTACGGCACCACCCTGGTCACCTGCTTCGCCCGCATCCACGGACACCCTGTGGGCGTTGTCGCGAACAACGGCGTGCTGTTCGGTGAATCCGCTCTCAAGGGCGCGCACTTCATCCAGCTCTGCGACCAGCGTGGCATTCCGTTGGTCTTCTTGCAGAACATCACCGGGTTCATGGTGGGCCGCGAGGCGGAGGCCGCGGGGATCGCCAAACATGGCGCCACGATGGTGACCGCGGTCGCGTGCGCTCGGGTGCCTAAGTTCACCATCGTTATCGGCGGATCTTTCGGTGCCGGCAACTACGCAATGTGCGGTCGGTCGTATTCCCCCCGCTTCCTCTGGACTTGGCCGAACTCGCGGATCTCGGTAATGGGCGGCGAGCAGGCCGCCGCCGTGCTGGCTACCGTGCGCCGCGACCAGCTGGCGGCATCCGGTTCGGAGTGGAGTCCAGAGGCGGAAGAGGAGTTCCGGGCGCCGATTCGCGAGCAATACGAACGCCAAGGCAACCCGTACTACGCCACCGCACGATTGTGGGACGACGGCGTGATCGACCCGCTGGACACTCGGACCGTGCTGGGTCTCGGGCTATCCGTGGCGGCGAACGCTCCGTTGGGCGCGAGCCGTTTCGGGACCTTCCGGATGTGATTCGACGATGAAGCCAGCAACCAACATCGCCTCGAGCCAGGGGGTGGACGCATGTTCACGACCGTGCTGATCGCCAACCGCGGCGAGATCGCGGTCCGGGTCATCCGCACGGTGCGGGCCATGGGCCTGCGCTCGGTGGCCGTATACAGCGACGCCGACGCCGGCGCCCGCTACGTCTCCGAGGCAGACCTCGCGGTGCGTATCGGACCGGCCTCCGCACTGAAGAGCTACCTGTCGATCCAGGCGATTCTCGATGCGGCTCGGACCTGTGGAGCCGAAGCGGTCCACCCGGGCTACGGCTTCTTGTCCGAGAATGCGGAGTTCGCCGAAGCGTGTGGCGCGGTCGGTCTCATTCTGATTGGACCGCCCGCTCAGGCGATGCGGATCATGGGCGACAAGATCACCGCTAAGCAGGCGGCCCTGAATGCTGGGGTGCCAGTGGTCCCGGGCCGGTTCGATGCCGACATGACCGACGCGGACCTGGCGGCGGCGGCGACCGAGGTCGGCTACCCAGTGCTGATCAAGCCGGTCGCGGGCGGTGGGGGTAAGGGTATGCGCCTGGTGTCCGATTCGGACAAGCTGTCGGCTGCCGTGGCCTCTGCTCGCCGGGAATCCGCCGCATCGTTCGGGGACGACGCCTTGTTCCTGGAACGCTATGTGCCGCGACCGCGACACATCGAGGTGCAGATCCTGGCAGACACGCATGGCTCGGTAATCCACCTCGGTGAGCGTGAATGCAGCCTGCAGCGACGTCACCAGAAAGTCATCGAAGAAGCGCCGTCGATACTGCTCGACGAGCGCATGCGCTCTGCTATGGGGTCGGCAGCGATCAGCCTGGCCCAAGCGGTCGACTATGTCGGCGCGGGCACCGTGGAGTTCATTGTCTCGGCGGACCGACCCGGGGAATTCTTCTTCCTGGAGATGAATACCCGACTACAGGTCGAACACCCGGTCACCGAGCTGGTCGCCGGGTTGGACCTGGTTGCTGAGCAGATCCGGGTGGCTGCCGGCGAGCGGCTAACGATGAGCCAGGACGATGTTCGGTTGACCGGCCATGCCGTCGAGGCGCGGGTGTACGCCGAGGACCCGGCAGGCGGCTTCTTGCCGACGGGCGGCAGGGTGCTGCACCTACGAGAACCGGTCGCCGCCAACGTTCGGGTGGACTCGGGCATTGGGGTGGGGACAGTGGTCGGGACCTCCTACGACCCGTTGCTGGCAAAGGTGATTGCCTGGAGCCCTGAACGATCAGCCGCTCTCGGCACGCTCGCCCAGGCATTAGCCGACACCGTGATCCTGGGGGTCCGGACCAACCTGGAGTTCCTGCAGGTCATGCTCAGCGATCCCGAGGTGGTCGCCGGCCGACTGGACACCGAACTGATCGAACGCGTCTTGCCGCAGTTGACGGAAGGGTTGCGGACCGACGGGCCGGCGGGCATCGGTCCAGCCAACGGACTGCCGGCCGGCTCCGGGCCGGTGCTAGCGGAGACCTGGGCGGCGTACGCCTTGGTCCGCCTGCTCGAGTTGCAGCCCGTCGGCCCGATCGTCGATCCGTGGGACGTCCCGTCTGGGTGGCGCCCGGGTGAGGCTCGGCCGTTGGTGCTGCGCCCAGAAGTCGTCCAGACGACCCGGCCTGCTACCGGTGTTCGGACCCGGGCCGGGGCCGCTCATGTATCGGTCTGGGGTGTGCCGGAACACGCGGTGGTGCGGATCGGTCACGGCCCGAAGGTCGTTGCCCGTGTTGTGGCCCGTCGGCCTGCGGGCGGACAGCCCGTCGGCTCTGGCACCGTGGCGATCAGTGTGGGTGGCGTCACTCGACCTTGGACGTACGCTCTTGACGCACACCGGATGTGGCTACATCGCAACGGCATGACGTGGGAGCTCCGGGAGGCACCGCGCCTTCTTCGCGAGATCGACAGGCGCGAGGCGGTGGGCGACGTCAGGAGCCCCATGCCAGGCGTCGTCCTCGACATCTGCGTCAGCATCGGCGATGAGGTGAGAGCCGGTCAGAAGTTGCTGGTGATCGAGGCGATGAAGATGGAGCACACTGTTGCCGCCGACGTGGCCGGCGTCGTCAGCCGGCTCTTGGTGAGCGCCGGCGATCGGGTCACCTTGGCCCAGCCGTTGGGCACCATCTCGTTGGCCACGCCGGACGGTTGTGGGGTTTCAACGAGACTGACCACAGTCGACGATCTGCCGGCCAACTAGGCGTTCCGCGCCGTGCCCACTGACGCCATCGGGGTCGCCGACCTGTGGATGGACCGTGACAGGCCGACGACCCTGGAGCGGACCGACGTCGGCTACTTGATACTGAGCCCCCACACCGACCGGGCCCGACTGTCCCCGCGACCTAGGTAGCTTTCGTTGTAGGTATCGGGGACGAAGTCGACATCACGGTCATCTGCGGTGCCCCCCAGCCTGTCGGGCCCGACGCCGTAGAACTGATCGTCATTGAATCCGCCGGAGTCCATCAGGTTAGCGGTGGTGTTGGAGTTGTCCGTGTGCCAGTTGCCGACCATATGGCCTACTTCGTGACTGGCGACGTTGCCCAGCCCCTCCGCGACGAACGACAACCGGTTGCTGCCCTTGCCGAGGTAGGAGTTCAAGGACGCCGGATTCCGGGTTGGGCTTCCAGGCGCGCTCATCAGATCCAAGAGCACCAACCCGGTTTCGGCCCGTGCGAAGTTGCCCGGATCGATCGACTGGGCGATGCCGATGGTGTCGATGCCCGACTCGGCGATAGTGCCGCCGAGGATGATTCGGGTGACACCCGGTTTGCCGGTGAGGTCAGGTCCGTCCAGGCTCGACGCCACCTTGATCCGCACCGTGTCGCTCAATCCGGACGCGACCAGGTCGCGTTGCAGATTTTCTTCGACGTTCGCTTTCACCGCGGAAACCAGGGCCCGCTCCTGATCCGGCCGCAAACCCCAGTCGCCCAGGAACTTCGCCAGCGGCGACAGCGTCACCTGACGGTTCCCCTCACCCCAGATATTGGTGTTGACCCGGGCGCCGTCGGTGTCCAAGAAGATGGTTTGGGCAGTGGCCTTCTCGCCGGCGTACCGGTAAACCTCCAGCGTGCCACTATATGCACCGTCGCCCCCGCTGACCTCGACGTAGTAGCGGCCGTTCCGCGGCACGACATAGTCCGACACCGGGTTGGTGTCGGTACCACTAGGCAACGGACTGGCTGCTGGATAGAGGAAACTGCCGTCGATGGTGGGACTGTGGCTCTCGGTGCCCGCTGGCCCGGAGACCGAGAACCTGCCATCGGTTCCAGTCATGCGGATTCGGGTGGCGAGGACGTCGCCGGCACGGAGATCCAATGCCCATAGGTCCCGGTCTTCGGCGCCCGCCGAGATCGTCAGGTCATACCTGCCCTTGGTGCTAACGAAGTCGTCCGGTGGCACGAAGTCAACAACACCGCTCGCGACGACGTAGTAGGTGCCGGCTCTCGGCACCCGGACGTTGACGGTGACCTCGCTCTCCTCCCCGGTGGCTAGGTCATCGAAGCTGTCATAGATCTGTTCGGGGTTGCCCTTTTCGTAGAGCACCAGGAATGGTTTGAGGTTTCCACTACGTCGGGTCATGGTGACGCGAAGGAACTCACCCCCTCGAAGATTCATCTGGTAGTAGTCCGCGAATCCGTCGAAGTTGTCCGGGCCGTCGCCGATCACTCCGGTAGTCCGGATGCCGGGTCGACGGTCGCCTACGCCGGTGTCGCGGGCCTTCGCGAAAGAGCTGTCGTCTTCGAGGTTCGGTGGGATCGACACCAGCTTGGACGCCGGGAAGGGTTCGGGCGAGAGCGTGCCGCGGATCGCCGCCTTCGGGTTGGCGGGTGCGTTGGTACCAAAGCCGGAGAGCGGTTGAGCAGTCGCTCGGGTGTCGTTCAATCCACGTCTGCCGATCGGCTCGCGGTCGGCACTCGCCAACGGGGTGCGTGCACTGCTCCGGATCGCTCGCGCCTCCCGATGCTCCGCTGACGCGGCCCGTTCGGCAGACAACCGCCGGCCTTCCTTTGCCCAGCCGACGTAGTCACCGACCACCCCCGGTGGCAGAAATGCCAGATAGGGATTCGGCCCGACCGGCTTACCGGAGGCATAGTCGACGAAAGGCGCTCCGGGGCCGTCGCCGATACGAGGCGCGAGACCGGCCAGGTCGGCAGGTGCGCTATTCGGCAGACTCGTTGCCGGCGTCAACTGACCGGGTGCCACGGCGGCGACCAGCAACACCGCGATACCCCGTCCAACGAAGTTCCTTGCGATCTTTGGCCTTCTCACAACGTGACTCCCCTGCTAGT
>JBOFLH010000082.1:0-15405 GCA_051657765.1 Nocardioides sp. | reverse complement strand
CGTGCGCACCGCGACGACGATCAGAGCCGTCATCATCTCCGCCCTGGTGACCGCTGCCGCTGTGGTGCTCACCGCGTGCGGCGGCGATCCGGTGGGATGGTCCGACATCCGAACGGCGCCGGGGGCCGAGACGTTCGAGTGCGCGCAGATCGAGACACCCATCGACCAGCGATTGTCGTCGATCGTGTCCGAACGCGAGCTGACAGTCGTCGGCAGCCGCCTCGAGCACCTGCCGGCCGGAGTCGACTGGGCCGCGCATCTTCGTTGGCGCGACCAACACGACGGCGGCATGCGCAAGATCGACGCCCTCCTCCCCGAGCCGGACGCCCCGGTCCTGGTCGCGGAGTTCGCGAAGGGTGACCGCACGCTGGTCGTCATCGGGAAGGCCGACACATCGGGAAAGCGGCTCGTCGTCCTGACGACGCTGCTCCAGAAGTAGTCGCACACCACCTCTCGGAGCGATCGGCCACCGCCGTGCGCTCGGAATTCAGCGGCGGGACCGCGCGGTCCGTATACTGCCCGCGTTGTCAGGCCGCCTCCATGGAGCCCACGACGCGCCGCCTTAGCTCAGTCGGTAGAGCGAATCACTCGTAATGATTAGGTCATCGGTTCGATTCCGATAGGCGGCTCCACACGTTTCCGCAGGTCAGCGCGGTAGAAGGCGTTCCCATGAACGGCCAAGCGCGGGCTCTCGGGCCTTGTGTGGCTGGTCTGTGCATCTAACTGTGCATCTGACCGGTTGCTGTGGATCTCTCCGAGCTACCTAGCGAGCCATGGCTGGGGCCGGGGTGCACTTGGCGGTTCTTTGGAAGATCGGAGATCAGGAGTCGAGAGTGCTTGACAAAAGCAATGCCAACGGCGCCTCAGCAGTCGAGGACGAAAGTGAGCAAGACAAGAAGACTGCCGGCCGCACGCGAGCGTACGCGGTCGCTGGAAAAATCGTGGCGGGGGTTGGCTTCACCGCCGCCGTGGTACAGCTGATTGACTACGCGGTTTCCGCGCCTCGAACCGTGTGGCTGGCGGTTGGCCTCTTGCTGGTCGTGCTGCCACTATTGGCGGTCGGAACGCATCTGATCCGGCATCGCGACCTGACGGCTTTAGTCGTTTTGATCGGAATAGTTGGGAGTACCTGGCTCGGACTGTTCTTGATCTTGGGGACCGCTTCGGGAGACACCGATAGCCGGGAGACCGATAGCGGGACCTCATTGGGAGACTCCGATTCAACCGAGAAGGAGTCGGTTCGCAGCTTCGATGGCGTTGATAGTTGCCGCGAGAAGACAGACGCAAAGGGCGACCCACCGCGACGGAGGGACTGCGTAAGCCTGCTTGTATCTACCAATTCCCTTGACCTGGACTCCCTCGACCCGTCGTGGGGGACACCAAACGTAAGTGAGGAAACTGGGGCGGATCTTAAAAAGTCGGCGTTCGATGCCGACCTGGAGGCTACTGGCGACGCGAGGCTGACCTTCCTCGAAGCCGCAACAGCGGAATATTCGACATGCCGACGTAACACGGTCTGGGCGGGCAGCCTGGACGTCGACGAACGTGCGGCGGATGCGGTTGACGTGCCAGCTATCTGTATCCGCACAGAGCAGGGCCGGTTTGGACTGTTATTCCTCGATGAGGTCACGTTTGGCGCTCCCGCCTCAGCGACGTCACCCGTCAAGGTAACTGCTCTGGTGTGGGATCGGAACGATCCGAAGAGTGGTTCCTAAAGAGGCTATCCATCACTTCGGCACCGGTCTCGACGACGGGCCGGATCTGGTGTCGGTAGATCAGCTCGGTAACGATTGAGCCGCCCTTGTGGCCGACCAGCCGAGCGATCGCCTCCAATGGCACACCGGCGTCTGAGAGCAGGGACACGAACGAGTGCCTAAGTTCGCGCGGCGTCCAGTCATCGGCCGCGATGCCTGGAACGGCTCTGAGAGCGGTGCGGAAGTCGCGGCGTACATTGTTCACGTCGAGTGCGGCTCCGAGAGTCGCGGTGAAGACCAACCCTGAGTTGGTCCATCGGCCGGCAGCCTTTGCCTTCTCTGCCTCTTGAGTCGTCGATTGCTGGCGAAGTGCTGCGACGCAGATCTGCGGTAGCGCGATCGTCCGCCGCGACTTACGGGTCTTCGTGTCGCCGCCCTTGCGAGTAGACCGCCAGACCATCATGTGCGGCGGAATGCCGGGGTCGGGATCGAGCACGACTTCATCCCACCTGAGCGCGCGCATCTCCTCGGTGCGGGCGCCCGAGAGCATGCTCACGACGATGTAGGGGTGCATCCGATGACCACGGGTGCGCTGGAGCACCGCATCGGCCTGCTGTGCCGTGAAGCTCTTGGACGGCCGACCTGGCCGACCACCCTCCGGAAGATCCACGTAGTCGGCCACGTTGCGATAGGCCAGGTCATGTGCGATCGCGCGGCGGACGGATCGGCGTAGCACCATCCGCGCCTTGACCAGGGTGGATTTCCCGGCGCCCGGCGCGATCGCCCGAAGCCACATCTCGACGTCGCGAGCTGTGAGGTCCTTGAGCTTGGCCTTGCCCAGGTGAGGCAGTAGGTGGTTCTCCGCGGCGGAGGAGAACGACTCCACGGTTGCGTCGGCGCGGCCGGTCAGGGCGTAGTACTCCAGCCAGTCACGGACCGCCTGCTCGACGGTGTAGCGGTCGCTGGTGCGTGTAGCGCCGCGCTCACGCTCCCGTAGCGCCTTGCGGAGCCGATCGAGCGCCATCGACTGCGAGGTCCCGTAGCGGACCAGATAGACCCGCTTGCCCCGTGCGTCGTACCCGACCGAGGCGCGGGCCTTCCATCGCTGGCGGTCCTCCTCCCACTTGCAATAGTGGTCGCCGCGCGCCCTCCGATTCGACGTGCCATTCGGAACTTCGTTCATCTGAGCCTTCCGTCCTGCTCGTCGAGGTAGTCAGTGAGCGCGCTGTGGCTGATCAGTCGGGTTCGGCCGATGGTGAAAGACCTGATCTGTCGCGAGCGGATGAGTTCGTAGAGAGCGCTGCGGGAGATCGAGAGCGCTTCTGCCGCGCGCTCGACGCGGTACGCCAGGCGCGGCGTCGCCGTCTCGACGGTCGTGGTCATCGGCCGGCCTCCGGGTCGCAGCCAGGGTGGGTGCCGGTGGGGTCGTCGAGGGTCATGGCCTGGTGACAAATCCGGCAGATCAGCCGGGTCGGCGTGGGGTTTGCGTCCCGTTGCGTCCCAGCGTCCCAATTCGGGTGTTTTGCCTGGTCAGAGGGGGTTTTGGGGTGGGACGCAAGATTTGGTTGGGACGCAAGTTGCGTCCCAGCGACTTCTTGCGTCCCAGGCAGATAGGGCTCTGACCTGGGGTTATGCGCTTTTGGGACGCTTGGGACGCGAGGGACGCAAGCCCCGCCCAAACTGTCGCCTAGCCCGCTATCGAGACCAGGTTTCGGGGTGGTTGGGTCCGGGCAGTAGCGGTCCCACGCGTCGGCGAAGTCAGCCCGGTAGTAGCCCTTGGATTGGGTGCCGTCCTCCCACCGATGGTTCGCGGCCGCCACATCGAACTCTCGGAGGAGTTGCGACATCCGGCGGACAGTTAGTCCGGTTCCGCCGAGGTCAGACCACGGCGCTTCCTGGTCAGCCCGGAGCCGGCGGACCAGCTCCCCGGAGGGGAGCCGGTCGAGGCCGGCGAAGGCGGTGCGGGTGTCGATCAGGAGCCGGACCCGTAGCGACACGTCGCTTGCTTCGTCTCGGGTCTCGGTCAGGACGAGCGCGGCATTGCGGGCCGCGTCGGGCCAGTGGCTGCCAGCGTGGTCGGCGATCGCGATGAGGGGTTCCCAGGTGTCGGCAGCACGGTCCTCGACCGGCATCGCCGGCACGGCGGCGGCCAGGCGGTCGAGGTCGGCCCTGGCCCATGCATTGATGCGGATGCGAAGTTGTTCGAGCGCGGGTGCGTCACGCCGAACCCGGTACGGTCGCACGAACTCACCGGGGGCGCGTCGTCGCATGCGGATGACCAGTGCGCGGTCTTCGATGGTGTCGGGCATAGCACCGATGCCGGCGAGGGCGGCCATGGCGAAGGTCTCGATCCTCTCGACAGACTGTTTGGCGGCGTCGTACCGGATCGCCGGGCGTCCCCGCTGGTGGCCGGCGTTCAACAATCCACGGAGATCCTCATGCTCGCCCGCACTCTTGCCGAACACAGTGTCGGCCTCGTCGAGGAGCAGCGTGGGCGGGTCGTTCTTGGCCATGCCGATGGACCGGTAGACCGCGGAGGGTGAGGCGTTGACCGTCATCAGCGGCCGGTGTGACAGCGCCTCGACGAGATCCAACAGCCGGGACTTCCCGCAGCGTTTCTCGGGTGCCCGGATCACCAGCCTGGCGGCGTGTGCCCACGCCGGGACAGCATGCGTGGCGGCAATCCACAACACCACACCGACGAGGGCCTCAGGGGACGGGAGGATGACGTACCGGATCAGCGCTTGGCGTACTTCGTCGAGCAGGCCGGCGCCGTCCTCGACAGCCTCGGGCGTGGTGGTTGTGATGGTCATTGGGTGGTGTGTCCCTTCGGGGTGGTGGGTGGTGTGCGGGGTTCGCGTGCACCGGCGGTGAGGCCGGAGGTGATGGTGGCTTCGGCTTCGTGGCGTGTGAACCCGTGCCGGGCGTGGGCGGCTGCGGCGTCGAGGAGCGCGGCCCGTGCGTCTGTTTGGTTGAGGGCGTTGCCGGCGACGAGTTGGCCGAGGGCGACCGACGCGACAAACAGGGTGTGATTGCGGGTCCCTGGGATGGCCTCGCGGATCTTGCGGGTTTCGCCGGCGACCGCGGCCGCGACGTAGCCGCCTGTTCGGCCGGTACTGCCGGTCTGGCGCGGTGGTGGTGCTGCTGATCGGTTGATGGGTGGTTGGTGTGGGTCGGTGGTGAGGTGGTGGGTGATCCAGGCCGGCAACGCGGCGGGCGGGCGGTCGTCAAGGACGGTGTAGGTGTGTCCGGTGATCGTGGTGGGTGGGGCGACGACGTAGCCGCCGGTGGCGCGGATGTCGATGAGCCAGCCGAGCCGGCCGGCGCTGTTGGTGATCCGGGCACCGGGTGGAGCGGTGTAGTAGAGGTGGGTGCCCCCGGAGATGGTGCGCACGGTGTAGGTGGCCGGGATCACGATCTGGTGGCGGGCGGCGAGAAGGGTAAGGACATCGGCGCCACAGGTAGCGCCATCATGTGCCCACGGCTCGGGCGGAGCTTCGCCGTCTTTGGGGATGTCGAGATCGACGACCACCAGCCGGGAGGGGCCACACGCGATGCCGATTCCGTAGGCCGGTTGGTGGGTCCAGGCGCGGGTGATCCGGTCGGGGTTGGTGGTGGCCCGGGCCTCCCACCCGGTGTGACCGTCCAGGCACCATGGGTCCGACTGGTTGCAGTCGCTCGCGCGGTGGCCTGGGGTGGCGGGTCGTTTGCTGTCGGGATGGAGTGGGAAGATCCGCCATCCGCGGGCGACGTGGGCCAGCGCAGCGTCGAGAACCGTGCCGGCGTCGGTCGCTGTCGGTGCAGTAGCGGCGGTCATGGGTGGGTTTCCTCGGGTTTCGGAGTGGTGCGGCAGGTGGGGCAGTAGCGGGACGCGCCGCCTTGGCGTTTGAGTTGCCGCTCCCGCGCGCGGGTGACCCCGGGCCAGGTCCGGGCGAGAGACCAGCCGATGCCCGCGGTGGTGATCACGGCCATGAGGCGGGCGCCGCGGCCGCGGCGTGTTCGGCGAGCCGGGCATCGAGGTTGGTGGTCCAGCCGGTGTAGTGGCGTGCATGTTGGTAGGGGGTGTGGAAGTGGATCAGATAGACGACCCCCACCGGTGAACAGCCCGTGCCGGGGTTCATGAGTGCTCACCGCCTTCGGTGGGGTGCTGCCCGTTGCGGTCGATGAGGGTGAGGTCGGGTGGGCAGGGTGGGAGGGTGAGTCGGCGGAGGTGGTGGGTGTCGGCGTTGCGGCACCAGGCGGTGAGGTCGCTGTCGCGGTAGGGGTCGTTTGGGCTGATGGTGTTGGTGGAGATGACCTTGAGGCGGTATCCCTCGCGGGTGTCTTCGTCGAGGAGGTGCAGGAACTGGCCGTGTCCGGAGACTTCGGTGATGCCCCAGACTCGATCGAGGTAGACCACGAGGTCACCGCGGGCGAAGGGTGGAGGTCCGCCGCGGTGGCCTCGCCACCGGGGGTAGAAGACCGCGGCTAGGAACGCTGTGAGGGCGAGAGCGGAGATGGTCGCGAGGGTGCTCGCGACGACGGTGAGCAGCGTGTTCAAGACAGCTCTCCTTCCATGGTGTGGGTGCCGTGGTGGCCTTGGCCGGCGATCGCGGCCTGTGCCGCGGCCAGGTGCCGGGACAGCTCGGTAGCCGTATGGGTGGCGGCGGCGAGGTGTCCGACGGCGAGACAGATCGAGGTAGACGGTGAGCGGCCCGGGTCGACCTCGGTGAGCTGGTAGTGCTCGGCCGAGGCGGTCAGGGCGTTGCCGAGTTGCCGCAGGAGCTGCGCGAATGGTGCGGCGTGGAGTTCCCCGAGGATCCGGTAGAGGACTGGTGCGGGTGTGACGGGCCGGCCGGTGGTGTGGTGGCACATGGCTCGGATGGCGTCGTAGACGGTTTCGGCTTGGTCGTGGAGCCCGTCGCCGGTGTTGGTGGGGGTGGGGTGGTGGTCGTGGTCGTCGGGCGAAGCAGGCCAGTAGGTCATTGGGATCTCCTCCTTGGTTGGCGGGTCGGGTTGGGCGTTGGTGGTGTTCACGGGCGGGGTGTCTCCTGTGGTGTTTGTGGGGTGAAGTTGGTAGAGGTCGGGTCGGATCGGGGTGGTAGCGGTAGCGGCTGGCGGGTCCCAGTGGGTCGTGCTTGGTGAGCGTGGGCAGGCTCCGCTGGGGTGGGGTGCTACCTAGAGTGTTCGAACGTGTTTTCGCTGGTCAGGCGGGTTGTGGGGGCGGGTAGCGGGGGTGCTACCGGTAGCAGCTACCCGGGGTCGGGATCGGGGCCACTGCTACCCGGCCCTTCGCCCTCAACTTCGCTCGCGTCGGTGGGTGGTGGTGGGTCGTTGCGGTAGCCGAGTGCGGTGGTGAGTGCGGTGTGGGTGAGGCCGCGTTTGTTGACCTGCTGCCCGTTCACCATCCGCTTGACCTGGACGGTGCGGAGGCCATGGGGCCGGGTGGCGTTGGTGACTTGGACACCCGACCACCCCGTGTACAGGCCCGGGTATGCGCCCGCCAGTCGCTCCGCTAGTTCGTCGCACCACAGTTTCTCTGTGCCCTGCTTGTCGTCGGGTGAGGTGGGTGCGGGCCATACCGAGTGGAGATGGTCGAGGATGGATCCGGTATCCGAGTCGGGTTCGGCTTCCCCTGCCGCAACCCCGGTCAACAGTCCGAGTTTGACTCGGACGGCTTTGGCTCTGGCGGCGATGGCCTCGGCGTGGTGGGCGTCGATGTAGGCGCCGCGGGCGATCACCGGGTCATCGCCTTCGCCTGCGAAGAGGGCGACGCCTTGGTCTTTCCGGCCGAACATCGTGGCCCGGATCCCGGCTTTGTAGGCGGAGGTGCCGAGGACCATGTCGTTCTCGACCTGCCCCATCACCTTCAAACACAACCGCAGGACGGCGTTCGCGCTGATGCCGGTAGGGATCGACTTCGCATCAATCCTCTGAGTGGCGAGCCAGACCATGACACCGACCGCGGGGCCGCGTTTGACGAGGTCGGTGATGATCTCGACCAGCTCGGCGCCATGCAACGGGTGTTCGAACATGATCTGACACTCATCGACCGCGAACAGCACCGGATGCAGGCGCAGTGAGCGGCGGGTGGCGAGGTCGTCGGTGATCTTCGATTCGGGACACACATCCTTCGGCAACTCGCGTAGGACGGTGTAGCGGCGGCGCATGTCGGTTTGGACCTCGCGGGCATCGGCAATGAGCGCGGCGATGTCGTCGTCGGAGTCACCTGCCCGGTATCGGTGGGCGAAGGCCTCGGCGCAGTCGAGGTCGCCGCCGCCTTTGAGGTTGTACACGTGGACCTCACACCGCGGATCCAAACCGGCAGCCAGCACCAACAGTCGGAGGTAGAACGTCTTCCCCATCCTCGGGATCGCCCCGATCAGTCCGCTCGCGAACATCAACGTCGCGGTCACCGGCCGTCCACGTTGGTCCGCGCCCAACGGCACCGGCTCGAAGAGGTTCACGCGGCCGGTCTTCGCTAGTGGCCACGGCACATGCGCGGCCGCGGACAACGCCTTGTCGCCGACCCAGAGGACCAGTCGGCCGGAGTGGACATCATGGTCGGGTTCGGGCCACACACACCCAAGCTGGCGGCGTAGGCCGGACGCGAGGCGGTCGCGGCGCTCGATGACATCACCGGCGGTCACCCCACCCGGTAGATCAATGTCTGCGCGCCACCCGGGGCCGTCGCGGGTGATCGGCGCGGGGAAGCCCACTGCTTCGGAGGCGGGGCGTCCGTCGCGTTCGGCTTTCGCGATCGCTTTGTTGAGTTCCCCCAGACCAAGTGTGGACAGGGCGGACACAATCAGGTCAGCGGTCAACCGTGGCACCGTGTTCGCATCGACCGCGCGGCCGGACACCACGGTGCGGTCACCGCGGCCATACCACCCCAGTGCGGCCAACCCGGCCATCACCGTGACCATCTGGACCGGCCACGGATATTGCATGACCGTCAGGCCGGTCACGAGTCCGGCCAGGATGGCCATGGTGATCAGGAGGAGCCGGAGCCGCATCGTGTCCCGTCGGTCCTGCCGTAGTCGCAGGTAGGCGTTGGTATCCGAGGGGTGTGCGGTCAACTGACGGCGGGCGTCGGCCTGATCGGTTTCGAAGACCCACCGGCCCGCATTCAGGAGCACCCGTCCGAGGCCGGCCGGGGAGAACGCCGCGAGGCGTGCCCAATACAGCGGCACCCGTGCGGTGTGGAAGGCGGTCAGGTGGACGTAGTAGCCGCCCGCCCACCGAGCGGCCGCACCTATCGCGGCGCGGTCGAGTAGCCACGCAGGGACCACCGGCCGCCGATCCCGATCCAACCTGGACCGCCACACCTCCACCACAGTGGTCGGCGGTTCGGGGGCGTTCACCAAGTCATGACCGGGCACCGGCCCCTCATCCGGCTCAGTGACCGACGCTGACACGGTCGGCTTGGCCGGACTGGCCGACGTAAGCGACGGGTCGGCCAGAGTTGCCGGGTCGTCGGTGGTGGCCGAGACCACCTCACCCGACACCACCACACCCGACCCGCCACCCGGCGGACGGTGTGTGCCTTCTGGGTCCGGGTCCTCGAACCGCTGACCAGCCGTGAAGATGGCCCCCTCAACCGACGACGCAAGCCCCCGGTCCCGTTTCCCGTTGCGGTTGTGTTCGCTGTCCATCACGCTGCCTCCCCATCATCAACACGTTCGTCGTCTGCTGGCTGGCGTTCCTGGGTGCTGCCGGTGCTCGTCGGCGTCGCTATGGCGGCGGCGCGGTAGCGGCGTGCGGTCCGCTCGGACACACCAAGCCGGTTGGCTAGGTCGCTGGTCGAGAGACCCGGCTCAGCAGCGAGTAGCGCCGCCGCACGCTCGGGCACCGCGGCCACCGGGCGAGGCGCCAGCGCTGACGGCGTTGTCGTTCTCGACGACACCCGGGCTGTCGAGACGGTGCTCGGTGTCCGGGTCCTCGACGAAGCCGTCGAAACCGGAGCGGGCGTCTGCTCGCTGGTGACCAGATGCGCCAACGTGGCGCCCATCCCGAGCACGGCCACCGGCAGCACCGCCACCAGTGCGGTCACCGCGACGGGGGCGCTCGTCGCATCCGCTGCGGTGAGGAGGTGGTAGACGACCTGGCCGGCCGCACCCAACGTCAACGCCGCGATCGTGGAACGCCTCGCGAACTTGACGGCCGCTGGTGAGGTGGAAGTCAGCCAGACGCGTAGTGCGTAGGCGGCGTAGGCCTCCATCCCGATCGGCAACGTCACCGCAGTGTTGATCGAGAAGCCGTCCGCGATGCCCGGGAGTGGCTGGACCACACCAAAGCCACACAGGCGCCCGAGGCCCACCCAGCCCGACCACACCGCCACAAACGCCGGCGCGGCGAGGAGCCACAGCGGCCATACCGCAGTTCGCGACCTCACGGGGGCGGTCATTGGTCGCACCCCCGCGGCGCCTGGTCTTGTAGCCAGGCAAGCTCGGCCGCAGCGGCATACAACCGCACCGCGTTCAACCGGTCGCAACGAGCAGCCGCGCTATCACCAGCAGCGGTCAGCAACACCCGCGCGGCCTCCACAGCAGCCACCGCACGCACCCTCACCGCGACATCGACTGATGACCGCACAGCCGTGGCTGTCTCGGCGCTGGTGGTGGTCATCGGTCGCGCCCTGTCGGTAGCCGGAACGCGAACGGCTCAGCCAGCGCGACACCGTCGTCTTCGGCTAGCGATGCCGACGCGGCCAGGCCGCGCAGCTCATCGAGCACCGCAGTGAGCACGATCACCGCTTCGCGGAGGTAATCAACCGGAACCTCGACCCCGTCCAGCAGATCGCACACGACCTGCCAGTGGTCGGCCAGCTCGATCTCAACCGAGTCTCCAGGAGCGCCCACCGGCGCCGCGGTGCTCACGACATCCCAGGCCCCGGCGTCGGCCGAGAACCGCACACTCCCGGCGCGCACTTCGTGGGTAGTGACCATCACCGACCACCGCCCGAGGCCTGCGAAATCGTCGCCACCAACGTCCGGGAGAACTGCTCCAAACCATTGGTCAACGGCGGACCGAACGCAGTCGAGGCCATCGTCAACCCCAACAACACACCCAGCACCACCGGCCCGAGCTTCGTCGCGCCGTACTTCACCGCAACAAACGCGATCAACAACAAGACCAGAAACAACGGCATCGTCAACATCAGCTAGCTCCTTCGATTGATTCGTTCGCGTCGCACCCGATGCGCGACACCAGCTCATCCCGGCCGACATCGACAGGGACGGGAAGCTCGACAACAGACCCGGACTCATCGCGACCGCCATGAGGAGCTCGGCCGGCGGCCTCGGCATTGGCATACGCCGTCAGCACAACCAGGCACTTCCCCACCGCACGGCGATGTGCCCGAGCGATCAGCTCGTCCCACCGACCAGCGGCCATCCGGCACTCCACCTCGACCACCGCGACCTCAGCAGCGATCACCGGCCACTCAGCCTCAATCGCCCTCAGCTCACGTGCTGATGGCCCAGCGGGAACTTGCCTATGCGTTGCCACGCGGCGACTCCTGTCGGTTCCTCTCCAGCCTCTCCGGAGAGGTCTCTACCTTGCACTCCTCTCCGTAGAGGTGTCAAGTAGCCTCTACGGAGAAGTTGCGAGAGGATGTCCCCGTGGAGCTAAGAGACCTAGACCCGAACAGTCAGCAGGCACTCAATGAGCAGATCGCCGACGCCTTGCGCGCTGCAATCGCCGAAGGCCACTTGTGCGACGGAGATCGAGTGCCCGGTGAGAACGTCCTGATGGCGCACTACGGCGTGGCTCGCTGGACGGCGCGGACGGCCCTCGATGCACTCGTGGGCGAGGGACTTATCAACAAGGTTCCGAACGTGGGCACGTTTGTACGTGCCCGCCCTCATGTTCAGCGAATTGGCATGGAGCGCTACGCGCGGAGTCGATGGCTTGCCGATGGACTGCCGATCCTCGGCGGCGAAGCAGCGAGCCAGGGCATATCAGCAAGCCGCGTCATCATCGAGCTAGCCGAAGTCGAGCCGCCCGAGAGCGTGGCCGACCGACTCAACACACCAGAAGGCGAATTGGTGTGGGTACGGCGACGTTTGGTCTCAATCGAAGGCCGACCGCACCAGCTCGCGGACTCCTACTATCCACTGGATATCGCTCGCGGCACCACGCTGATGGGGGAGGAAACGGGAGCTGGCGGAGACTTCGCCCAGCTCCATCAGGCCAACCACTCCCCCAGCATCATTCGCGAGGAGTGGGTAGCGCGGATGCCGACTAGAGCGGAATCGGCATCCCTCGACCTACCAGCCGCGACACCAGTCCTCGAGTTCACCAGGACGATCCGCGACCAAGCCGACCGGCCGGTAGAGGTCATGCTCTCGGTCATCGCCGCAGACACAACGTCACTGATCTACGAGTTCCCGGTCCCTGACTAGCCGACCTCGACCAAGTCGCCGGGTGAGTGCACGCACCGGACCACGCCGCCCTCGACGACGAGCGCCTGGTCGTCGTCGAGCCCGATCAGCAGTTCGTCCCTGGGCCACGCCTCGACGATCTGTGCCAGCTCGCTAGCGATCCGCGGATCATCCATATGCGGCAGGATGCTGAACTCCACCAGCCCTGCCCCTTGCGTACTCACCAGGCCAGGCGCCGCGGACCGATCATCGAGGCCACCGATGTAGGCGATGTCCGGACACGCGACGATCGCGCCAGCGCTACACCCTGCATAGACAGCGCTCGACTGCGCCATCGCCTCCCAGAACCGGCAGCGTTGCATCTCTCTCAACAGGTAGTACGTGTTCCCGCCCTCGACGTAGACCAGATCCGCGGCAGCCAGGGACGCGGCAACCTCATCGACGCTTGCCGAATTCAGCTCCAGGTCCTCGAACTTGAACCCGCCCGACGCCAGCCACTCCCGGCGCCGGCTCAACCACGGCGCAGTCTCGAACGGAACTCCGGCGGTCGGCACGAACACCGTGCGCAAGTCGCCCGGAGAACCGGGCACCACATGGCTCAATCCGCCCACACGCTTCGACGCAAGGAACATTTTCGGCCGCACGACTACGAGTGTACGAATCGACTGAGCCTCTCATCCGCGACTGGTTCTCATTGCCGGGAAGGCTCCATCTTGAGCGAAGCGTGCCGTCAGTGGACAAAGCCCCGACGCACCTCCCCCGGCCGCGCGGCCAGCGGGGAGGCCACAGGTTGGCCCGGGCCGTCCTTGGCCGCTCTGCCATCGTTCGGACGGACCCGTTTCCCCTGCCACAAACCCCTATTGAGGCACTGCTTTCGCGGCCTGCTGCTTCTCAAAAACACCAAGATCGAGAACCGCACGTCGTATAGCCCTAAGATCCTGAATAGGAACGTCAGTCCAACCATCTTCCATTCCTGGCAGAATTCCTTGAGGTGCTGACTGCGTGAGTATAAGGTCAACGTATGCGCCATAGTCAACTACATACACATCATATCTCTCACCCGGGTCGTCTTGAGCCGAGTAGCCGCGCCTGACGACGTGGAGAACGCGCGATTCGAAGAGTGAGATGAGCAGGTCGTTTCGAGCATCCTTGCGATTGACTAGAAAGCCACGCGCTTTTCGACCTTTGATCACTTCGTCAATAATCCATCGAAGTAGCTGCTGGGCTTCATGGCGATTCTTTAGGGCAGCTTCTTTGTCGGATTGAAACCATGCCCTTGATGCTTGTCGAATATCTGGTACTGAGATCTTACGATCAGATGCCTTGAGAGCAGCGCGACCGGCGATATTAATAGCATCTCTCGGGACGCCTTCTGCTGCTCGCACCAGCTCGTCAAATGCTCTTCTATCAGTGAAACCAAGTCCCACTAGATCTGTTTCCCGTCGAAGGCCCGCTATTTGTGCGTTTTCAGCAAGCCCAGTAGTAAGGTGCTTAAAGAACAGGCCTCGAAAGAACGATCTGGACCGTTCCGCGTCCTGCTCGAAGACCATGAATTCGTCTAGGTCCAGGTTCGCAGAGACATCCGCTCCTATCTCAAGGCCGATCTCGGCCCCCTGAGGCGTTGCTCCTCGCAGATTCGTCTGCTGCTCGATGGCCGCGATCTTGACAGTGACGAATTGATGCGGAAGAAGACATCGAAGCAGGAACTCACCAAGGTACGGCTGTATTTTATCGGGGACACTGCTCCACTCGTCAAGTAGGAACCAGACTCGACGATTCCCAAGCATCAGAACAAGTTGACGCAAAGACTGCGACACACTCCCGAAGTTTAGCTTCACCCGAGTAACGCCGCGCCTAATGGTCCTAGTTGATTCGGAAGACTGGCTGTTTTTTCCATGCCGCAAACCGCCACGAATGCCTAGGTTGCTCACGCGGGCACTTGCCTCTATTGATGCGGCCCCACCGACATCTGACTGTGTAGTTTGAACATCTTCTTCCTCTACTTCACCAGTCAATTCAACCTGACCTATGGAATCCGAGAATGCATCTAGGTAACGAGTGAAGACCTTGTCCCCTAGTAGCTGAGAGTCATTGAGAGCCATTTCCAGTATTTCATCATAGATCACACCTAGCAAGTCTCTCATTAGACGCCCAGCACTCTCCAATTCGTCTAAGTCGTCCCCGAGTAGAACTTGTGCGGATCCTATGTTCCGGAAATCGATGTAGATTGAAAAGTTTTCGGCCGGGTCTAGGGTGGCAGCAAGATAGCGAAGAGCATGAGTCTTGCCCGTCCCACGCCGACCATAAAGCACTTGGTGGTCAATGGTTTCGAGAGACGCAATAACGCCAGAGTCGACGAAGGTATCTCGTAGCTCGGCACTTTGACGAGACTCTGCTCGCTTGGGCACACGGTTGAGGGCGCTGTTGAAGAGCGTTAGTCCTGCCACTAGCCCAATGTAGCGCCCAAAACATCCGGACGATGCACAGCCCCCAGCCACAATGTCTCCTGGGCTTGCGTCTTGCTCTAGACCGCGTGTCCTACAAGGCAACGAGCAGTGCGGCCCAGAGAAGGCTCACCACGAGCGGGGCGGCGACTGCTACTCGGACGCCGGACGTGCCATAGCCGACTGGTTGCCACGTGTCACCCATGCTCGCACTCGAAGCCCAGGCGCGGCCAGCTCTCTCTAGATCCTTTCTAAGAGCGTCAGCCCTAGTCCGTCCTACCCACCCCATCATTAGCCATGAGATCGACAAAGCTACGCCGAGCACCGCGATCCATGGGGCGGCACCGCCAAGAGCACCGTTTTTCGCCGTCACAAAGGCCGCTAGCACGGCTGCTTCAATGGTTAGCAAGACCTGGAACTGGCTCTGTAGGCGGTTGAGCTGGTTCAGAGCAAAGTCAATTCGCAGCTTGTAGTCCTCAAGTAGCGCGCTCGCTTCCGGTGCCCGCCGCCCGTCTGAGCCGTCACCGACCAGTCGGTCTTCAGGTGCCATAGCGGCAGGGTAGCCGGGCACAGGCGGGATGGTGTCTCAAGCCGGGTTGAGCTACCAGTCGCTCAGGATCCCGGCGGGTGTCTGACCTCGGCCAATGGGCTCAGCTGTGCATCCAACTGTGCCTCTACCGTCGCCGTCGAGAGCCAAACGCCAGCACACGACTATGGACAGGTTCGCAACCGCAACACTCCGGCTGGGTCCGCGCCAATGTGGCCTCGTAATGATTAGGTCATCGGTTCGATTCCGATAGGCGGCTCCATGAGCCAGTCTTCGGTGTGGACGATCTCGGGGAGTTCACCTGCACAGACCACTGGCGGGTGTAGTTCGGTGTGCCCGTCGGGACGAACCAGCAG
>JBOFLH010000081.1:0-5957 GCA_051657765.1 Nocardioides sp. | reverse complement strand
ATGTAGTTGGCTACATGTGGGATGCCGGTCGGCTTGATGCCGGTGAGTGCGCGCTTCCTGGTCAAAGTGAACTCCGGGTCGATGATCGGCGCAGACGAGATGGTGTTTATGCGCCCTGGGCAGGTCTGTCACGCGATGTTACCGGCCGTAGGCGGCTCCGCTACACAGGGAAGGTGAAGAGGCTCACGCCGTAGCAGCCCAGGCCTCGGCATATCGGATCAGGGTATCGGCGTACCGTTCACGGGCACGCTGCCACGGTGCGGGTGCACGGTCACGGGATGCGCAGGCGTCACGGGCTTCAGCTACGGCGTCCGCGGACCAGTCACTGGCTAGTTCGATCATCTTGAGCACGACCGCCGGCGGCGTGCGCTCGTCGCCAACGACCTTGCGTCGGATCGCGTCCAGGGGCTCGCCGAGGTTGATCGCCGAGTCCGGAATGCTCTTGGACATCTTCGGATAACCGGCCAAGCCGGGTACGACATCGAGGAACACAGCGGCAGTCGCTGTCTCGGTCGGGAACAGCTGACCGGGGAAGCGTTCGCCCGCGCGGTCAAGAACGAGTTGGGCGAGATCGGCAAAGTAGTGCTCCTCGACCCCGGCGACCATAAGTACACGGGTGTAGCTCTCGCGCAGTGGACCAAGGATGTCGGCGATGGTGTAGAGGCCGTCGACCATGATGCCGAGCATCGATCCGCGTAGGCCCAAGTCCTGGTATAGCTCGTCGAGCGATTCGCGGTTGGCGAGGAAGTCGTCCTCGGTGAGTAGTTTGGCGATCAGCCCGGCGAGTACCAGATTGTCGTGATCCTGGTGGCCGCGCAGGCTCGTGTTTTCGGCATCGAATCCGATCACGGTCAGGAACCGCAGGAGACGATCGCGGAGTTCGATCAGCACGGGCCAATCGACGTTGCGGGAGTTCCAGGCACCGAGGTCGGACACAATGAGGGTCGCAGACAGTCCGGTGCGGTGTTGGAGTTGCTTGGTGGCCAGCATGGCGGACAGGGTTCCAGCTGTCGGCGCATTGGTCGGTCCGTACCCTGTGACGATCATGCTCTGATCTCCGGGCACTTCGTCTATGCGGTGGACATCGATGTGCCCGACAAAGTGATTGCCAAGAAAATCGGAGTCGTCGCAGCCAGCGATGCGCAGATCGGTAGTCATCGGTTGGGCATGCTCAGGGAGAAATTCGTCGAAGGTCGTCGGGTGGCTGCTGCGAGAAGCGTGGGTCACTGGGCGTCCTTTCTGTTGGCAGAGGTGCCTCGCGGAGCGTAGGACGAGATCATTTTTGACGGGACTCCGTGCTTGTGTGGCGAATGTGGTGTAGTCGACGGATCGCAGTGCCGGAGGCAATGTAGTCGCGGCAATACGCCTCGGCGTCGGCCATGGGAACGTCGGCAAGCGCAAGTATCAGCGCGGCGTTGGCGACAACCAGGTTCACCGCGAGTGCCGGCGCGTCCCCTGTGAGGACGGCCTCGATGATAGCCGCGCTGGCGCTTGGGGTGGTCGGTTGCCTCAAACAAGTCATGTCGTCGGGCAGGCTTCGGTCCGTGGTCACCGAGTGGGTGTTGCGGCCGTCAACCGTGGTGATGTGGCCGGTACCAAACGGCGCGTGCTCATCTATGGTCCCCAGCGTCCCGAACTGTGTGGATACGACTGCTGCTAGCGCAGGGCCGACCTCGCTGATCATCTGTGCGGCCAGCGCCGTGTTGGACTCGGAGATGCCGAACACCAGCGCGTCCACGACGACCGGCACGAACAGCCAGGGTGTGACGTGGCTAAGCGGATGCAGGTGATGAAAGCGCCCCTCATATCGGGGGCCATAGCGCTGGGCGATGAGATGGTAGTCGAATACGCACAGCTTGGTTCGTTTCGCGTACTCGGCCATGTCACCGAACGAGCGCGGCAAGCCGATGCCTAGGTGTTCAAGAACCTCGGCCGAGCCCGTGTTCGCCGAGGTGGCCCGCCCGGCGGGCTTCACCACGCCCAACCCGGGATGGCAAACCGCTATCAGCGCCGCCGCCGTACTGACGTTAAAGGTCTTGAATGTCTCTTTCCCACTGCCCGTAATGGCAACTACTCGCGGGAAGTCTGGCAGGTGGATGGGGTTCTCAATTCGTTCGGTCAAAGCTGGGTCGTAGGCGAGGATCGCATCGACAAAGCCGAGCACTTCGCTCGCTTGCGGGCCTTCAGAACGGGCGTGCACACCAGCCAGCAACGCTCCCCACGCAACATCGGCCCCGGCATACTCTGCTGCGAGGATTGGCAGCAGGGCATCACGTGACTCGGTCCTGGTCAGTTGCTCACCGGCCTGTACCCGCGCAATCGCTTCGGCGGTCGCAGTCGCATCGGGCCTAGACATGGCCAGGCTTCCGTTCCTCGATGTCGGCTAGCGTCAGCCAATAGTTGCCAAGACCGTCTTGGTTGCGGCGCGGGAGTAGTTCGCTTCGACCTCGCCCGACCTGCTCTGTGCTCGGCGTAGTGGCCGCTGCGTAGTGCTCGCGGACCTCTTTGCCGAGCGCAGCCCGAACCAATGAGCGTGTGCGTAGCTCCAGTACCCAGCCTGTCGGAGCCGTGGCTAGAAAACGGGCCGCGATATTGCCTAACGCCCCTCCGACTGCCCCAGTGCCAAGTACTGTCCCCAACTGCTGCAAGCGAGCAGCGAGAACGATCTGTTTACCTACTGCCGCAGGGCCATAGCCCAGGACCATCGCGATCGCGCGGGCTAGCGCCTGATGGTCGGCGACCGGAATCGGCAGGCGGGCTACACGCGGCGACACGCGACACAAGACCCGGATAGGGCGATCCTGCCGGGCACCGCGGTCGCGTGGCACGATCGGCACCGTGAGCGTAGCGATCCGGGCATCCGCCGCCGCCTCCTGCCGAGCGGCGACCTTGCCCGCCGCGTACGCGGAAAGTGGCATTCGGCTGGCCTCAGCGATACTGCCCAAATGCAGCATGAGCGGATCGCAGCCGGTTGAATCGGTGATGGCGCGCATGACCGCAACGGCGGCACGAGAACTCGTCTCGGCTGGCCCGACTTCCGGTTCGCGTCCAGTCACAAGGTTGATTACGCCAGCGACCGGGGGCCAGTCCCAGACCACTGAACGCCAGGATGTCGGGCGCGACCAGCGGGCTTCGGTTACATCGACGGGAGTCGGGCACTGCCTGTTGCCAGCACGGCTGATCGCGATCGTTGGCCAGCCGAGCGACGGCAGATCTCGCGCTAGTAGCTTCCCCAGCCGTCCGGTTCCGCCGAGAAGCACAACCGCCGATGCATTCAAGTTGTCGTGAGCCGGGATCATCGTGGCCTCGGGATGCTGAGTTCGTCGCGGCCCAGTGGCGAGAAGTCGAACTGCTCGATCGCACTATGCCGACGGTCGGCCAAGCCGCGATTGGTTTCCTCGATTCGAGCTAGCACGCTTGCGCTGGCGAATAGCGAACTGATCGAGTCGATGCAGTAAGCACCGATCGCTGTCGTCGTCCATACATCGTCCACACATTCCAGCAGGCCCTGGTCACGCAGCCCATTCAGTACTGGGAACCGCTCGTCAGGGAACTGCCCGAATCGCGCCTGGAAGGCTTGTCGGTCCAAACCTGCCGAGCGCAGCCCGAACATAGCCGCCCTTCTAGCAAGCTCCCGCGTGTCGAGGGTCGCCCCACGCCAGACCGGCATCCGGCCTACATCGGCAGCGCCGATGTAACTGTCGATGCTGCACTCGTTGTAGTACTGCGTCGAACCGACGTAACCGAATGCGCTGACGCCTAGGCCCAGAAGGTTGACGTCATCGATCGCGTCGAACTTCAACTCTTGCTGACTCGAGTGACGCTCGGCGCGCGAGTAGTACAACACCGGCCCGCGGCGAAAGCCCCTAGCGTGTAACAACGCCTCGGCGTACGCATGAGCGGCCAGTCGCTGGCGGTCGTTGGGAAACCGTTCTGGATGGCGCTCGTAGAGGCGACTGATCGGATCGGTGATCTTGAAGAACAACGGGAAGATGTTGAACTTTTCTACCCCAGCATCAAGCAGCTGGATCAGAGTGTCCGACCAGCTAGAAAGCGACTCGTCGGGAAGGCCGTACATGAGGTCAACCGAGACGTTAGTCATGCCCTCCTCGCTCAGTAGACGGAGAAGATCGAAAACCTGCCGCCCATCGTGCCCGCGGTTCAGCACTCTCAACACCTTGTCGTCAAGGCTCTGGACGCCGAACGCGATCCGGTTGACGCCGGCGTCGCGCATCGCCGAGAGTTTCTCGCCGGCCCCCCTAGGGTCACAGACGATCTGCGGGTGGAGTTCGAACGTGAACTCAGTCGTGCTGTCGATTTCGAAGTTATCGTGCAGCGCGGCAAACAGCATGCGCATTTCTGTGGCGGCCAGCGAGGAAGGCGTGCCGCCACCGAAGTAGACTGAGCGGGCCCGGAGCCGTCCGCCGAACCGAGCTGCGGCTAGCCGGAGCTCACTCATGAGGGCGTCAAGGTAGGCCGTCACACGGCTGCGGCCGGGTTTGATCTCTTTGGCAAAGTGGCAGAATGTGCATCGCTGGAGGCAGAACGGGATGTGGACGTAAACGTTCAGATCAGTGGAGACCATGGCGAAAACCTCGTCGGCCCCTATTGACTCCATTGCCTTCAGTGGCGGATACGTTCCCGTCAGATAGGTGCCGGTCGCCGACGGGAGGTACTCCGCCAGCTCGGAGGTGAGGACTTCATCGGCGTACTGTTCGGCGTCTTTCAGCGAAACAGATCCCATCAGAGTCTCAAGGCCTAGTCCGATCACGTTGCGCTCCCATCGTTTGGGTAGTCGCGCTGTCAGATGCGTGGACGGTCGCCAAGTGCGGCATCACGCTGGCGGCGAAACGCTGCATCGACTCGCGGGTCAACCGCAGCGGCGCGCCGCCGAGGCCGAACACGCACACAACCTCGGTGGCGCCGGACATCTGGGCGAGCGAAGTCAGCTCCTGTAAGCAGTGCTGCGGCGGCCCGAATACGCAGAAGGTCGCCAGAATCTCGTCCACCGACCGCGGCGGCTGCTCAGGCTGCAGCGCCGCCGCCTGATCGCGGTACCAGGTGACATAGGGCAGCATCTGCACCCGCGCTTGTTCCACTGTGTTTGCCACGTGGACCGCGCGGAAGACCGCCACCGGCTGCGGACCGGCGCGGCTGGCCTGCCACATCGGCTGGGACTGGGCTTGGAATTCTGCCAACCGGTGACCCGGACTGGCCAACAGCAAGCCCCAGCCATGCTCGGCGGCGAACTGGAGCGTCCGCGGGTTCCCAGTTGTAGCGATCCACAGCGGTCGGTCTTCCGGAAACAGCTGGGGTACGTACGCGCGGAACAGATCTAGGTTGTCATCGAAGATCTGCGCGGCCGCCACTTTCGGTACACCGAACAACTCCAGGTCGGCTGCCGCGAAGCCACGGCCGACACCAAGCTGCAGCCGGCCGGCCGACAGATGTGCGACCAAAGCCGCACGCTCGGCCACCGCGATCGGATTCTGCACAGTCAGATTGCATACTGCAGTTCCGACACCGATCGCTTGAGTCACCCCGGCGGCGTACGCAGCCATCGTGAGCGGATCGCCACACAGATTCCATGGTGTCGCATGGTGTTCGGCGAACCAGACTGTGTCGAAACCGAGTTCATCAGCAAGCCGGGTGAGTTCTACGGTCTGCTCAACAACCCCGACTGCCGTCTCGCCCTCATGGTGGGATGCGAACAGTTGGACGCTGACTTTCATCACTTAGCCCCCGATAGCCACTTGTCTTAAACAAGACTATGCCACCTATGCAGCAGCTGCCTGAACACACGGCAGTCACCCTTGCCCAAGCCCATCGCCGGGCAGTGGTCGCTTGGACTCGCCCGGGCTGAGTTCGAGGTGCCGTTGCCTTGCGACTATCGGACGGGGTCGGGCTATTCCTCGTCGGGGCCTGCGGCTTCCTTGGACTTGATCAGGTCCATGACG
>JBOFLH010000080.1:0-3537 GCA_051657765.1 Nocardioides sp. | reverse complement strand
CTCAGAGGTTGACTGGTCCCACACTGAGCAGTGGTCAGAACTGGTGGATGGCTCGGGAGGGTGAGCATGAAGCGGCGCACCCTCCCGAGGGCTGGTGGGGCGGACGGGGCTTGAACCCGTGACCGGAGGATTATGAGTGGTTCGCTCCCCGGCCCGTTGACCTGCGCACTCGGCCACAGCCGTCCAGACTCAGGCATCGCTCAGGCACTAGCGGCTCATATAGCTCCGGACGCGGTCAAAGCGCTGGGCTCTTGGTTCCCGGCCGATTCCTACACACTGGCGATCACCCCGTCGTACGCTCGGCGAGTCGCATGAACGGCGCACCGCCGACGAAGGGAAAGTAGCTGTGCTCAGGAAGACTCGGCTTCCGATGGCCGCGATCGTCATTGGCGTGGCTTCACTGGCACTGGCACTGGCATTGCTGGCCGCTTTCGTCATAGCCCACCACAGCTTCGGCTGGCCGTGGTGGGAGATCCGGCCACCTACTAGCGCGGATGATCCCAGTTTCCTGGACGCTCTCAAGCTCGGACTGACGATCGGAGCAGGCCTCGGCGCGGCGGTTGCCTTGGTCGTCGCATATCGAAGGCAAGAGCTGCACGAACGCCAGGAACCGCGAGAACGGTATGGCGTTGCGGTCGCTCAGCTCGGTAGTGAAAACCCGACCACTCGACTTGCTGGCGTGTATGTCCTCGCTAACCTGGCCGATGAGTGGCCCGCACAGCGACAGCAATGCGTAGACGTGCTTTGCGCATACCTTCGTCTCCCGTGGCAGAGCATTCTCGATCCTGAGCATCCGCTGGCGGCACGGACGTTCACCAAGACGGTTGCGAATGAGCCGCTAGAGACGAGGACCTATACCTACCCGGACGCAAGCGGTGAGATCGAGGTCCGCAAGACAATCCTCCGAGTTATCGCTGACCACCTCCGGCCCTACGGGGCGGCCGGCACTCGCAGGATCTGGATGCGCAATGGCTGGCGGATACGCAGCAAGAGGGGCGGCGCCTGGTCCCGGCTCCGACTCGACTTCACTTCGGCAACGCTTCCCGATACTGATATGACGGACTGCGTCATACCTGCAGGCGTCAGCTTCACCGGGGCAACGTTTACCGGGCGCGCATGGTTCGGCCGGGCGACGTTCTCCGGGGACGCTAGGTTCGGCGACGCGACATTCGCCCGAGCCGCCTCGTTCGGCGCCGCGAGGTTCACCGGGAACGCCAGGTTCGGCCGGGCGACGTTCTCCGGGGACGCTAGGTTCGGCGCCGCGACATTTACCGGGGACGCCAGGTTCGGCCATGCGACCTTCACACAAGAAACCAGGTTCCTCGGGGCGAGGTTCACCGGGGCCGCCTGGTTCCTCGAGGCGAGGTTCACCGGGGCCGCCTCGTTCGACAGGGCGAGGTTCACCGAGGGCGCCTCGTTCGACAGGGCGAGGTTCACCGGGCGCTCCTCGTTCGGCGAAGCGAGGTTCACCGAGGCCGCCTGGTTCCACGGGGCGCGGTTCACCAGGCACGCCTCATTCAGCAGCGCGACATTCATCAGCGAGGCAAAATTCGACACGGCAGCGTTCGCCGGGCGCGCCTCGTTCAACGCGACGACATTTGCCGGGGCCGCCTCGTTCGGCGCCGCAAGGTTCGCCGGGCGCACGTCGTTCGGTAGGGCGACATTCGCTAGGCTCGCCTGGTTCGGCGATGCGACGTTCAGCAGGCACGCCTGGTTCGTTGACGCGAGATTCACCAGACACGCCTCATTCGACAGGGTGACCTTCGCCGGGGCCGCCTCGTTCGGCAAGACGACCTTCACCAGGGGCGCCTCGTTCTGCAAGACGACCTTCACCAGGCACGCCTGGTTCGACGCGGCGACATTCACCGGGGGCGCATGGTTCAATGAGGCGACATTCACCAGGGACGCCTCGTTCGACGGGGCGACTTTCACAAGTTCAGTCTCGGATGAGATCCACCGATTCCTCGAATCAGATAAGTTAGCGCATCTCGCAGAATGAACCAGGCCCGGGAAGGCAATGAATGGGTGCGAACCCGAATTCCTCAGGCGCCAGCGGCCGCCGCAACCTGGGCGATCACGAGGTCAACAGAGCGGCTCAGCTGGCAAAGGTCCGACCCTAGGCCGATGCTGACGGGACAGCTGGCTTGCGTGGCCGTCTCTCGTGCCAGCGGCGGATGCTGGCGGGGCGCCAGAGAGGGAGTCGGCCCATACGTCGTTCGGGTTCAGGCATCTGTTCTCTTGCCATGTAGGCCCGGACAGTTGACGTTGACACTTCGAGGAACGACGCCACGTCATCGGTAGTCCACCAGTCCGTAGAGGGCGGTTGTGTCGGTACGCCGCGCTCTAGGTAGGCCATGCCGCCGCCTTGTCGGACATCGAGGGCCGTCGTGACACGCTTGGCCAAGCGGTCAATCATCAAGTCTTTGAGCGCGGACTGAGCGTGCAGGGCGAAGCGTTCAAGTTCATCAGGTGGTAGAGAGATTGCCGACAGTTCGTCCGCGCTGAGGATGCCGCCATCGAACACGAAGAGCAACTTGTCGCCCTCGTTGTCGGCCGGTGCCCAATCGACAACGAGGAGGCGTTCCACCGTGCGTGTGAGCCCGAGTTCCTCTGTCACTTCTCGTTCGCACGCCTCGATGGGAGTCTCGCCGGCTTCCACGTAGCCTCCAGGGATCTCCCAGCCTTCCTTGTAGGTCGGCTTCACCAGCAGCAGCTGGTCTTGCTCGTCGAAGAAGAGCGCACCTGCCGCTACGCGGGGTTGTGACATCGAAGGCGTCATAGTGTTCACCCTAGGGCCGGTGCGCCGCTGCTAGACGACATTGAGGCGCTCGGCGAGGCCCGCGAGATGGAACCCTGGCCGGCCCGGTTCGTTCCTCACCCACGTCTGGACTAGGTGGCGGCTCAGGAAGTGGTAGCGAACCTGTTCTGGCGCGGCCCTCTCGGCCTCTAGCAGTGTTGCCAGTGCTTGATCTCGCCTATTCGCACTACTCAGAGCCCGCGAGACTTCTAGTGCATGCCGTACGCGCCGCTCGACTGGCATGCCGGAGGTGTCGATGTCCGGGCCGAGGGCGACGGCGACCTGGACGTCGCCAAGCTCCATCGCTGTCGAAACCCGATGGATCGCTACGTTGGTCGGGCCGAAGGCGGTCCAGAGTCGGTTGTCGTCGTGGCCAAGGCGTCGAGCGGCGGCGCTGGCGCCGTCGAGGAAGTCGCGAGCGGTTGATCGATCGTCGGCGCGCGCCGCCGCCATTGAGCCTGCCAGAAGTGCGGTCCCGTAGATCGACAGCATCGTCGGCCCGGCCTTAGGCAGATGTGGTGCGAAGAAGTCGGCGGCGTCGTTCGTAAGACGTACGGCCTCGGCGTACGCGCCGATCGACAACAACGAGTGAGCTACGGATCGGAGAAGTGAGCCGATGATGATCGGATTCTCGCTCTGCTGCGCGGCTTCGATTCCTCGGTTCGACGCACTCCACGCCAGATCGGCCTCGCCAAGCTTCGTTAGGACGGTGGCCGCGAGGTGGTACGCCAGGGCAAGTC
>JBOFLH010000079.1:0-15907 GCA_051657765.1 Nocardioides sp. | reverse complement strand
CATTGAGCGGGTTGTAGATGCCGAACAGCGCCTCGGCACCATAGTTGCCGCCGGCCCACGCATCCGGGTCCAGCCACACCGGCCAACCGCCGCCGCGCACCAGCTCACCGAGATGGAACCAAGTCGGAGCAAACTGTGCGGCGGTGTCACCGCGTTGATAGAACCACGGACTGAGCAGATACGGGATCGACGCGTACGCCGCAGTCACCAGGCACACCAACAACGCCCAACGCGCCACCGGCGACGCGATGGCTTCCGGACGAGTCACAGCGGACCATCGGCGGCCCACCCAGCTCCTCACTCCGACACTTTCGCGGGCCGGTCGCCGAGCATCCCGTCGTTGGGCGGCTCAGCTTTCCTAGGCCCGCCTCTCGCGGGCCCGACGGATGCCGGCCGGTCATTGGCCGGCGGGCGGACCCTGGGGTAGGCGGGGCCGAGAGGCACCGCGACCGGGGTACGCGCCAGGCCCTCGCTGCTCTCCTTCAACAGGAACAACGGCCGCGCCTTCGCCTCGGAGTAGATTCGGCCGAGGTATTCGCCGATCACACCGAGCATGATCATCTGTAGGCCGCCGAAGCCGGTGACCGCGCAGATGGTGGTCACATAGCCGGGGGCGGAGTTGCCGTAGAGGATGGCATCGCCAAGCACCCAGATGGCATAGCCGAGCGCGATCGCACTGGCCGTGGCACCGAACCAGATCGACAGTCGCAGCGGGCGATAGTTGAACGACACCACCCCGTCAATCCCGTAATTGAACAGATCGCGCATCGCCCACTTCGTCGCGCCGTGCGATCGGGACACATTCTCATAGTCCACTACTGCGGTCGGAAAGCCGATCCAGGCGAACAGCCCCTTGGAGAACCGGTTGGACTCCCCCAACGACAACACCGCATCGACCGCCACCCGGCTGAGCACACGAAAGTCGCCAACCCCGTCCTCGAGCTTCACCTCGATCAAGCGATTGATCAGCCAGTAGTAGGCGCGAGAGAGCACGGTGCGGACCACCGGATCATCGGTCCGAGTGCGGCGAGCAACCACCTGATGAAACCCGCCGTCGATCAGCGGCACCATGGTCGCCAACAGGCTGGGCGGGTGTTGCAAGTCCGCGTCGATGATGGCCACCTTGTCGCCCCAGGCCTGAGTCAGGCCGGCCAGCATGGCGGACTCCTTGCCGAAGTTGCGGCTCAGTGAGAGAAACCGGAACCTCGAGTCGGCGGCGTTGATCTCCCGCAACAGCTCCAGGGTCCGATCCTCGCTACCGTCGTCGACCAGGATGACCTCGAAGGTCTCGGCTATCTCCGCCAGCTCCGTGACCAATACCGACACCAGGCTGGGCAAGGATTCCTCTTCGTTGTAACAAGGCACGACAACGGAGAGGTCAACGCGAATCGGGTCACCGGGAGTCCGGTCATCGGGAGTCCGCCGGGTTTCGTTCGACATTCGCGAAACCCGCTACCGTTTCCGGTCTCGACGCCGGTGATGGCGACCGGATGCCGCGAGGTGCTGTTCGAGCACCGGGATCAAGCTCGCTTCGAGCCGGGCGACCTGTGTCGCCAAACGTTGATCGAGCGCCCGGTTCTCGGCGAGGGCTGCGCGCGCATCGGCGACCCGGTTCCCGAGCCGGTAGAGGTCGGCAAACCGGGAGTTGTCTGCCGACCGAAAGCCGACAGTCCGGACCGCGGCCCATGGCTTGGCCAGTCGGGCGGCCAGCGGGCGCCGTGCCGGCCGCAGGCCATTCCGCTTGACGGTTGCCAGCTCGTCCTGGCCCGGCTTCTTCATGGGGCCCCGTTCCTCATAGGGCCCCTTTTCGATAGGCGCGCAGCGCGGACGCGGTCACTCGGGTGTCCGCCGCCGATGCCGGCAGCAGCAGTTCGGCGACCACGTCCTGCAAGGTAGCCACACGCAGCTGGAGACCTCGGGCTTGGGCGACCTCGGCCTCCAGCGCCTCCACCTGCCTGAGCAACTGCTCGGTACGACGATTCACGTAGGGTCCGGCGGCCCACCTGGCCACGTTGCCTATCGCCCTCTTCACGCCCGGCTGTTCGCTGGACGGTCTCGAGCCGGGGTCAACGATCGGTTTGCGCCGAACCTGGTCTCGCAGCACCAGCAACAGGCCGACGATCGCCTCGACCGCACTGGCCAGCAGCTCCGAGTCGGCAACCTCGGCCGGAGTGCGCGCCGTCGCACTCGTCGCCGCGAGGTCGTCGAGGTCGCCGCACACGTCGTAGCCGGCGTCGGCGATCGCCGCAACCGCCTCAGTTGCTCGCTGCTGCGCGTCGGCAAGTTGCTGGTCGGTCACCCCGATCGGCTCCTTGCCGAGTCTGGCCAATACCAGATGTGCCAGGGTGTCGCGGACCCAGACCGCATACTCACGACTGCCGGTGATGGGCGGCCGCATGCGCTCATTGATCCGGCGTAGCAGCTCGGCCTCAACTAGTCCCAACGATTCGTTGACCCGGTCAACATTCAGTTCGACGCCGTCGGTGGGCAACGAACACGTCGCCGCGAATCGTTGCCACAGCTCGGCCGGACTGATCACTCGAGGCGTCGTCACGATGTGCACGTGTTCGGGCCGCAGGTTCGCTCCCCACCGCCGTGCGACACCAGCCGGATCCATGGTGCGCCAGCCCCACTCGGATCGGACGCCGGCGCTCTCCGGCGGCGGTATCCAGTTCTCCAGCGGTGTGGTGAGCCCGAACTTCAATCGCTCCTGCCACGACGACGGCACGGCCTTGGCCAGATCGCGGGCGGTGATGACCACGTGCACCTCGATGCCAGCCAGGTCGTCGATCGCACGCGCGATTTGCGCCGGCTCGGCCCCAGCGAAGAGCTCATAGCTGAGCACGCTGATCGGCCCGGGCCACTCGCGAATCTCGGCAACCAGCCGCGCCCAGGCGCCACGAGCGTGATCGCGGAGGTCGGCCAGCCGAGGATCCTCGCGGAGCACCATGCCGGCGTGCACTCGATCGACCTGGCTCCGGCCCACCACCAGGGCACCGGACGCGGCGAGCCGCTCACGATTGGTCGCCAAAACGTCTTGGAGGTACGTCGTTCCGGACTTAGGCGCGCCGACATGCAGATAACAGCGCTCGGTCACCTCACTGGCCCCACTTCACAATCATTCTCCATCTCGCTGGGCCCTCGTCACGGTAGGTGACTAGGCCGCCACGCGCACCGAAAGTCCGCTCTAGCGTGCCCGGCTCGGTGGGCCACAGCTTGCCGCCACCAAACTTAGCCTGCCATGCGTCGGCGTCTTCACGGGACAGGCGCCGTCCTTCGAAATAGGCCGTGCCACCTCGGCGTAGGCTCATCGCGATCAGCTGAGCGCAGTTGTCTCGGCCGTCCGGCTCCAGGGTCTCGAAGAGTTCGCGCGCGCAGATCACCTTGGGCGCCCGCCCGCGGCTGAGCAGCGCGCCCATCGTCAGCGTGTCTCGCAGATCGTAGAGATTCACCGACATCTCGCGGGCAGCGTCGACAGGCGCCCGCCGCCCGCGTTCCTGACCCATCCTCGGGCCGCCCTTGCGCACTCTTCGGTTGACGCCCCTAGTGTTGGGGGCGGCGTAATCCAACCCGAGCACGTCATGGCCGTGTTTGGCGTAGTAGCGAAGGTCCCGCCCACTGGCCGAGCCGACCTCGATAATCTGGCTCCGGTCCGGCACCTGGTCGCTGACCCAGCGGGCGAATTCGGAGGCTTTCGCGGAGTTGCTGGCCAATTCGTTGTTGTGGTGGCGCCACTCCCGACGATGCCGCATCAGCGAGCCGAACCATTGATCGAAACGGCGGACTGTGGCCGGCGGCGGGCGATGCTGGAACGACGGGTCGGGCACCCGCCAGTCCGGCCCGTAGGAGGCCGTCAACAGCGCCTCGGGATCCGCGGGTGCCGGCAGCATCCGTCCTTCGAACTCGATCTCGATCAACGGGAGCACCGCGCTGATCGGTATCGGTGCGCGCACCGTCGCGGTCTCGTACAACAACCCGTCCAGGAAAAAACACGTGTAGACGTCGATCCCGCCCTGACCGCCGTCCGGCACGGGGAACCGGACGGTGAGGAAGCTGCCCGTCTTGTGCTGGACCCGCATACCCCGAGCCCGGAGCGCGCGGGCAATCGTCCACAGCTCGCCAATCATCTCTGCCGGCGTCTGATGTTCACTCAGGAAACACAGGTCAATGTCGGAGTCGTGTCCGATGGCTCGACCGTTGCGGGCGGCGCCCAGCAGCGTGCCAAAGGCGATCCATCCATCGATGCCACAATCCTCGCGCATCACCCGAAGAATTCGCTCCGCCATCTCGGTCATCGCGTCGACCACGCCGGCGGCTCGACGACCATCGAACGGGCGCTGAATGAGTCCCCACTTGTCCACGATGATCGGCGTGCCGTTGGTGTCGACGAACCTCAGTCGATCACGCGACGTGCCGAACTGAACGGCCCGATCGAAGAGCACCTCGGAGTCGTGTTGCACCCGAACCTGGGCCTGCCCGTCCAGCAATCGGCTCAGGACGCTCGGCCAACGAACCAATCCGTCACTCGCCACCCGTCGCGAGGCAAATGACCACACCCGCTGACCGTCGAAATACACATCGGCGGACCCGTGAAAGCTCGGATGCAGCCGCACCCCTTGGTCGTCGACTCGCGTCGCTTCAGAAACCCTGCGACCAGAACTCAAGCTCACTCCCTCAGCCCGGGCACGATACCCGGCGCGCTAACGTGCCGCATCCTTCGAGCGTTACCGCACGACTACCTTCGTCTTGAGCACGGCATGATCAGTGATCCGGCGCACCGCCGCGCCCTGATCGATGCGTAGCCTACGAAGCTTGCCCCGCGAGGCAAAAATCCAGTCGATCCTCATCCCGCGCGGCGGACGACACTCACCCCGACCACCATTGCGGCCGCCGTTGGCCGCACGAAGCTTGGTCCGACGAGTCACCTTGCAAAAGATCTCCCGCCGTTCATTGAAGTCACCCGTAAGGATGATCGGTAACCGGTCGCGTTGGAGTCGACGCACCATCTTAGTCACGATCGTGGTCGCACGATCTCGATCTCGTTCCATTCCACGGGGCGAGAAATGCGCATTGATCCAATACAGTTCGCGACCGGTGGCTCGGTCGCGCAGTCGAACCACCGGCTGCGGGCGCCAGGTTCCGACGAACGGGATCGCCACGGTGGTCTGCCACACGAGCGACCACTTCGACCGACGCCAGGCGACCGATTGCGGGGCGCCGGGGTAGCCGAGTGAGACGCCCGGGTAGAAGGCGAGGCGACCGGGATTAGCGCTTTCGAAGGCCGCCAACTGGTCCGGCTGAACCTCCTGCATCCCGATGAGCGAGGCTCGCTTGCGGGCGATGAGGTTCGTCGACCACTCCGCACGAAGTCGCCCGGGCGCAAAGTCCGGCCGGGCACCACCAGGGGCGGTGTGCTGGCTGCCCAACACATTGAAGGTCATCACCCGCAGCTTCCACGGCTTCGCTCGCCGACCGGGCGGCGAGCCGTTGTGCCCTGTGGATCTATCGGTGCCGGCTGAGGATTCGCCGCCATACCTCGCCGTAGGCCCGACGGCCGGACGACCCTGGACGGCGTGTCGGGCCACCTCGCTCAAGGTCATGGTGTCCCACCCTCGGTCAGTCCACCGTCGACTTTCCGCGGCTCGGTCGAGCGATGGTCCAGCTGTCCGAGCACCGCCGGAGGCAACGGGTTGAGCGCGGGCCACGGTGCCGGCGCCAAGCTGGCCCTGTTCGTTGTTTCCCCAGCAGCGGGTCGAACCCGTCGCCGGGGCAACACAAGTGTGCAGCCAGCCCGATGTCAGCCTCGCCATCGAACCGGGCGCGGCTGGCACGGCACTCCGGCTCCGCGGCGCCATTGAGGTCCCCAGCTGCCGATATCGATTGCTACCCCAGCACCAGGTGTAGCCGGTCTCGTCCAGCGCGCACGTGTTCGCGTCACCCGCGCTCACGCTGCGCCATCGCCGCTCGATGCCGATCAGTCGGGGCTTTGCGCTGGCCGTCGTGGTGCCGTCACCGAGTTGGCCTTGATCGTTGTAGCCCCAACATTTGATTCCGGTGCCGAACCGGACCGAGCCGGCCTGACCCGTGAGTCGGGTCGCGCAGGTATGGCCCCAGCCGGCGGTCACCGTGCCCCAGTTGTTTCGTTTGCCCACCTGGAACGGACTCGACTGAGCGCGGATGTCACGGCCCAGCTGACCGAAGGTATTGCGCCCCCAGCACCAGGCGGAATAATCCACCCGCGTGGCACAGGTGTGCCAGCCGCCCACCGTGACGCTAGCCCAATCGTCGGCCGGCCCGACGCGAGTCGGCCGGGCGACGTGGCGGCGAGTGCTGCCGACACCCAACTGGCCACTCAGATTCTGGCCCCAACACCACAGGCTCCCGGCGTCCGGCTCCGGTACGGCGGATCCGGCTAACTCGGCGCGGGCCCGATCAGATCCGGGGGAACTCTGGATGCCGCAGGTGTGCCCCCAGCCGCTGACCACGCTGGTCCAGGTCGCCGTACCAACCCGGACCGGCTTCAGTCGTGGCCTGGAACGCCGCACCCCGACTTGCCCGAAGTTGTTCAGGCCCCAACACCATAAGGTGCCGTCGACCTTGATGGCGCAGGTGGTGGCCCCACTGGTGCTGATCAGTCGCCAATCGGATCCGGGTACCTGAAGTGGGCTCGACCGGCCGATTGTCGACCGATCACCGAGCTGGCCGTAGTCATTGCGCCCCCAGCACCAGGCCGACCCGTCCGCCCTGGTCTCGCAGGTGCTCTGGCCCCCTGCGCTGAGCGACACCACGGCCCCGCCCGAAGCTCCCTCAGGCGCGACGGGAGCCGTCAGGACGGCCGGCGCGGACGCCGGCGCTAGCACGTTGCCTATCGGAGCGCCGGCCAAACGCAGATTTGGTTCGCCGACAACAGCGGCGCCGGAAACCAATGCGAGTAACAGCCCGAGAATACATACACCATGCCTGTTCATGGTGAGTCACTGTAGTTCACGTGTGCCGAATGCTGGTCACATTCGTCGTGATGGTACCCGCTCGCAGGGTGTTACATTTCCATTCGAATCAGTTTGTAGGGGTCGACACCCCGCCGCTTCGCTAGGGCAACCGTGTCGTCGGGGAGCCAACTAGTCGGCCGGTTCGTGAATAGGTAGTCGATCCAGTCGATGTATTTGCGGGTCACTTTCCGTTTTTTCCAGCGGCCGACGATCTCGTCACTCGCCAACGCGACCGACGACCAGTTGGCCGATCCGTTCCAGACGATGTTGGCATCGGTCTTGCGGCGGTAGCGTCCACTGATAGCCAGCGCCTTGAGGTGGACGTACACGTCGTAGAGGCCATCCTCGTTCGAGTCATAGGCCAGGTGAGTCAGCGGGACGGGCGTTCCGCCGTCCTGACGCAGGATCCGCAGGACCTCGTCACCGAACAAGGCGTAGACGATCCGGATGTTGCAACCTCGGCGCTGTAATTCGGCAATCTTCTCAGCAATGGCGATTCCCCGCGCACCGAACATAGCGGTTTGCGCGATCCGGATCTGGGTGCGCCCATTGACACCTGCGCCGCCAGTAGCTCCCTTGCATTTCACGCGACGGAGAATCCTCAACACTGGATCTCCAGCGGGCCGGTCGCCGGCATAGGGGTAGAAGTACTTGGTGAAGGGTCCGTGCTTCCAACGTCGGTAGCCCTGAGTCACCGGTTCGTCCTTTTTCATCTGCCGGAAGATGTACACGAACTCGGAATAGCTGGCTGGGGCATTCTTGATGATGTGCAGGTCATTCCATTGGATGTTCGCGCTCGCCTCGGTGGCATTGGCGGAACCGTACATCACGATGTCCTCTACCTTGCCAACTCGGCTAAAGAGATAGAACTTCGCGTGCGGGATGCCCTTGGTGCCGCGGCACGACCCACTGCACTGGCGCAACCAACTGCGCCGTGACTTGGGGCGATCCTTGTCGCCTCGAAACGCATTGATCAGTCGACGTACCGTGGGGTTCGGTGTGGTGGGGCTTTCATTGGTGGTGTCCATAATCATCTGCACCGACACACCGCGGCGGTGTGCTCGGATCGCCGCGTCCGCAATGGCCGGGCTGTTGATGCTCCACGCCGCCATCCGGATCCGTTCGCGCCGCGGGACGCTGTCCATAGTTCGCACGATCTGGCGCAGGATTCGCCGCTCGGCCCACAGACTTCCATACGGATCGTTGAACCGCACACCCTTGCGAGGAATGTAGTTGTCGGGGGCGGCTGAGGCCACCGGAGTCAGCGGCACCAAGGCGCCGACCGTGAGCACGCTCGCCAGAGCCAGGATCATCGCCACCAACGATCGACGCATGAATGAACCACTCCCCACAGGTGTCTTGGGCTACCGGCATCCGAGCCCGTCGGTTGACCGCCTCCAGCCTGAGGCCGCGGCGCCGGATCAGCCTATCCGCATCGGCAAACAACGAGCGCATCTTTGACCCATGTGGCCGCACGTTCGGCGACTGGGTGGCTAGCCGGCGCAGGCGGTGCTGACCTGCTGGAAGTCCTGATCGGTGGCCAGCTGACCCGGCACCTGGTTGATCGGACCGCCGAGTGCGGCATAGAACCGATTGCCGTAGATCACCAGGCGGCCTCCCGACGAACAGTTGCGCACCTGGGCCGGCACCGATGTAGCGCCGTCGAGGCAACCCCGATATCGGCGAGGCAGGCGGTCGCCGGGAACCCAGATCACTCGGCAATCGGGCCAACTCGCCGACTGAGCGGTCGCGGCGCCGGAGGACGGTGCGGACTCTTCGGTCCCAGCGGGCGAAGCAGACGCCGGCTGGGTCCGCGAACTCGCGTCGATGCCAGAGATCGGCGACGTCGTAGTGTCGGTGCCACACGCCGCCAGCGCCAGCACCGCGACAATGAGTCCCGAGCGGATAAGCCCGGGAGCGACGACGATCGGCGCGGCACGCGAAGGCTCGGCACCTGGCGAGCGGCGCCGCCAAACGAGCGTGATCACACCCACGATGGTAGCGAATAGTGACCTGCCAGGCGCGCATCGGCCGGGCGGATCAGTCCGATGTGGCCAAGGTGACGTTGGCGTACAACAGGAAGTGATCACTGGCCTCGGGCAGTGACGCTCCGTCCTGCACATAACCGGAGAAGTCAACCCGGCTGCCCATGATCCAATCGATCCGAAGCGGCGGCGGCGGCAGGACACAGCTGCCGGCGGCGCTGCCGCCGTTGGCCGCGGTCATGCCGGTAGCTGCCGAGACTCGGCAGTAGAACTCCGAGGTTTCGTTCATGTCTCCCGCGATGAAGACCGGTGTTCCGTCCGCCTGCAATCTATTGATCAACGCGATCTCGATGCTGGTGGCCGCGTCGCGCTCGCCCTCCAAGTCACGTGCGGAGTTATGGGCGACGATCACCCAGAAGTCGGCGCCGGTGTTGCGGTCACGTAGGAGCGCATAGGGCAACGGGATCAACTGGCGATCAAAGGGATGGGTGACCGAGCCCGAGTCCACCAGGTCGAACCGATCACTGCGCCAGGCCAGCTGCAACCGCTGACCGTTGTTGCCCAGAGTTTGGCCGGGCCAGATGGTGTACCCGCTCAGCGCCGAGTTCAACACGGTCAATTGATCGTCTTGCACCTCCTGCAGGGCCATCACGTCGATGGCTCGCGACTTCACCAGCCCGGCGGAGATGCCCGCGCGGTCCGTGCCCGGGCCATAGCCGCCCTTCCCGACGGTATGCTGACTGCCCAGAATGTTGAGTGTGCCGATCCGGAAACTCGTCGTCAGCCGCGCGAACCGGAATCCGTCTCGAAGTGGTTGCGGGCGGGCGGCTTGAACTGTTCCTGCACCGGCCGGAGTGCCCGAGGGGCTAGCGGAATTCGATGCCGCGTCGGCCGGCTCCGCGGCGCCCGATGAGCCTCGCGACGAGGATGTCGGCCGGGGTGTCTCGCCACCGCTGAGCACTGGCTCGGCACTTGCCGTGGTTCCCCGGGGACCGCGGCCGGCCGAGGATCCGGTCGCCGAATTCGCTGGCGCGTCGGCGCTCCAACCCCAGCCCACCCGATCGGAGAGGACGAGCCACGGACTGCCGATCATGACCACGAAGGTGATGCCCAGCAGACCCCACCGGCGGGGGGCGGCGTTCCGCCCTGGTGGCGCGTGTCTCGGCATTGACTCACCTCCCATCGTGATCGAGGAGACGATACTATCCGGCCAACCGCCGCCCTCAGGCCTTCCACGATCCCACCCACCCGGTAGCGTTTGCTCGTGAGTACGACCCCTTCCCGCGTCTTCGCGGCCCGCCTGGTCGGCTTGCCCATTTTGGATCCGCTCGGTGATTACGTGGGCAAGGTGCGCGACCTGGTGGTCGCATTGCGCTCCGGGACGGGCGCGTCGGGTCGTGCCGGCCCACGACCGGCCGGACCGCGTGTGGTCGGCATGGTCGGCGAGGTACTCGGCCGTCGGCGAGTTTTCGTGCCGATGACCCGGGTGATCAACATCGACAGCGCCGCGGTCTACACCACCGGCCTGCTCAACATGCGCCGCTTCGAGCAACGCGGTACCGAGACTCTGGTGATCGGAGAAATCCTGGACCGCCAGGTCATCATCACCGAGTCCGGAACTCGGGGCGCTATCTACGACGTTGCCATGGAACAGACCCGCACTCGCGACTGGTTGGTCACCCGGGTCGCGGTGCAGGAGCCCGGCCGGGGTTTCCGACGACGTGGCCAAACCCACGTCGTCCAGTGGCGCGACGTGGAGGGTTTGGCGCAACACGAGAAGACCCAAGGCGCCACCCGACTTCTCGAAGCTCTGAGCGAAATGCGCGCGGCCGATGCCGCGAGCGCATTGCACGACCTGCCGAGCGCACGCCGGACCGCGGTGGTCGCGGCACTGGACGACGAGCGACTCGCCGATGTCCTCGAGGAGCTGCCCGACGAGGACCAGGTCGAGATCCTCAGCCACCTCGACCCGGAGCGCGCGGCGGACATCCTCGAAGAGATGTCGGCTGACGACGCTGCTGACCTGATTGCTGACCTGCCGGCGGAAACCGCCGCGCGGCTGCTCGCGCTGATGGAACCTGAAAATGCCGAAGACGTGCGCCGGCTGATGGAGTACGACGAGGAGACTGCCGGCGGCATGATGACCCCCGAGCCGGTGATCTTGCCGCCGGATGCAACGGTGGCCGAGGCGTTGGCCCATGTCCGGCGATTCGAGATCCCGATGTCCTTGGCGGCGCAGGTCTACGTGTGTCGGCCGCCGTTGGAAACACCCACCGGGCGGATGCTCGGCATGGTGCACATCCAGCGGCTGCTTCGTGAGCCGCCTTCCGCCCTGGTCGCCGGTTTCGTGGACTCCGAACTGGCCGCCATTCACGCCGATACCCCGATGCTCGAGGTAGCCATCCATGTGGCGACGTACAACCTGACCGCGGCGCCGGTTGTCGACGAAGCGGGCCGGCTGCTCGGCGCGGTCACCGTCGACGACCTGCTCGATCACCTGCTGCCCGACGGTTGGCGCGACCGCTCGAACCAAGCCGGCCGCACGTCTGGGGAGGTCTGGGCATGACTGTCGATCGCCACCGGATGAGTCGGCTCGACACACCGCAGGACACCGGCCGGTTGTTGCGCAAACGGCCGGCGTATGACCGGGAGACCTTACGGGACACCTTCGGTGTGTTCGCCGAACAGTTCGCTCGGTTCATGGGCACGGCCCGATTCCTGATCTACATGACGTTGTTCGTCGCGCTGTGGATCGGCTGGAATGTGCTGACACCGGCCGGCGTGCACTGGGATGGCTACCCGTTCATCTTCTTGACTTTGATGCTGAGCTTGCAGGCGTCCTACGCCGCCCCGTTGATCTTGCTGGCCCAGAACCGACAGGAAGTCCGGGATCGGGTTGCCGCCGAACAAGACCGACAAGTGAACGCGCGAGCACATGCCGACATGGAGTATCTGGCCCGTGAGATCGCCGCGCTGCGGATCGTGGTTGGCGACATGGCCACCCGGGATTTCGTCCGATCAGAGCTTCGGTCGTTGCTGACTGAACTGGACGACCGCGCCAAGGCCGAGGATGCAGCTGCCGGGAAACCCAGTTCCGCCGTCGAACGCTGACGGCGCACCGCCCCCTGCTTTCTCTGAGCCGAGCGCGCCGCGGATAGCGCTGACCGCCATGAATTGGTCGATCCACTTCGACCAACGCCCGCGGCAGGGTCCAATCGCCGATGGTGGCCCGGTCATCCCAGGGTGGGTGCGTGCCGGTGCATCACGCACCGGCGGACTAGGCTGGTCTCATGACCGCTCCGCTTCTTGATCCGGTGCTGGCCGCACTCGCGACTGTGCACGATCCTGAGATCAAGCGCCCGATTACCGAACTGAACATGGTCGACGGCATCGAGATCGGCGAAGACGGCCAGGTGAGGTTGACCGTGTTGTTGACAGTGGCCGGCTGTCCGATGCGGGAGACGATCACTCGAGAGGTTACCGGTGCCGTCTCCGGGGTGCCCGGTGTCACCTCGGTCGACTTGACCCTTGGCGTGATGAGTGACGAGCAGCGATCCGGACTCCAACAAACCCTGCGCGGCGGCGTGGCCGCCAAAGAGATCCCCTTTGCCCGCCCAGGGTCGCTGACCAAGGTTTTCGCGATCGCCAGCGGCAAGGGCGGGGTCGGAAAGTCATCGGTCACCGTTAACCTGGCCGTTGCGTTGGCTCGTCGTGGTCGACGAGTGGGTGTGGTTGACGCGGACATCTACGGCCACTCGGTGCCGGCGATGTTGGGTATCGCGGAGGCCCGTCCAACCCAGGTCGAAAGCATGATCATGCCGGTGCCGACACCGTCCGGGGTCTCGGCGATCTCGATCGGCATGTTGAAACCGCGCCGCGACCAGGTGGTTGCCTGGCGCGGCCCGATGTTGGATCGAGCGCTGGTGCAGATGCTCGCCGACGTGTACTGGGGCGACCTCGATGTCCTGATGCTAGACCTGCCGCCCGGAACCGGTGACATCCCGATGTCGTTGGGCCAGCACCTGCCCAACGCCGAGGTCATCGTGGTCACCACACCACAGGAGGCGGCCGCCGAGGTGGCCGAACGGGCGGGCACGATGGCGTCGATGTTGCACCAGCGCGTGATCGGGGTGATCGAGAACATGGGTTACCTCGCCTGCCCGCATTGCGGGCCGGCGCACCGCCTGGAGATCTTCGGTTCCGGAGGCGGTCAGCGAGTGGCTGCGACGCTGAGCGAACGGTTCGGATACTCCGTGCCGTTGCTAGGCGAGATTCCGTTGGATGTCGCCGTCCGCGAGGGCGGTGACTCGGGAGCGCCGGTGGCCGAAGGCGACGTCGGCTCGCCGGCGTACGACGAATTCGTCAAGATTGCCGAGAAGTTGGCTGACCTGGGTCGTGGCCTCGAGGGACGTCAGCTCGGCTTGACACCGGTCGGGCGAGGATAGGGAACGCATGTTTGGCATGGGCCTATCGGAGCTGGCAGTCATCGCGTTCGTCGCGGTGGTCGTTTTCGGACCGGACAAACTTCCCGACCTGGCCCGGCAGGCCGGGCGGTTCGTGCGTTCGATGCGCGGTTTCGCCACCTCCGCGCGAGACGAGCTGCGCAACGAACTGGGCCCGGAGTTCGCCGATCTGGAGATCCGGGACCTGGATCCACGCGAGATCGTGCGCAAGCACATCATCGAAGCGATGGAGGATGAGGACGACCGGCCGGCCAAGAACGGCCGATCGGGAAAGACTCGGTCCCATCAGGATCAGCAGGTGCCAACCAAGAAGAACAAGAAAAAGAAGACCCAGAACAGGAACGCCGCCACCACAACCGACGGCCAATCCGAGGCCACCCGGTCAAACGAATCCGGGCCAACTGCGGCCAGCTCGCCGCCGTTCGACGCCGACGCGACCTAGCGCCCGGATCGCTAGTCGCGGCTTTGCACGGCAGCGATGGCCGCGAAGTTCAACAGCAGTGTCTTGCCTTCGCCAGCCACGGCCTCGACGAAGTCCGCGCCCACTCGGCGCAGACGCACGTCATGTTGGGCACCTTCGAGGAGATGGACCACACATCGCTCGCCCGATTCGGCGATGCGTCGTAGGGCTGATCCGAAGCCCAGCTTGGTGACCGGCGACCAGGCGATCTCCGGCACCGAGCGCAGCGACACGTCATAGACCGACGCGATCGCGGGGAGCGAGATCACCCAGTCTTGAGTGGGCGCTTGGATGAGGCACCACTGATGACCCATGCGTTCGAGCACCCCGCGGATCGCTCCCACGCCCAACACCTCTAGGCCGATCTCGCGTTCAAGGGAAGCCATCAACCGGCTGGCCAGGGTGACTTGGTTGTACTCGGCACGACCGAGATCGACTACCTCGAGCTCCCGCTCCACAGCGAACAAGCTTTCCGCCTGATGCTCCAAGTCATCCAAGACCGCGAACAGCTGATCCTCCCACCCCATGGCTGGAGACTGCCACGATTCGGCCGCATCCTGCCAACTGTGGTCAAACATTTGACGCAATGCGTAAAACGTGTCTAATTTAGGCAAACATACGCAAACGAAAGGTTCCTCATGACGAGATACGACCGGCTGGCCAGATGCCTCGCGGTGTGGCTGTTCGCAACCTCGGCCCTGTTGATCCTCGGACGGGTCGCGCTGGCCAACCTGCTGGCCGCCGCGCGCACCCCGCTGGGGGTGAGCTTGCCCGAGCAAGTGGCTCGCCAACCCTTCGACACCCTGCTGGTGTGGCTGTGCTCGGCTGTCGCGCTCGGGTGCTGTTTGTGGCTGTGGCTGATGACCTCGCTCGTTGTGGTCAACGCGGCACTGGGCGGCGCCCGGGTGGCTACACGCGGCTGCCCGGACTCGCTTCACCGGCTCGTGCTGGTGGCGTGCGGCGTCGCCACGGTCGGCTCTCTCGCGCTCCCAGCGCACGCGGCACCGTTGACCGGTACGGCGTGGCATCCGAACACCTCGCGAACGAACAGCGCCCAGCCCGACGGCCCGGACCGCACCAGGCATGCCCCGGAGTCGACTCAGCGGGTCATATCGGGTCTCCAGCTACCGGACCGGACGGATGACACCTCCCGACGAAGTCACCACCCGGCCGGACTCCGGCCGATCGCGGCGCCAGCGGCCGAACCGGCCGGGACCGATCCAGCCATACCCAACGCCACCGTGCGCGTGCTGGCGGGCGACACCTTGTGGGACATCGCCGCCGCCTCACTGTCGCCACGTGCTGACGCCGGCGCCATCGCCCGCCGGTGCGCCGAGCTGCACCGGGTCAACCGCGAGATCATTGGCGCCGACCCCGGCCTGATCTTCCCCGGACAGGTGCTGCGGCTTCGCCCGGGTACCGCTCGCGGTGGACAGCAGTGACCATGCCGGCCGTCCGGACACTGCGCCGGCCGACGCCGATGGCGACCGTCCAAGGCGCCTTGGCGCTCGACCTGAGCCCGCGGCTTACGCCACCGCTCGCCGTCGTGCCTAAACCGACCATCCCGCCCATCGCGGAGCTCGACGTGGTGCCAGTCGGCACCGCCACCCGACGCCAGCTGGAGTTCTGGGCTCGTCGCTACGGTCAGGCCGCGGCCGAGGTGGCTACCGGGGACCGGCCGGCTACCCAAGTATTGCGGTGGTCCACACCGCGGGTGTACGACGACCTCGCGCGGCGGGGGCTGTTGCTTTCCCGGGCGGCCGGACGGTTGGCCGGCTCGGGGCGATCATCACCCAACCTCGCTCGACCACAGGTGTGCGGAGTGCGTATCAGCTTCGTCGCTGGTCATGCCGTGGAGGCGAGTTTCCACGTTCGCTACGGCGAGCGCTCGCGTGCTATCGCCGCGAGATTCGAGGTCCTCGACGATCGCTGGCAGTGTTGCGCACTGGAGTTCGCCTAGCGGCCGTGCGCTTCGAGTGGTTGATCCGGCGCACGTGCAGCGCCGGATCA
>JBOFLH010000078.1:0-6850 GCA_051657765.1 Nocardioides sp. | reverse complement strand
CGGGTCCGCCTCACCGCCAAGGACAGCCCGCGCCAGAGGATCGCGGCCGGCCGACTGGGCAACGATGTCACCAAACGTGACAAGGAAGTTTCCACTTCTCCTCAACATTTAAAAAATCGGCTGAATTTTTTGAATATTGTCGCCGCTTGTGAGATCGTCGACGCATGCCAGGCTGGCGTGCCGACGTTCCCTACAACGATCTACCGCCACCACCGGGCACCGACGTACTCGAAACGAGAGCGACCCTCAAGGCCGCCATCGCGGCCAATACAGCGCTAGCCAAGCTCGACCAAGCCGCGTTGTCGATCCCCAACCCCACCGTGCTGATCAACACCCTTCCCCTTCTTGAAGCTCGCGCCAGTTCGGAGATCGAGAACATCGTCACGACCACGGATGCGCTGTTCCGTCACATCGATAACGACGCCAGCGCGGACGCCGCCACGAAGGAGACCCTGCGCTACCGATCGGCGCTACGAATCGGCTACGAGCTAACCACGACACGTGGGCTGAGCGCGGCCACTGCGGTAGCTATCTGCACGGCGATCAAGGGTCGCACCATGGATATCCGGGCATTGCCGGGCACGCGCATCGGAAGTCCCACGACCGGAGAGGTCACCTATAGCCCGCCGGAAGGTCGTGACCTCATTGCCACGAAGCTCAGCGACTGGGAACGATTTGTCCACGACCGCGATGATCTCGATCCGCTGATCCGCATGGCGGTCGCCCACTACCAGTTCGAGGCCATCCATCCATTCGCCGACGGCAACGGGCGCACCGGTCGAATCCTGAACGTTCTGATGCTTGTCGAGGCCGGCCTGTTGCATCAGCCGCTGCTCTACCTATCGCGGTACCTCATCGAGACTAAGAGCGACTACTACCGACTTCTTCAGGCTGTCACGGCAGACGCCGCATGGCACGCCTGGGTGACCTATATTCTGACCGGCATCGAGCGGACCTCGCACGAAATGGTCGCCAAGATCGCCGCTATCAGAGAGCTGCAGGAGTCGTTCTCTCAGCGCGCGCGGGCCGCGTCACGGGGCGGCGCGGATTCGGAACTTCAGGCGGTTCTCTTCGAACAGCCCTACTGCCGAATATCCACCGTTATGGAACGCTGCAATGTGTCTCGACCCACCGCAACCAGCTGGTTGAACTCACTAGCCGAGGCGGCGTTGCTCCAAGACCTGAAAGTCGGCCGAGAACGGCTGTTCGTCAATCGTGAGTTCCTCACGCTCCTCACCGCCCGCACCGGGGGTTTCGCCGACCCGGTCCCCCACCGTCGCCGATAGCGGGTTGGATGCGTCGCGAGGGCACCCGGTCCGGAGATAGCAGTGAGCCGCAGGCGTCTCGGGTCACCTGCGGCTCACTGGAACTAGTATTGCACAACGGTTCAATATTCGTCTGGAAAACTGGAAACCTTTGATCAGACGCCCGCGGACCACCACCCAGCATGCGTCTCTTGGCGCCACCTCTCATGGCCGGCGTCTCGTGCTCGCCCACCCGCCACTTGTGACGCGTCAGCGGAATTTTGTGACGCGTCGGCAGGGTGTGGAGTCCAACGGGGGAGACCCGGATTTCCGAGACCGGCCGCGAGCTATCGTTGTAGCTTGTGACCCCATCGATCCGCTGGTCGCTGACCTGCGGACGGCATGGAGTTTCCGCCCACTCGCTACCGAGGAGCGGGGCACCGACCTGTCGGCCCAACAGCCAGAGCCCGCAGGTGAGATTCCAGCAGACGCAGTCCTCGACATCAGCATGGCACGAAGGGAAACACGGTGAGTAAGCAGGTCCAGCAGCTAGACCGGGTGATCATCCGGTTCGCCGGTGACTCCGGCGACGGCATGCAGCTGACCGGCGATCGGTTCACGCAGGAGTCGGCGGCGTTGGGCAACGACTTGTCCACCTTCCCCAACTTCCCGGCCGAGATCCGGGCTCCCCAAGGCACTCTGCCCGGGGTGTCGTCCTTCCAGGTGCACTTCGCCGACCACGACATCCTCACCGCCGGTGACGCCCCGGACGTCCTGGTGGCCATGAACCCGGCCGCGTTACGCGCCAACCTCGGCGACCTGCCCAAGGGCGCCAGCATCATCGTCGACAGCCACGACTTCACCGAGCGCAACCTGACCAAGGCCGGCTACTCGGCGAACCCGCTCACCGACGATAGCCTCGCGGAGTACGCCGTCCACGAACTCGACCTGACCGGGATGACGGTGGCGGCGGTCAAGGAGTTCGGGCTCAGTCGCAAGGACGCCTCACGAGCGAAGAACATGTTCGCCTTGGGCTTGGTCTCCTGGATGTACGGCCGGCCCACCGAGACCACCATCGCGTTCCTGCACAAGCGCTTCGCGAAGGTGCCGGCCATTCGCGACGCGAACATCCGGGCATTCAACTCGGGCTGGAACTTCGGCGAGACCACCGAAGCCTTCGTGGTGTCCTACGAAGTCAAGCCGGCGCCGATGCCCACCGGGACCTACCGCAACATCACCGGCAACCTGGCGTTGTCCTACGGGCTGATCGCGGCCGGCGTGCAGTCCGGATTGCCGGTCTTCCTCGGCTCGTATCCGATCACCCCGGCCTCGGACATCCTGCACGAGCTCAGCAAGCACAAGGGCTTCGACGTCACCACCTTCCAAGCCGAGGACGAGATCGCCGGTGTCGGCGCGGCCCTAGGCGCCGCGTTCGTCGGACAGCTCGGGGTGACCACCACGTCCGGTCCGGGCGTCGCGTTGAAGTCGGAGACGATCGGGCTGGCGGTGATGACCGAACTTCCGCTGCTGGTCATCGACGTGCAGCGTGGCGGGCCGTCCACCGGCTTGCCCACGAAGACCGAGCAGGCCGATCTCTTGCAGGCGATGTTCGGCCGCAACGGCGAGGCGCCGGTTCCGGTGATCGCACCGCAATCGCCCGGCGACTGTTTCGACGCCGCGCTGGAGGCCGCGCGCATCGCGATCACGTACCGCACCCCGGTCATCCTTCTTTCCGACGGCTACCTGGCCAACGGGTCCGAACCGTGGCGGATTCCTCAGTTATCGGACCTGCCTCGCATCGACCCCGACTTCGCCACGGAGTTGAATCACGTCATCACCAAGCCGGCGGCCGGTGGTTCGGCGAACGGCACCGAAGCAAGCGAACGCGACTTCTGGCCCTACCTGCGAGACGAACAAACCCTGGCCCGGCCCTGGGCGATCCCCGGTACACCCGGTCTGGAGCATCGCATCGGCGGGCTGGAGAAGGGTGACGGGCACGGCAACATCTCCTACGACCCGGCCAACCACGACTTCATGGTCCGCACCCGGCAGGCCAAGATCGACAAAATCGCGGACACCATACCGCCGATGACCGTCGATGATCCGTCCGGTCCGCCCGGCGCCGGCCTCGCGAAAGTGCTGGTGCTCGGCTGGGGATCAACCTACGGCCCGATCGGTGCGGGTGTACGTCGAGTACGCAAGGCCGGCTACCACGTCGCGCAAGCCCATCTGCGCCACCTCAACCCGTTCCCGGCTGATCTGGGCGACGTGCTGCGGCGCTACGACAAGGTGCTGGTGCCCGAGATGAACCTGGGCCAGCTGAGCATCCTGCTGCGCGCGCGTTACTTGGTCGACGTGATCGGCTACAACGACGTGCGCGGTATGCCGCTCAAGGCAGCCGCTCTCGCGGATGCCATCGGCGAGGTGGTATCCCAGGCCGAGGGTGTGCCCGTTACCTTGCAGCACGTCGGGCTGGCCACCGAACGGGTCGGTGCCATCGGCAGTCCGGGAGCAGCCGGCACAGACCCGACTACCGGGCGTGGCACCGAGCAACGGCAAGGAGCACTTTCGTGAGTATCGACCTCGACGCCCCACGATTCGACCCGGGTAGATCCGATACGGGCCGGCTCCGCGGTGGGCTCGATCAGGTCCCGGCCAGCGACGTACCGCAGTCCAGTAAGGAGTACTCCTCCGATCAGGAGGTCCGCTGGTGCCCGGGCTGCGGTGATTACGCGGTCCTGAAGGCCGTGCAAAGCTTCCTGCCCGGTCTGGGCCTGCGGCGCGAGAACATCGTGTTCGTCTCGGGCATCGGTTGCTCCTCGCGCTTTCCTTACTATCTCGACACCTACGGCATGCACTCGATTCACGGGCGGGCACCGGCGATCGCCACCGGCATCGCGACCGCCCGTGAAGACCTGTCGGTGTGGGTAGTGACCGGCGACGGCGACGCACTCTCCATCGGCGGCAACCACCTGATGCACGCGCTGCGCCGCAACGTGAACATGACGATCCTGTTGTTCAACAACCGGATCTACGGACTCACCAAGGGCCAATACTCCCCGACGTCGGAAACCGGCAAGATCACCAAGTCGACCCCGCTGGGTTCGCTCGACCATCCGTTCAACCCCATCTCGTTGGCGTTGGGAGCCGAGGCGTCTTTCGTGGCGCGCACGATCGACTCCGATCGCGCGCACCTGACCGGCGTGCTCGCCGCGGCGGCCGCGCACCGCGGAACCTCGCTAGTGGAGATCTACCAGAACTGCCCGATCTTCAACGACGGCGCCTTCGACGCCATCAAAAGCCGCGGCTCCAGCGGTGCGGTGATCCGGTTGACCCACGGCGAGCCAGTTCGGTTCGGGGAGGGCTTATGCGTGGTTCGAGACGACACCACCGGAGGAGTGCGGGTAGCCCCCGAAGCCGAGGTGCCCGCCGAAGCGGTGATCGTGCACGACGCACAGAGTCCCGATCCGTCGATGGCATTCGCCATCTCACGGCTGACCGACATCGGCTATCTCAATCAGGCACCGATCGGCATCTTCCGGCAGGTGAGCAGGCCCACCTATGACGACCAGGCCCGGGCACAGATCCGCGACGCCGGCGCCGACCTTCCAGGTAGCCCGAGTGACCGGCTAGCGGCGCTCATCGGCGGCGGGGACACCTGGGCAGTGCGGTAGTTTATGGAGTCATTCCGAAACTGAATGCGCTGAGGGTCTGGTTAGATCAACCCAGCGAGCCGACTTGCCCAACGTAGCCCAGCTCTTTGGCTTTGGCGACAGATTGATCCCACGACGCTCGCGCAGTGCCGATCTCGACCGCATGCTCCTGCGCGAACTGCTCAATCGATTGCGCAAGACCAACAATGTTCGTGGTATGGACACCGACTGCGGAGAAGTCGGACGCGGGTTCATTCCAAAGCAAGTCTCCGAAGCCCCACAGACGAACGGACTTGCGCGCCACTCCACGATGCAGAAAACGTTCTGTTGTTGGGCCGGCAATTGCGAAGAACACGAGAGTCGTAGTGAGTACTAGCGAGCCAGTCGAGGGCCGAGTCCGCACATCGAGAGGAACTCATCGCTCGAGAGGGCCCGACCCGAGGCGTCTGGCTAGCTCAGGCGCGCCTCGTAGATGAAGTTCGTCTGCGACTTGCCGTACTTGCGGGTTCGCTTGACGTAGCCCTTCCAGTACCAACTTCCGGTCGCCGGGGCGCTCAACTTGTACTTCCAGCCGCCCGAGCTATTCGTGCGTACCTTCGCGAACTTCTCGAAGGCGCAGCCATCGCAGGTAGCGCGCTGGATGACCACGTTCTTCCCCGCCCAGCCGGGATTCACGTTGCCCTTGATGATGGCACCCGTCGGCTTGTTCACCAACCGATCGTTCAAGTTGCGCTTCGGCAACGTCTTGAACGCCAGCGGACCAGCAACGGACGTCTTGGCTGGTCCAGTCGCGGCGCCGGCCGACACCGAGCCGATCACCAACGCGCACAGGAGGCTCGCTGCGAGCAGACCGAAGGTCGCCAGCCGAGCCGGACCTACCTTTGCCACGGATTCCCCTTCCCAGGGACGAAACGCCCACGTGCTGACTGCCGACCCATATGCTATCTCGATGTTCAAGCCCCGGGTCCCGAAAATCTCAGAAACCCGCGCGGGGTTCGCCTACGGGATCTCGGCCTACGTGCTCTGGGGCTTGTTCCCGCTCTACTGGCCATTGTTGGAGCCGGCCGGCGCCTTGGAGATCCTCGGACACCGCATCTTGTGGTCGGTGCTCGCACTGGGTGTGCTGGTGATTGCGCTGAAGCGCCGCGAGTCGTTCAGGAACATTGTGGCCAGCCCACGGGCGCGGTGGACACTGGCCGGTGCCGCGGCTTTGATCACGCTGAACTGGGCGACGTACATCTGGGGGGTCAACAATGAGCGCGTGGTGGAGGCAGCCTTGGGCTACTTCATCAGCCCGCTGCTCAGCGTGCTGCTGGGGGTAGTGGTTCTCGGCGAACGATTGCGCCGCCTCCAGTGGGCGGCTTTGGCGTTGATCGCGGCCGCGATCATCGTGCTTGCCGTCGACTATGGTCGGCTGCCCTGGGTGGCCCTGGTGTTGGCGTGCTCGTTCGGCACCTACGGCCTACTCAAGAAGCGAGCCGACGTCGGCGGCGTGGAGAGCCTCGCCTTCGAGACCGTGCTGGCCGCACCCTTCGCCGCCGGCTTCCTGATCTGGCTGGGCACCCAGCGACAGGCCGAGTTCGGCAACCACGGCGTATGGCACATGATGCTGATCGCCACCACCGGGCTCGTCACCGCGGTGCCCTTGATCTGCTTTGCCGAATCGGCGACCCGGGTGTCGATGGTCTCCTTGGGTCTGATGCAATACCTCGCCCCAACCATCCAGTTCCTGCTCGGCGTGCTGTGGTTCGGTGAGCCGATGCCGAGCAGCCGGCTCACCGGGTTCCTGCTGGTATGGGCGGCGCTGATTTTCTTCACTGCCGAGTCGCTCAACCACCGGCGCACCAGCTCTCGCGGCGTCGTACTCACCGAAGGAGCATTTTGATCGAGGCTGCCAACCGGCCGGTCGGCAGCGATGACGTCGACACTACGGTCGGACACCAACTGGGCCCT
>JBOFLH010000077.1:0-12094 GCA_051657765.1 Nocardioides sp. | reverse complement strand
CCCAGCGACCGCAGCCAGCTCGGTACCGGTCGGGGTACGACCGGCGGCACGTTCGGTGTCCCACACGGCCCGGGCCTTGTCCCGCTTCGCTGACGCCCCGGGTTGATCCCGCCGGCTGGTGCGGGAGTCCCCGCCGATCGCCGTGGTCCCGGCGCCTGGTGCCGCGCCGCCGCGGGGTGTGCCGGCCTTAGGGGTACCGGTCCCGCGGGTGCCGGCGCTGGATGTCCCGGCGGGTGCCCGTCCCGTCTCTCGCGCGGCAGTCCCGGCGGTACCGCTGGTGCTGGATGCTGAGGAGGCGCGGGGAGCGCGGCGGGTGGTGACGGGAGTACCGGCGAGCGTCGCGAGGTGCCCGACCGCTCCCAATGCCACAGCAGGGACGGCACCGACCAGGATGACCAGCATGATCCCGGCGTCACCATCCAGGGTGATCCGCCCGGTGCTGGTCAGGTGCCCAACCGCGTTACCGGTCACCGACGCCGCGATAGCGGTCAAGGTGACCCCACGGGCGTAGCGGCGGGCGCGGTCTGTTGCGGTCGGGGACAACCACACCCGCCCGGCGGACATCGCGAGGGCATCCACGCATCCCGGCAGCAGCCAAGACGTGCGCGGCCCCCAACCAGCGGTCCGCGCCAACTCGGCCAGTGTCGAGAACGACGCGATGACCGCCGTGCTCGCGACCACAGCCAACCCGGCGACCACCCACCCATCCCACCGGCGCCGCCACCCACACCATCCACGCGCACCCGCAGCATGACTCGTGCTGGCCCCGCCGGTCACGATGGCCCCCGGCTAGGTCCGGTGCCGGTTCCGGGGTCGCCCTCGACGGCGGTCACCGATGGGTCCGTGGCAGGGTTGATGGCCCGCTGGGCGGGCACCCGCCCGGGCGCACGTCGCTGCGCGCGTAGGGCGGCGTCCAGGTCAGCGCGGTGCACTCCGCGCCGGTTCGCGACACCTCCCTCATCCAGGTGCCCGTGGACCTGGCGGACCAGAACACCATGCGGTTTCAGCGCCGCGGTCAGTTGCGCGGACTGCCACCCGTCGTAGTAGCCGTCCCGCACTTGGGGCAGGCGTTCGAGGACGCGTTCATTCCACAGCTTGTCTTCCCCGGCCACGAACACCGCGCGCACGTCAGCCAGCACGTCCACCCGCTCGGCCGCTGCTGTCTGACCGATGGCATCACCAGACAGCGTGCCCGCCGCCCGGCGTGCCGCCAAAGCGCGTTCAACGACGGCGTCGACATCGGCCGGGCCAGCCAGGAACGTCCGGACAGTCGCGGCGTCTTCAACCGCACCAGAATCATCCGCGCCCAATAGCCACCCAACGCCCTTGTGAGCGCGCATGAACCGGGACGCGTCATACCCCGCGCCATACGCCCCAGCACCCAACGCGGCATCCGAGGACTGCCAGTTCATCACCTTCAAGCAGAACCGGGTCCCGATCACGTCCCGCAACCGGGCGGGGATCGATTCCTTGTCCGGTTTCTGAGTGGCCAGGACCCCCATGATCCCAGCGGCCGGGCCGACCTTCGATAACTCGGTGAGCAGGTCGACGATCTCTTCCCCGTGCACCGGGTGGGCCACGTACCGCTGGAACTCATCGATCACCACCAACACCGGTGCCAACCCCAACCGCGGATCACCGGCCAGCTCGGGAGTGACCTTGCCCTCCGGGCAACGATGAATCGGCAAGGAACTCAGGACGTCATAACGGCGGTCCATATCCGCGCGCAGCTCCCGCAAGTCCTCCAACAACGCCTGAACGACGTCCTCACGGGCACCCAAACCCAGCCGGTGCGCGATCGGACTGAACGGCTTCCAATCCGCGCCGCCCTTCCCGTCATACACATGCAACTGGACCACCGGGTCCAACGCTCCCGCCAACACCGCCAACCGAGCCGCGAACGTCTTGCCCATCCGAGGAATCGCCGCCACCAACAACCACGTGAACATCAACGTCAGCTCGATCGGCCGGCCCCGCTGATCCTGCCCGAACGGGAACGCCTCAAAAATGCTCACCCCACCCGGCTCATTGCTGTGCCCGGCAGCACGCCCCGAAGCAGCCGAGCGGGCCGGCCGGACTCGTAGCCACGGCCACGGACCCGACGCCTTCGCATACGGATCCTCATCCGCCACCCACAACGCCAACCGGCGCGCCGACCCCGACTGGCCACGGACCCGATCCGGCCACACCTGCACCTCGTCCAAATCCAGACCCGACGCGATCGCGGTCCGCCGCTTAATCGCCTGCTCCGCCGTCACCCCATACGGCAGATCCACCACCGCCCGCCACCCAGCCCCATCCCGCGCGATCGGCGCCGCAAACGTCACCGGCTGCTTCTGCGAGCACAACTTGGCCGCGACGAACGCTCGGACCACCACATCCGCCGACAACTTCCGCGCCCGCGCCCCCACCGCCACCGCCTGATCCACCACCGGCCGATCCGCGCTGCGCCCCAACAACCCCAACACCAACACCAACACCAACACCAACACCACAGCCGGTACCGCCTGTGCCCACCACGGCGCCCACACCACCAACGCCGCCACCCCCACCACCGCGAAATACACACCCAACAACAACCAGTTACGCCTGGCCCGCACCACCTGACGGCGGTGAGCGATCACCTGCAAGTAATCCGCCGAACCACCCTCAGCCGCCGCGCGAGCCTGCAAACCCCGCGACTCCACATCCGACACCCAACGCCCAACCCGCACCACCACCCGACCCGCCCCCACCGGAGCCCGCGCCGACAACCGCGCCCCATACAACGGCGCCCGCACCACGTGATACCGCATCAGATGCCACGACCTGGTCAACCCATACCGAACCGCCGCCCGCCGATCCACCCCCGACCGCAACCACCCTGGCACCACAGGCCGCTGCCGCACCGAACGACCCGACCACGGCACCACCACCTCAACAGGACCATCACCGACGTCACCATCGCCTTGACTTGAACTCCCCTCCGCCGAACCCCCAACCCCGCCACCAGACAGCCCAGAATCCACCGGGACCGGTTCCCCCAGCTCCACATCAGCCGACTCCGCGACATCCAAAGCCTCATCATCCAGCTCAATCTCCCACCGCTGCCACGACTCCGACGCCGCATCACCCGGCCCCAACCCTCCAGGCCCGGTGGTCACGACGGCACCGCCTTCGCCACAGCCTCAGCGACCTCCACGATCGCGTCCGCCAACTCCGCCCGGCCCCGCTCCCAACACCCAGTCGCACCCTCATACAAGGCATCCAGCACGTCGTCCCACAACCACCGCGGGTACTCCGGCAACACCACCGGAACCGACCCCTCAGAAACCCAAAACTCACCCGCCGAGCCGGGAATCACGCCACACCACCCGATGCACCAACTGCATCAGGCAGCTCGACCAACCCACCCGATGCCATCGCCGACTCAACCAACTCATCCAACGCCCGCCCCGGAATCACATACCGGCCACCAAACCTGATCGCCGGCAACCGACCCGCATGAATCGCCCGATACACCGTCATCTCACTCACCCCCAACACCCGCGCAAACCCACCCACGCTATGCATCACCGGCGAGACGACATCGCCGGTTCGTGGCTGTGTCCTACTCCCCAACAGTGGACCCATGATTCGCTCCGATCGCATAGAACCGCATAGCAGTCCTCAGAAACTATGCGGTTCTATGCGCAAAGTCAAGTCAGGGAGTAGAGCGAGTACGTCGCATCGCCGGTACGACTGCCACCGTCGTGGCAGCAAGCACTGCTCCGGCCACTAGAAGTGTGGCGCGAACCCCGAATGAGCTGGCGATGACGCCGCCGACTGCAGCCCCAATCGGAGCAGCACCGTTTCCGAGTGTTCTAAACGCGGTGACCACCCGACCTAGCATCGACCGGGGGCTCAATCTCTGGCGTGCTGACGTCACCGTGACCGTGACGCATGTCGAGGCGAAACCCGCGACCGCGAGCAAGCTGGCCGCGATTAGTGGCGACTGCGCCGCGGCGAGCGCTGGCCAGACGAGTGCTCGGATGCCAAGGGATGCCACGACCACGGTGCTGTCGCCTATGTAGCGGAGGAGCCGCGGCGCGAGAGGACCCCCGACGACTCCGCCGATGGCGAGCGCAGCGATCAGCCACCCGTAGGCACCAGTGCTCAGCCCCAGGCCATCGTGGTCAGTGGCGTACAGCACCAGGACGACCAGTGCGCAGTTGGTCGCGAAGTTCGCAGCTCCAGTTAGCAGTGCAAGCGTGCGCAACTCTCGGTGATGAAGAAGGAACGTGGCACCATCGCGGATGGAAGCGAAGATGGGGCCATTTCCACGGGGTAACCGCATCGACGTCCGCGGCAGAAGGGCCAGCATTACGGACGAGAGAGCGAACGAGATCGCATCCACAAGAAATGGCACCCACGGCGCGACCGCATATCCGGCGGAGCCAGCTGGGGGACCGACCAGACTGCCGCCACCCACTTCGAGAGACGACATGTGGCCATTCATGCGGTCACGTTCAGCGCGATCCTTCTCTGTCAGATCTGCCACCAAAGACTGCTGTGCTGCGCCGTGGAAGATCCCGCCAGACACGACGACGAATGCGCCGGCTGCCAGCGCTGTGATTGATAGCACATCGGCGACGAAAGCGACGACCAGCGCACCGACTAATGCTGCTCGAAGGAGGTCACCCAGGACAAGAACCGCCTTGCGCGGCCAGCGGTCGACGAGCGCCCCGGCGAAGGGAGACACCAGCAGCCACGGTAGAAGTGTGGCCGTCGAAACTGCCGCGACAGACGTGGGCGATCGATCAAGAGCGACAGCGGCAAGAGGTGCGGCGGAATACCACATGCCGTCGCCGAGGGAGGAAACCCCAGAGGCCGTAAGCACAAGCCTGCGCCCGCGGGCAGCTAGCCGCTCCGAAACACCAGGATTTCCTCCCTCGGCGCCCTGCATCAGACCTCTCGGGGGTTGATAGAACCGTTCATGATGCCCGCCGAGAAATGATCCCAGGAATTCCGAGGGATTCGAACAACCGTACCGGCCGGGTCGCTACTTTCGCGCAGCGCGACCCAACCGTCTGGGCCGTCGGCGATAAAGACACAGCCGCCGTCATCGCTGGTCTTGCTCTTGCGCCAGTCGGTGAACTCCTCCACTGCCGGAGCCTTGTATTCTTCGTTCTGATTATTTCGTTCCATGCTTAGTTCCTCTCGTCTCGAATCAGCCGTCGGATTAGGTCCATCGAATCGTCTGGACTCAGCGATGCCGTCAACATCCGTTCCCACACGGAATCAAAGCTAGCCACCTGGTCAGCTCCGGAGAAGACCATCTGAATCGCAGGTGTCTCCATCCTCACCAGGCCCGGCTCCTCCGGGTCCTTGAAGGTCACCGCGAGGAACCCAACCATCGGTGTGGGCACCAGCTCGGCGTCGATTGCAAGTACCTGAAGGGTGACGTGGGGGACAGCTGCCATGTCGATCAGGTGCTTCCACTGCACCTGCCGGGTCGAGGACGCACAACCGGCCGGACGCCACCGTATCCCTGCCTCCGTGACAATGGCGTGGTACCTCAGCCCGCGTCGGCGAACGATCCGGTCACCACGCTCCAAGCGATCCGCGACCGCCTGCTCAACGTCCGGCTCACCTGTCTGGGCGCTTCCTCTGATCGCAGCCCGCGCGTAGTCAGCGGTCTGGAACGGACCTGGGATCAGGGAGGGCTGGAAGTGTCGGATCCCTTTGGCCGCCTGATCGGTCGCCATAAGCTCGCGCTGGTGGGCGGCCACCGATCCCTTGTAGACGGCCTGCCACTCCGACAGCTCCGTTAGAGCTTCCTCTGCCAGAGCGACCAGCATCGCCCGCTCCTCGCGGGACGTTCGTGTGGCTGCACACCACGCCTCAACATCCGACAGCCTCGGCCTGACCACAGCCGTCTCAATTCGGCTGATCCGCGTCTGGGTCGTGCCGATGATGCTGGCGAGTTTCGGCCCGCTCAGCCCAGCTCGCATCCGCTGCCGGCGAAGCTCCCGACCGAGCCTCCTACGTTTGTCCAAGGGGCCGTCCGCCGTCATCTGCCCTCACTTCACCTGTCCGTAGCTATGCGACCTTATGCTTCGTTGGGGTCAACGTGGAACCCGGGCGCGGTCGCGCCTTGACTGTCATGGGTTAGGCATGGCCGGTCGTTGCAGTCGACGGCGGCTTGTACGTGACTGGTCTCGATGTCCTCGCATCATGAATCGCCGACGTCGTGGACGCTCTTGCGCGAGATCAGCCGGGCATAGAGTTTGTTGTTATGTCTGATGTGTTGGTTGATATGGTTCGGGTGATTGATGTTGGAGAGCGCGATGAGGCATGGACTGCGTATATTGCGGCTTTTGTCGAGTTACGAGCGGTGACAGTGCAGCGGCAGGAGTTGACGCGGGAGCAGTTCGAGGTGGTCGCAGCGAGCCCGGGAGCGGTGAAGGTCATCGCGCGGGATGCGGGAACTGGTGTAGTGGTGGGGATGGCGTCAGCGACGAACCAACTGGCCCGTCCCGAGTTGACTGCGCCGAACATTTTGAATCCGGAGTATTTCGAGGCTCGGTGGCCAAACCTAGTCACGCAAAACCGCGCCTGGTACGTGCCATTGGTGGCTGTGGTCCCGGAAGCGCGGGGTGGTCCGGCGTTCGGCGCGATCGTTGGTGCGTTGACTCGCGAGATCGCGGCGGGGGGAGGTGTGTACGTGGCAGACGTGAGCTTGGTGAATGTGGCTCGGCGGATGCCTCAAGCGGTCCGGGACGCGATCGGCCGGGTCGTGCCGGAGGTCACGCTGTCGATGGTGGATGCCCAGACATATTGGTGCTGCGGGACCCCGGGCCAGTTACCTGACCAGTTGCCCGACCAAAAGGTGGTGATTGATATCACGAATACCTCGAAGCTAATCGATGTCGATCAGCCGCAGACCCGATCGGTTGGACCCCATCAACCGTAGGCGCATCCAGCAATATTCAGCTGGGGTTGGGTGTCGTCCGGTCCCGAACTCGGGTGATCGTATTGACCGGACGATTCTTCTGCTGGCCACTGCTGTAGATCACAGGCTGGTTCGACTCTTTTGCTTGGTACATCGCGGTGTCGGCTCGGCGGATCAGTTCGTCCGCGCCCAGGCTGGCGTAGTGCGGTGTGTCAGGGATGGCGATGCCGACCGATGCGCCGATCCGCGCTTCACCATCGGGCAGCTCGTAAGGCCGGGAAACGGCAGTGATGAGGCGCCGTGCGAGGTCTGCGTTGTCCTCATCGAGAGCCTGCGCGGGAACGACGACCACGAACTCATCGCCACCAAAACGACTCAGCAACCCACCTGGGGGGATGAGTCGAGCCATCCGTTCCGCCACCTGGCACAGCAGGACGTCGCCAATCCGATGCCCCCACCGATCATTGACCGCTTTGAACCCATCCAGGTCGATGAACAACACGTTCACCAGGTCACCTCGCGAAAGGGACACCTGTAGTTCAGCGATCAGTCTGCTGCGGTTGGCCAACCCGGTCAGCGGGTCATGGCGGGCCAGTTGTTCGAAACGGTCCCGGGAACGTTGGGCCTGATCTTGGGCATGCTGGGCTTGTCGCATCGACCATGTGGCACGGGCTGTCAACAAAACCAGAATGAGCATCGTGCCGACTGCGGTCGCGGTCCGCGCCAGCGCCGGACCCGCCCCGTCAAGCAGCACCACGACCGGGGCGGCTAGCCCCGGCGCCAACAAGGCCAGGCGCGTCCTGGACCAAGGCTGCTGTTGGATCGGCCGCGACTGCCCGAGCTGGACCATAGTGGGATGCAACGCGGCCAAACCAATAAAAGCCGAGGACAACAGATAAGGCACTTCCCACCCGGCCCGCCACGCCTGCGACCCCGCAGTGGCCTGCCCAATCGTGTACACGATGTCACCGGTAACTGTTGCTGCCACCGCTGCGGAGAAGAGAACCATGGACGGTGATCGTTCCCTCGTGCTGAACCACGCCAACGCCAAGATCGCCAGCATCGCCACGTCGATTATCGGGTAGACCGAACGGGTGATCGTCAACCATGCTGGCGTGTCCGTCTGGAACAACGCTGCTGGTGTGATCAGCCACTGCACCGCGATCACCAGCCCGCCGCTGGCCAGCACACCGACATCCAGCACCACGTCCCTGGCCGCCGCACTGCCCGTCCGGGACGGATGCAGCAACCGCCACGCCCCACTCAACGCCAACGCGTACCCGACGATCGCGAAGACCTCCGGGACCAGCAGAACACCCAACGAGTACTGGGCATCCCCACCAGGCCCGGCACCCGCGGTAGTCCCGGCCTGCACTGACGAGGAAATCCCGAACATCACGCAACACAGCCCCATCCGCCACCACCCACTAGCCGCGGTCGACCTGTGCACCCACGGACCCAGCACCACCCCGGTCGCAGCCCCCACCGCCACGACACCCAAGCAAACCGACGCCAAATCCCGGTTCGCCAGGTACAGCACCACCATCGAGGGCACCAGCAACGCTTGCCCCACAAACAGCCAAGACGCCACACGCGCCCGCCCCACGGCCATCACCTCCACTTAGCCATGAATCGACCACCCCCACCACGGCCTTAATCGGAGTCGCTGACGCCCCGGATGTGGGTCACCGACCAGCCGAGTCCAGCAATCCACTCCATCGCCGCCGCGCGGTATCAGCTCCGTTCTTTCGCGGTTGAATTCCAGGACGGGACCGGCGCCCCGTGCCTTCGTGTCTCGACGCCGTCCAGGCTGGCTACCTCGACGCAGCCACCGCTGTCGCTGGTCATACTCTTGCGCTACGGCGCGTTGCTCGAGTCCTTCACGATCGTGCTCCCTTCGATTGGTCGAGCAAGGACAGGGCGAAGTCTCGCGATTCGCCGGGGGTCAATGCACGTTCTTGGAGCGAAGAGAACAGATCGCCGTAGGCCCGCACGTCGCTCTCCGAGGACAGGTAGACGTCCGCGGTTTGCGTCTCCACCAGGACGATCGGCGGGCTGCTCGAAGCCGCGAAGTCGTAGATGACGAACGGGCTCAGAGCCACCGGCTGCCCAGGACCGTCCTGCAGCACCCGCGCGTCGACCGCGGGCAGGGTCATCCGATCTACCAGGTGCCGCAGCTGGCCCTTACGGACAGCCGTCCCGCCCGGCCACCGACGCAACGCAGCCTCATACAGCACCAGTTCATACCGAGGGGCCTGCTCGGCCTCCAAGATCGCCTGCCGACGCATCCGAGCCGAAACCGCCGCGGACGGGTCGCCGTGGAACTGCCGCAACATCGCAGCTGCGTATCCCCGCGACTGCATCTGCCCCGGCACCCACACCGAGAACTGCCGCAGACCCCGCGCCTTCTGCTCGACGTAGGCCACCTCACCCTGCCGCCGCGAGACGCCACCGGCGCGCACCACCCACGTGCCATCCGAGCCGCTCACCGCCGACACCTGCGAGATCAACTCAGCCTTCACGTCGTCCGGCACCCCGTACAGCTGCAACAGCCGCGCCAAATCAGCAACCCTCACCCCGATCCGACCCGACTCGATCCTCGACAACTTCGGCTGCGACCACCCGAGATCAGATGCCACCACCTCCCCCGACAGCTCCAACGCCTGACGGATCACCCTCAACCTCGTGCCGACCAACGCAGGCACTACCGACTCAGCCACCGGCGACGACCGGGCCGAGAATGCATGTCTGCATAGACACACGCTACCCCGGGGCGCCGCACCTGTAACGCAAGCTCACCCCTGCGGAGGTGATGGATTGACCGGACCAGCGGGTATCGTGATGAGTGCCGCCCGTCGAGTACGGGACTGGAAGTCGTAGGGCCGCGGAGATCCGATGCAATCGGGACCGCGGCCTCGCGCGTTCTGCAGGCCGCAGGCGTTTACGCGCCGGCTGGTTTGCCGGCTATCGGTAGTCGACGTGGTGGACGGTGAGGTTCTCGGCCAGCACCGTTCGGTGGGTTGGGTTGCCGTCGATGCTGGCACGGGTCGCCCCAGCGACCGCGTCGGCCGCCCACAGCAGGGGTTCGGTGTCCGGGTCGCCGTGATCCAGCTGAATACGCCGAAGCTGGTGTTGGGACCGCGCTTGGTCGACCGTCCGCACGTCCGCGGCATCCAGTTGCCTGGTCCGCCGCTCCATCACCGCCATCTGGACCCCCATGCCCTCCAGCTCCCACAGCATCCGCTCCAACCCGATCCGCCGTGCCCGCTCTTGCTTGCGCGCCACCATCGACATCACCACCACCACAACACCGGTGACTGGCAGCCCGGCGACCAGCCGCACCGCCCGCGCTTGATCCTTCGGCTCCTCCACCCGCCAGTGGAACCTGCGTCGGCGCCGGCCCAGCCCCCGCACCGCCTCCCGAACGTCCACCAGGTCCGGTTCGCGCATCACCACTGCGGCGATGACGTACGCCCCCGCTGCACCCTGCTGCTCACGGATTGACTCGTCCAAGAACGCCCACCACGCCATCGCCATCATCGCCACCTTTCCACGGACTCCTGACACCCACGGAAGGTGCGGCGGCAGCCTGTCCTGTGACACGACAGGCCCATAGTTCTGCCTGCTTCTCCATAGGAAGACTGCTATTCGATGCGCACGAAGACCCACCCAGCCGCCGGCCGGTCGTGTCGGGAGCGGGTGCCACGCTCGTGTCATGACGATCTGGTCGCTCACTTTCGTGCCGGCTCACCGGCCGAATTCGACGTGCGTTCTGTCATATCCGGCAATGAGCAGTACCCCCGGGTGCGCCCTGGTGGCTGACGTCCACTGACGGCGCGTACCGGTGGCTCGACCGCAAGAGTTGACCGGCCGAGGCTTTCGCGTTGCTGACTGTCCGCGCGAGGTCCGTCGGTCTTGACCCGGCGTCGGCTTAGCCCTTACTCCCTCGACTAGGCAGGAGAAACGCCTGTGGCCGACACACGACCCGGCCGATCATCTGCACACACCGAACTGGTGAGCGCGCTGAGAGCCCTTCTCGACGCCCTCGACACCGCCCCGACCACCCCCAACGCCGGCCCAACCAACCCCGGCGCTGGCCCGACCATCCTGGATGCCGATCGCGGTGACATGAAGCGGCACCGGTCCTGGTGCTCGCCGAAGGCGCACGCTGAGGACCGTTGCGTCGGTGGTGCTATTGAGGTGTCGCGGCATGTTGGGTGCTGGCTCGTTGAACGCGACCTTGGACCAGTCATCGTCCTGGACGTAGGCGAAGCCAGTACGGAACTGTCGCTGGGCGAGGCTTGCGACCTCGCGGCCGGTTTGTTCGATCTCGCTGACCAGGGCCGCTAAGTCAGCCACATATGCCCGGTGGCCTGCTTCGGTGACCTACATCGGGAAGATCGTGAGCGTCGCCGTCGCGCCCGCCGTGGATGGGTGAGTCGGGCGATAGTGCGAGGTGAGCGCTGGTGGAGATCAACTCTGTGCCCGTGGTGCGCTGGGAGCGATTTGGGGGTCGACCTTGGGTGCTTGCCTGGCCTAGGGTCGGTGACTTCGGGTAGTCGTTCTGTTACGTCGTGCTCTTGGTGGGGGTCGGTCGGGTTGTTGCCTTTGGGTGAGGGAGGTGTGGTGCGCCGAGTGCGTGGGGCGGGTCGGGTCGGCGCGTTGTGTGCCGTGGTGGGTGTGGTGGTGGGGGGTGGTTTGGCGTCGGGGGCGGGTGCGGTTGTTCCGGCTGCGGGTCTCCAACCTGCTGCTGAGGTGGTTGGTGCCGCTGGTGTGCCGGTTGTTCAGGGTGGTGGTGTTAGCGCGCTGGGGGTGGTTGGGGAGGGTCGTCGGGGTTCTGAGGTTGTGGAGTGGGGGCGGTTTCCTGGTCAGGTTGATGTCCGGCGGTCGGTGAAGCGGGAGACGTCCTTAAGGCGTGTGGGTGTGGCACGGTTCTCGATTCAAGCTGGTGCCTCGACACGAGCTAGTGCCACTGAGCCGACGGTTGCTATGTCGCCTGGTGTGGTGTCGACGTTGGCTGGGGATGGGTCGGTTGGTGTGGTGGATGGGACGGGTTCGGGGGCGGGTTTTGGTGGTCCTCGGGGTATGCATGTGGTGGGTGGTTTTGGGTATGTGTTTGATTCGTTTTTCTTGCGTCGGGTGGATGTGGCTACTGGGGCTACGACCACGGTGGCGGGTGAT
>JBOFLH010000076.1:0-2285 GCA_051657765.1 Nocardioides sp. | reverse complement strand
GCAGATAGTCGGTGAGGAGTTCCTCAAGGGTGGTCACCGCGGCCTCGGTATCACCAGCCTCGCCTCGCCACCAGCCAAGGTCACGACGGGTCCTGAGCGTATCGGGGTGATCAGCACCTTGCACCCGCAGATAGTCGGTGAGGAGTTCCTCAAGGGTGGTCACCGCGGCCTCGGTATCACCAGCCTCGCCTCGCCACCAGCCAAGGTCACGACGGGTCCTGAGCGTATCGGGATGATCAGCACCCAGATACCTCAGGCTTGAGGCGTGCATGGTCTGCCAGTAGTCGACGGCCTCACCGACTTGTCCGCACTCTCCTAGGCTCCGGCCAGCCCGGAACAGCACGAGGTAACCGCAGGGATCCCACATCAGGTCCTGGGCAACAGTTCGGAGCGCTGCGACGCAGCCCCGGAACACCTGGCCCATCTGCCTGCTGGACTCGATTTCTGGCCACACCTGCGCGAGTGCAACAGCGGCAGCACGAGCGGCCTCGGATCGGTCTTGATCGGTGCTGGTTTCTCGGCTCGCACGTTGAGCCAGCGCATGCATCCGAACAATCTCATCATCGTCCTCAGTAGGCGATGTCGAGATGATGCTGAACCGTCTCAGCGCCCGAACGGCAGCACGGACTTGTTTCTGATCCAGTTCGCTGTCGCCTAGACGTAGATGCGCGACCATCTCAGGAGCAGTGCACACCGATAGGGGGATGCCGTTCGGATCCAGGTGAGCCAACACCAGCGCCAACCGAGACGCCACCCCGGATGGTGCCAAACCGTCGGCTCGCTCTACGGCCAACGACCAGGCCGCCGCCGTCGACATCCCGTGGTGGTCGATCGTCGATGCCGGCAACACGTCGATCAGGGTCCTAGATCGGTCCGCGAGTAGCAACCGGTAGTCCGCGCAAGTCAATTCGCCTTCTTCGAAGACGATCACTTCGGCGGCCTGGGCCAGCGCGATCGGCAGGTACCCCAACTCCTCAGCCAACGCCCTCGCCTCCGCTATTGGTGCCGACGAGAGCCCGGCGAACTTGCCTGCCAAGTAGCCAGCGGCCTCCTCGGGTGTGAACACATCTACATCGATCCGCCGCCGACCATGAGTGAACATTCCCGGACCCCGGTCCCGGGTGGTCACCACCACGCCCCCCCGGTCGTGCGCGGGCGGCCACCATGCCGCCAGCGACTCGACATCGGGTGCATCATCGAGAACCACCAGCCACGATTGTGGCGTGCCACTAAGCCAGGAAAGGAACGCCTCGGCCAGCCGGTCTCGATCACCTTCAGGTGGCACCAATCCAAGAACCTCAGCAGCGTCGGAATAGCACGATCCGATCCCTTCAGCCGTGTTTGCGGTGACCCAGATCGCGAGATCCACGCCACCTGGACCCGCCGCTCGATTCCACACCTGAACGGCCAACTGCGACTTACCCGTCCCACCGTCACCAGCAAGCACCGACGTACCCGACGACACCACTGCGGCACCACCCGTTGCAGCCTCGACCACCGACGCCAGCAACGCCGGCCGCTGCACTAGCTGATCCGCCAACTGAGGAACCCGACCCCGTCGCACTGGCCACGCGACCGTGCCGCTGCTCCCGTAGTTGTTCACTTGTATGCCGGTAACCACATGGCCACCAACATCCCCACCTACTCCAGCAGCCCGGGTACCAAGAGCCTCAACTAGCGTTCGGGGTGGTGCTTTACGATCTGGCATCGTATTGCGCGGGCTCAGCGTCGGAAATCGCCGGTCGCAATGTCACCAGCGACGTTACCGCCCACTGCGACTGACCGATCACCCGAAGCTGTCACCGCGTACGTGCCGCACGCGGAACTGTCGGGGTCCGTCAACGCCAACAGCTTCTGCGCCGCGGCAATGATCTCCTCGTCGGCCGGCGCGCCCGAAGACACCAAGGCTTTGCGAAGTGGGGCCTGCCACGTCGCTGTGTCCTCGGCGTACTGCTCGACCGACACCTCGCCGCCAGGCACCAGACTGACCCGGCCCAACACGAGGGCCATCAAGCCCGAATAGGCGTCCTTCACCGCCGCTGTCGCAGTTGCTTTCACACCCGCGACAGCACCAGCCGCCAACGCCGTCTCAATCACCGTCACCGCATCCACCCGAATCACCCTCACTCGCATACCAACGCACGGACTACTCGCACCCGAGATCGCCCAGCAGAGGACCGAACCAGAAGATGCTCGCCGCCATAACCTATCCCGCGAATTGCCCACCCACACCGGAACGGCAACCACAGAGATGCCGGGTTGACGGGCGACCGACCGCCGCCTCC
>JBOFLH010000075.1:0-7259 GCA_051657765.1 Nocardioides sp. | reverse complement strand
CGATGAGCTGGGACTGTTTGATCTCAAACGTGGAACCAAGTTGAGCGGGTCGGGGTTCCCGGTGCTGTACGGCGACGGGGCACGGCTGCTGCGGGCGCTTGTTCAGTTCGCATTGGACCTTCACCGGGATCGGTATCTGGAGCTCGTTGTGCCACATTTCGTGCGGCGGGAAACGCCGATGGCCACAGGGCACCTGCCTAAGTTCGCTGAAGACATGTACAACACGACCCTGGATGACCTCTGGGCGGTGCCGACTGGCGAGCTACCGCTTACTGGGCTGCATCGCGACGAGATCCTCGAGCCGGAGGAGCTTCCCAAGCGTTATATGACTTACACCTCATGCTTCCGGCGGGAGGCTGGCAGCGCGGGCAAGGACACCCGGGGCATGCAACGGCTACACGAGTTTCACAAGGTCGAACTGGTGCAACTGTGTCACCCGGATGAGGTAGAGGATCGATTCTTCGAGCTGCTGGCGGACTGCGAGCGCGCTCTGCAATTGTTGGAGCTGCCTTATCGGGTAGTCGATCTGTGCACCGGCGACCTGACCTTCTCCTCGGCCAGGATCTATGACCTCGAGGTATACGCGCCCGGGCTGGACAAGTGGCTGGAGTGCTCGTCAGTGGGCAACTTCACTGACTTCCAGGCCCGCCGCGGCAGCATCCGCTACCGACGGTCCGACGGCGGAACAGCGCCCGTGAACACCCTGAACGGGTCCGCTATCGCCACGCCACGGGTGTGGTCGGCGATTCTGGAGCACGGGCTCCTCCCGGACGGCACTGTCCGTGTGCCTGATGTTCTCGTACCGTACGTCGGCCACAAGACCCTAACGCGAGACGAGCGGACCCCTCGCTAGCAACGTGCAGTTGCGCTCGGTCGGCGTCCAGAATCTACGAGTCAGTGCCATCGCCTATGGCAACTGGGTAACGCATGGCGGCTACACTGACGCCTCGGTCGCTGTGGAATGTATCTCGGCGGCACTTGACGCTGGCATCACCATGTTCGATACGGCTGATACCTACGCCGACGGCCGCGCTGAAGAAATCCTCGGTGCGACCCTGTCGGCTATACGTCGCGATTCTGTGGTCATCTCGACCAAGGTCGGGCTCCGCCCTAGCCGTCCTGGATACGACAAGGATCTCTCTCGGCAACACGTGCTTCGATGTTGCCATCGATCTTTGCGACGCCTACGCACCGACTACATCGACATATACCAGGCGCACCGGTTCGACAACCACACACCGCTAGAGGAGACTATCGGAGCAATCGCGGAGCTTGTCCGCCGAGGAGATGTCCGGCACGTCGGCGTCTCGGAGTGGACGGCCAGTCAGTTGCGCGCGGGCCAGACGATCGCGGCAAGCCTCGGGATCAGCCTGGTCTCCAATCAGGCGCAGTACTCCATGTTATGGAGAGTCATTGAACCAGCAGTGATTCCTACGAGTGCTGAGCTCGGAATCGCACAGATCGCCTTCTCGCCACTTGCTCAGGGTGTACTCACCGGTAAGTATCTACCTCAGGTGCCGTGGCCGAACGGGTCTCGCGCCACGGCAGTTCGTGGTTCCTCGATTAGTCGATGCTTGTCTGACGAGGTGCTGAAGCAGGTACAGCGCCTACGACCAATCGCTGACTCACTGGGCATCTCGCTAGCGCAACTGAGCGTGGCATGGGTCCTCCAAAAGTCTGGAGTCGCGGCTGTCGTTGTGGGCGCATCCGACGCCGGCCAGCTCCGTGAGACTGCCGCAGCCAATGAGATTAGGCTCGACGTTGACGTGATGCGCAAGGTCGATGAGACTCTCGGTGACATTGTTGACCGAGATCCGAACAAGGCCGGAAAGACCTTCGACGTCATGGCGCGGTGGCGGTCCTGACCCTGCAGTCGGTCTTGAAGCGCCAAACGATCTTGGCTCTGAGGAGGAGCCGCTGAAGATCGGGATCGGCTAGTTCGCCTCGTCGGTGCAGGCAGCGAGCGTTGTCAAACAGCAGGGCGTCGCCAGGAGCGAGAGCGACGGAGCAGTCCGGTGTCAGATGGTCGATTACTTCCGCGAATCGGCGTGCGGACGCTTTAATGCCTTCATCCCCAGCGTTCAGCAGTACCCCGCGCATGAATCGGATGCGCTGCGGCGTGATGACCACGTCGCGCGCGTAGCCGCCACCGAGGGCGACATCAAGCGGCCACATGAAAACGGCACCGGTCAAGGCAGCTAAAGTCACTCTATCGACCCCTGCGCGCTGGACTGTGTCCAGAGTCAGGAGCTCAGTTGCACCGCCTGCCACTGCGGCTCGTATACAGGTCAACGCCGTGACGTTGTTGGGCTGGGGCCAGCCGGTGCTGTCGGTATGCCACTCCAGATCTGGCGTCCACCCAGCATTGTGCGGGATCTCCTGCAATACACGTGACCATGAAGCGCGGTAGGGGTCGACCAGATAACCAACGGCACTCCCTAGCGCCGCCAGCAGCACTGGACTCGCGCGGCCGAGAGGCGAGCGAATCACGACCCAAGCATGCGCATGTACCGCGCGCCGAATGTCGCCCACTAGCTCCGACCAGGTAGTTCCGAGAACGTCAGCCCACCGTCGCCGCAGGGCGTCCTGCGTGCTGGGCTCCCGCAGTCGTGCGTCGTCAATGCCCTGGTCCGCCCAGATTCTCTCGAGAGCCTCGACGGCCTCGGAAGAAACGGATATAGCACTTGACTGGCCGGTCACGGGTTACCCACCGAACCGGTGTCCTGCCGCGCAAGCAACTCCAGGACGTCCACCACAGGAAGCAGCACCTCCTCCCGGAAGTCGAACTTCGGGCTATGGAGGTCGGCTTGATTCTGACCAAGCCCACAGCCGACCTGAAACAGTGCACCTGGCACTCGCTCTAAATAGCAACCGAAATCATCGCTGACACCGAGCGGGCCCGGAGGGTAGTCGGCCGCTACGGTGAGCCCAACAGTCTCGCATGCGCTGACCACACTGGTCGCAGCTGTGGCAGCATTGTGGACCTGGGGCCGGATATCGTGCTCGATATCGACATCGATCCGGACGCAAGTTTCGGCGCTCACATCCTCAGCAATATGACGTAACTGCCTTTCGCAACGGAGCCGGGCGCCGTGATCAAGCCATCTCATGGTCGCTCTCACCGATCCGCTGATAGCCGGCTGATTCGGTGCCTCGCCAGCCTCAGCCATGCCGACGTGGACCACGACTGACTGCTCGAAGTTCGGACATCGTCCGGCGGGTATCCCGCGACTAACCTCGCGGCAAAAGCGATTGACCGCATGCAGGGCGTCTCCTGCGCCCGCATCAACCTGCGTTCCATGCGACCGGCCTCGAACGGCTTGGAAGGTGACAGTCACGCCCGAGATGCCAGGCATCGTCACGCCGATCCGTACCCCGATGGTGGCTTCTGGGAGTTCGGGCCACAAGTGCAGTCCATAGATTTGGTCGACAGGCCAAAGATCCGGCCCGAGTCCCTCGATGACCTGGCGGGCACCGCTGGGGTGAACCTCCTCCGCCTGTTGAAAGATCAGAAGTACCGGGGCAATAGGCTGGCGTCGTATCAGCCGGCGAGCCAGAACGACTAGCGCGGCAGTGTGCCCGTCGTGTCCACAAGCATGCATGAAGCCTGATCGCTCTGATGCAAAAGGCAACCCAGTCTCCTCGGCGCAGCTGATCGCGTCCAGGTCAGCCCTGAACGCGACCCGCGGCCGACCGCTTGGTCCGAGCGTGACGGCCAGACTGGTCGGTGCAGGCCGGAAGGATCGAAGACCGAACCCACCCAGGACACCTTCGAGAAAACCAGAAGTCCTATGCTCTTCGTGACCCAACTCAGGCCAACGGTGCAGCGTCTGGCGTATCCACCTAAGCAACTCGAGATCGCTCATCAGTTCGCTCGATGACACCAACAGATCTCTCCCGTCCCAAAGACTCGACTCATAGGAAGAAGGAATGCTCAGGCATGGGCAAGGTTCGGCGGAGGCCCTCCGCCCATCGCGCAACGTCACTGAGCCGACCACTCCCGCGGAAGGTCTCGACCTGGCGGAAGGCCCGATTGAGGTGGTGGCCGCGCCCATTTGCCGGGCACCGAGTGGACGGGCAGCGCTCTCGGCGTACCTGGCCGAGCACGGTGCTCCTCTTCTCGCCGGCCCAGATGTCAGTCAGTGAGTCGTCGGTAATGTTGCCGATGTAGAAATCCGGATCTCCGTACAGGTCGGAACACGGCAACATGTCGCCGGCCGGAGTGACTTCGCCAAACCAACCGGCAGCTAGACAACCGAGGTCGTCGTCCGGCATAGCATCGACTGCGATCACGGAGGCGTCTGGTATGACTACATCAATGCCCGCATCGGCGAGAAGCCGTCGAGTCTGCGAATCGGGTGCCGCTTCGCGCAGGAACATGTCGACGGTCGAATGGTGCATTTCAACCTGTGCGCCGACGATGGGAAAAGCTGGTCTCATGATCACGTAGTCGATCTGTCCGCGCCTTTCGCCCACGCACAGGCCACTGAGGAAACGGGCCGTGGGAACAATGTCGTTCACGTTGCTGCTGCTTACGACAATGGAAACTCCAAGCTTCGTCCGGGACCGATCTTCGGCACGCAGTTCAGCAAGAAGCGCCATGTTGTCCAACACCCGCCGTCCATGTGGGCGGCGCGGATCATAGTCGTGGTGCCGCTGGTGCACCCCCGGTGTAACCGCATTGAGACTGACCCGGATGAACACTAGTTCGGAGTCAAACAAGGACGCTGCTTGGTCGGCTCGGAACAGGCTACCATTGGTGAATATGCACTGGTTGAGGCCACGTTTGTGGGCACGTGCGGCCGCAGAGTAGAGCAATGGGTTCATCGTTGGCTCGCCACCGACCCACATCACCTCGACACGATGGTCGGCGAGGTGATCGATAGTCTGTTCCAACGTAGACATTCGCATCACGGTAAGTGGGCTCGAGCGTGGGTGCCGGAACACGTCGTCCGCAGACCACTCTTCGCGCGCGCTGCGACAGCTGCACCATGGGCAGGAGAAGTTGCATAGGAACGTCGGGCTAAGTTCGACATGCAATGGGATGACCTCGTGATACCGGCCGGCCATAACGAGGTCGAACCGATCGCGCCAGAACACCCATTGGCCCGCTTCGGCCCGCTGCCCGCTGAACTCGGCAGCGCTTCCCCATCGACCGACCTGCTCCGGCAGGGGCCATAGCTTGTAGCTCAGCAAATCTGCGGAAGTCACCGGTACCTCTCCGATCTACACGAAGAAAGAATGGCCTAAGGGATAGGTCACTTCGCGGAGATCGTCGACCCAATGGCGTACTTCGTCCATCCGGCCAGCCCGGCGGAAAGACTCGATCTGATGGAAAACTCGATTGTGATGATGGCCACGAGAATTATGTGGGCATATTGTCTGGAAACATTTGGAATCGTTGATCTCTGCCAATATCCGCCGGCGGCGCGCCGACGTCAAGACTTCACCCAGATCTCTTTCAAAGAGATTGCCAATGGTATATTTGGGATCTCCATAAGAGTCAGAACACAGCTGCACATCACCGTTATGTCGAATCTCGCCGTAGAGGCCGTATGCCAGACATTCAGATCCTTCGTAGGTAGCGGACGATGGGGGCTCCTCGAACGAGTCCTTGATCAGCACGAGCGGAACACCCAGATCGTGGAAGATCTGCCAGGCTTCACCGCCTTCTTTCACGAGGTGCATACCACGTTGCTTAGTGTCGTCATTGAGGCGTGCCCAGTTGCGATCGAAGTGTTTGTAATTCATAACTGGTCGCACAATGACGTAGTCGATGCCAGGTCCAGCGTCGTCAACAACGGCCCGGACTTCTTCAGCTGCCTTCACGATGTCGCCCATGTTTCGCTCATCGACGATCAGCGAAATGCCCACCAGAGTCCTAGCTCCGAGCTCCAATTTCCGGCGCGCCAGATCGCGCATGTTCTTCCGCACGCGATCGAAGTCGTCGCGTCCACGCGGATAGCCGTGGAACTTTCGGTATGCGTCTTCAGTACCGCAGTTGAGGCTGATCCGAATGAGGATGGGCTCGGTTTCCAGACAGTCATCGACCTCCAGATGCACGCCGTTGGTGAGAAAACTCGACGTGATACCACTGTCCCGTGCGTACGCCATTGCCGTGTAGGTGTACGGATTAGCGGTCGGATCCCCCCCTCCCCAGATGATCCCCATCTGATCATCGATCCGATTAGCGGCCAATTGGTCGATCACTCTCCGTAGACCGTCCGGGTGCATCGTATTCTTTTTCTCAATAGTTGTGTTGTGGTCCCAGGTACCGCCCTCGACCCACTTAGTGCGAGTAACTCGCCGACTGCAGTGAGGACACATGAAGTTGCACACCAAAGTAAAGATGCCCTCGTAGTGGGCGGGCCGCACGTCGTGATAGCGGCCAGCAAGGATGAGGTCGGCGCGACTCCTCCAGTGGACCCATTGGGCCATGAATTTCGGGGCCTTCTTGAACTCTGACCAGGTGCCGTAGCCACCAACCTTATCAGGGAGCGGATACGTCGCCCGTCCAGCGATCTTCGGCAGGACAGCGCCCGGATAGGGCTGTAATGGCTGGATTAGTTCTTCGTTGCTGAAGAGCACTTCGTGGTCGTTAACTGGGTAGGTTTGGTGTCCGTCCACGATCGGGCCGGACTCCAGCACGCACGGTTCTTCCGTGGGAGATATCGGCGGCGAGCAGCATGGAGCATTCTCCGACGACTCTAGATCTTTCATCATGGTCCCCCCTGATTGGCCTATATGGCGGTAGTCAAGACATACGTAGCCAACCATGCTTGTCAAACAATATACAGACATCGCATAGTCCAGACCAAACCGGCGAACTTGGCTGCGCACGAGCTGCGCCTCCGCAGTTCTCGCAGGTTTCGAACCTGACTGTCCGGTCGGTCTGAACATTGCGCGCCGTGAAGGCCCAGTGCTGGAGCCCAGGCCACAACCATTGCAAGTGGTCCGCAAGGTAATAGTAAAAGTTTCGGTCGGTGGGATTAAACTCCCACTGGTTCGGCATGGTCTGCTCGGGCAGATGTCCGAGCTGATCGGCATAGTAGAGATGCAATTCTCGCTTTGCCACGAAGGTCAATGGCAGGACATAACGGTAGCCACCAATCTGCCGTTCTGGAACAGAACCGATGTCATAGCCACTTGTCCAGCTATTTATCAATCCAGCAAGCAGATCAGTGGTGTGTAGACCGAGAGCGACTGTGTCACTGCCGACCTCGTCGGCAAAGACCTCCAGGATCCTGCGAGTCGTGTGG
>JBOFLH010000074.1:0-9063 GCA_051657765.1 Nocardioides sp. | reverse complement strand
GGTCGGTCACCACGGCGTCGTTGAGCGCCTTCCGCAGCACCGCGTGCACGTAGCCGACCGTGCGAGCCGACAGCGGCCGGCCGTCCTTGCCACCGGAGCGGATCAGGGTCGCGTAGAGCGTGCTCAGCGTCGCCGGGCGAAGGCTCTGCAGCGTCATCCGGCCGAGGTGTGGGATGACGTAGGACTCCAGCAACCGCCGGTAGTCCTCGTGCGTCTTGGGCTTCACCTCCACCTGGTGAGTTGCCAGCCACTCGCGGAGGTAACCGGCGACGGTGACCCTGCTCCGGCTCACGTACTCGCCTCGACGAGCGGCCACCCGGGCCTTGTCCCGCGCGGCCTTGGCTTCCTTCTCGGTGGCGAACCCGCCGACCCACTTCGGGGTGCTGAGGCCCGTCTGGGGGTTGGTCACCCGGATGACGTACGACCAGGTGCGGCCGCGACGCATCACCCCGTCGCGCAGCTGGGCCATCAGGAGGCCCGGGGCAGGAGGCTGTCGACGAAGGCGCGCACGTCCTCGCCGCGCACCCGGCGGGAGCCGTCGAGCCGCACCGAGGGCAGCGCCCCGGACTGGATCAGCAGGTAGACCTTCGACCGGCTGACGCTCAAGTAGCGAGCGACCTCCGGCACGCGGTACAGCAGTCTGTCGTCCATCACGTGTCCTTCTCTGGCTCAACGGGTTTGGTTGGTTCGGGTCTCGGCGCGCCATTGGGCGTACTCGCGGGCGCGGCTGGCGGCGGCGAGGGCGAGGGCTTCCTCGGCGGGGTCGCGCCAGCCGGTGCCGGCGTAGGTCCAGGAGCCGATGACGACGGTGGCGTCGTGGTCGTCGTCGGTGAGGAGGCGTCGCTCGAGGTCGCGGGTGTCGATGGGTTGCCCGGTGCGTCGTGATTCGGCGGCGAGGGCCTGCCAGCGGGTGCGGGCTCGGCGGAGGGCGCCGAGGGTGATGGCATAGCGGCGGGACTTGCTGCCGAAGTGGCCGCGGAAGCCGAGCATGTGCACCCACTTGGTCATCCGCCGGTAGTCGTGCCCGGTCGGGTGGTGCTCGGCGGCGCGGTGGGCGAGGTCGGCGCAGGCGTGTCGGAGGGCGCCGATGTGGGGTCGGTGCTGGCGTTCGCCGTGCAGGCCGGAGGCGTCCTTGGTGGCGTACTTGGCGAGGTAGCCGGCGACCTGTTCGGGGGTGAGCGGTGCGTCGGGGTGGTCGGTGCGCGAGCCAGTGCTGACGACTCGGACGTCGAGCTGGGCGCCCCAGGCGAGTACGCGGGGTGCGTCGTGGTCGTCGACGGGTTCGGCGGTCACGGTGACTGTCGGTGTGGTGTCGCGGACGAGTTGCGCGAGGTCGGCGGCGTCGAGGCCGTCCGGGGTGGGTGACCCGGTGCCGCCGGTGGCGGGGCCGTCGAGGCGGATGAGGGCGTGGAAGTGGACCAAGCCGCGGTCTTGGTATTCGGCGACCTTGGCGTACTGGATGGAGGCGCGGCTGTTCAGGTCTCGCTCATGGACGCCGAGCCGGGTGGCGATGGCGCGTCGGAGGGCGATGGTGGTGCGGCGCCACAGCTCGGGCGCGTGCCACTGCCAGATCACGGCGGAGGCGGTGTCGTGGCATTGCGGGCACAGCGGCGCCCCGGCGTGGTCGTCGCCCGACTCGTGAGTTTGGTTGCACCACAGCGGCCGGCCGTGCGGGCAGCGGGTCCGGTCATCCCGGCGACGGGGCCGGCAGAGGCGTCCCTTCCGGTGGCCGTGCACCGGTCCGAACGACGGTGCGGTGAAGGTGGCGAACAGCAGCGGGTTGTCGGCGACCTGCTCGGGCACGGTCTTTCCGCCACACACGCCAGCGCGGATGAGGGCGAAGGTGTCCCGGGCGTAGGTGCGTGAGCAGGCCGGGCAGATGTGCGCTCTCCGGTTGCCGCAGGGCCGGTAGAGCGCCCCGAGCGGGGCCGAGGCGGAGTCGTAGCTCGACAGCACCTCGCCCGTGGCGGCGTCGAGGGTGACGGAAGAGCCGTGCAGGCGAACGGGTCGGGTGCAGTTGTGCACCGCGGCAAGGGTGTCCGCGAACGCGCCCATGCTGTGGTCGGTGAACCGGGACGCCAGGGCGCGGGCGTCGGCGCCGGCCAGGTCGAGCGGGGCGTCCTCCCCGAATCCGGGAAACGTTCCCGAGCCGGCCGACGACGCGACCTCGGTGGCCATGGTCATGCCGCCCCGGAGGTAGCTCCGTCGAGGGGGAGGATGCCTTGCTCGATCCGCTTCCCTACCTCGCCCGCGTCCGCTCCACGGCTGCGGCGGTTCGAGCCAGTCGACACCGGCACCCACTCTGGCCGCGGTGGCGGTGTCCATGCGGGGTCGCGGTGAGTGCCGGCCCACCACCCGGCACGGACCTTAGCCGTGGTGACGTACCGGGCGCACTCGTCGAGCACTGGGCAGGCCGCACAGGTCTCGGTCATCGCCTCGACGTCCCACGCGGTCAGGTGCTTCGGGTCGGCGATCCACGGCAGGTCCGGGCGGGTGGCGCATGTGGCTTGGGTCTGCCACGCGGTGCGCACCCAGGCCGAGGCCCCGCCGGGGATGGCCCACACCTGGTCGAGGCGGTCCCGTCGCCGTGGAGTGGCCGGCCGCGACGACTTCCGGGCGGGTCCGGTGGTCATGGCTGCCCCTGCCCGGTACCGGGGTCGTCGGCGCGACCGGCTGTACTGGCGCGGCGCAAACTGGCGACGCCGCAGCCGGCGGGGCAGGGCACGCCGATCGTCCGGTGCGTGGTGTTCGACCAGGGGCAGCGAGTCCCGTCGGGGCGGTGGTGCTCGGGCCAGATCGCCGGCAACGCTCCCCGATCACGTGACCGAGAGCCGGCACTGTCGGGCCGGTCGTGTCCGGAGCCGCCCACGCTGGGGTGGTCGGGGCCGGGCTGGTCGGTGTTCACGCGGCATCCCCGCCGGTGGTGCTGCCGGGGTGACCCGCCGCGCCGGTCTCCCTGCGACTGGCGCGGCGGGCGCGTGGGGCCCGCGGTTTCCGCGGGATGCGGGCCGGGCCGGCGGTGGATGGGGTGTCGCCGGTCGGGGTGGCCTCTGCCGGTGGCTCGTTCGTGGTCGGAGCGTTCTTGGCGGCGGTGCGGTAGGCGGCGCGGTACCGGGCCAGGTCGTCGACCTCGGAGGCCGTTGTGCTTGCGGCCGAACTGGTGCTCGGGGTCGAGGAGGATGGTGGAGTGGGGTCGGGTGCGGGGAGTCGGTGCGGTGTGGCGTAGCGGGCGTCGAGGTGGTGGATGAGGTCGTCGGTGGCGTAGTGCGCCCGCACCTTGTCGAGGTGGCCGTCCTCGGTGACCGCGTACCCGGTGCCGGGTGCGGTTTTGGGGATGTGGTGGCACGGCGCGAGGCGGTATGCCTTCTCGGCGGCGAACACCATGTCGACCTCAGCAGAGGAGCGCAGCCGGAGCCCGAGCGCGGCGGGGAACATGTCTCGCATCGGGACTGCGGAGATGCGGGGATCTTGGACCCAGGCCCACACCGACCACCCGACCGCGCGGCCCTGGCTGAGCAGCATCCGTAGTGCGGTGTCGGCGCGGCGGAGCAGGTCACGATCGGTGAGGTAGGAGGTGAGCGCGGCGAGTTCGTCGATGACGACGACGACGTGCGGTGACGCGGTGGTGGGGGTGTGCTCGCGGTCGGCGCCGGCCATGAGTTCGGCGCGGGCCTGCATCGAGGTGACTTCGCGTTCCAGGGCGGCGACCGCGACGGCGGGGTCTTTCGCCAGGGTGGAGAACAGCCGGGATGCGTGCGACAGCTCCATGCCGGCTTTGAGGTCGACGCCGACCAGGCGCACCGTGCCGGCTCGGACTGCTGGTGCGAGGCTGGCGATGAGGGACCACATCACCGAGCCCTTGCCCGAGCCGGTCGCGCCGGCAACGAGGGTGTGCACCCTGGCGTCGACCCGCCACGGCGACCCGGACATCACCCGCCCGACTTCCACCCCTGCGCACGGATGCCCCAGGACCGTCCCTGCGGTCGTGGCGGGGTCCGGGGTGTGGCTCGGGGTGTCCAGCACGTCCCGATGGGCGAGGGTCACCAGGGCTCGAGTGGGTCCGTCCGGGACGACCCGGACCGTGTGCGCGGCCAACGTGGTCGACAGCGCTGGTGCGGCGCGTTCGATGTCGTCGAGGGTCTGGCCGGGGGCGTACCGCAGCCGCAGCGTCGACACCCCGTCCCGGGTGCGGGAGCCGCGCAGCAACCGAGGCACCCGTGCCGGTCGCGCGGTGGAGCGGTCGAGGTCGTGGGGGCGGTGCGTGGCGAGCCCGACCGTGCAGGCGATGCGGGTCCAGCGGCGGCGGTGACGCCGGGCACGGTGCCGGTCAGTCACGCCCAGCCACGACGAGTGTCCCCACCGGGGCCAGGACACCAACCCGCCCAGCCCGACCGCCGGGGCGACCGCCATGGCTTCGTGACCGGCCAGGAACAGGACGGCGACCAGGACCACGGCGAGGGTGACCAGGCGGGGGAGGCAGCGGGTCACCCACCACGCTTCCCGGGCCATCTCGACAAGCTCGCGGGTGATGCGGCGGGCGATGATGTAGCCGGCCTTGGCCGCAAGGACGCCGGTCGAGGAGGAGGTCGGGTGCGAGTTGGTGGTGCTCATCAGGACTCACCCCGCACGTGCGCCTCGGCCGCGTCCACCACAGCGCCGAGCAGGGCCCCGGCGTCGATGACGCGATCCAGCGCGACGACCAGCGCCTCGACCGCCGGCTCGGACACGTCGGTGACATCGACCCGCAGCTCGGCCAGCGCCGTCCGGGTGTCGTCCAGCCGGGCGCAGATCGCCGCGACCTCTTCGACGATGCCCGCGTCGCTGCGGACGTTGAGCGCGCGGGCTACCCGGTCCAAGTCCACCCGGGTGCTCATCACGCCACCGCCTGGTCGTCGATGGCGTCGGAGGCGACGACCTCGACCCGCACCGGGACATCTCGGGAGGCGTCTGGGACCCAACCGGTCCAGGTCCGCCACGCAAGCGAGACACCATCGCGGCACTCGGTGACCCGGTACGCGGTCTCGTCCTCGACCAGACCCAGGAAGTGCGCCAACTGCCGCCCGGCGGCGAGTGAGCGGGCGTGCACGTCCAGCTCGACGACTTCCACCGATCGGCCGTCGTTCCGGATCAGCCCACCGGTACGCACCGCCACACTGAGCGCGGGGACCTGCGGGCAGTGGTCGAGTACCCCGGCCACCCACACCAGGTCCCACACCGAGGCCCGCATCACGCCGCCTCCGGCTTCGAGGCGCGACCCGCCGAGGTCGACGAGGCGGACGCACCGGGGGCGACCATGCCGTCGGCGCGGAACGACCACGCCAACCGGTCCCGCCCGTTCGGGTTCTCCTCCACGTACGGCATCGCGGTCAACCCGGTGAACTCCACCAGGGTGAACGGCAGCCCGGTCTCGTTCTTCGGCGGCACCGGCTGGTGCGTCGCCGCGATCTTCACCGTCACCGTCCGCTCCCGCTTCCCCGCCTCGGGGTCGGCGTCCACGACCTGCACCTGCCACAACGGCAGCCCGGTGCCCTCACCAGCCCGGTTCAGGTCCACCGCCTGCACCTTGGCGTCCTTGCTCGACTTGTCGTAGTCGAGCACCTGCTCCACACCGCTCAACATGTACGCACCCGACGGGAACACATCCCCGTGAGCGAGCTTCAACCTGCGCTGAACCGCCATCACTGCTCTCCTTCGTCCACACGACTAGCGTGCCTAGCCATGTCCAGTGAGATGAGGATGCCTAGCATGGCTAGCCATGTCAAGTGGAAACGCCAGATTGGACCAGGTTGCCTAGTCAGGCTCTAGGCTGAGGATCGTGAATCTCGACCCGGAAGACCCGCGCCCGCCGTACCAGCAGGTGGCGGCAGCGCTACGTGCGGCGATCCTCACGCGCAAGTTCGAGCCCGGCGACCAGCTGCCCTCGCAGGCCGACCTCGCCAGGCGCTACGGCGTGGCGCGGATGACGATCCAGCAGGCGCTGCGGATCTTGAAGGATGAGGGGCTGACGTTCTCCCGGCAGGGGAGTGGGGTGTTCGTGCGGGAGCGCACCGCCCGGCCGGTCGGGTTGCGCCCGCACATCGAGCGAGCGTTCGCGGCCGAGCACGTCCGCATCGACTTCTCCGGCTACACCGCCGAGACCCTGCACGGCATCCTCGCCGGGCCGCTCGACCTGATCCGCGAGGGCCGGCTGTCCCCGCAGTCGGTCCACGTGCGGATGCTGCTCTCCGATATGGCCCGGCCCCTGGCGATCCCGGTCAAGGCCAGCGGTGACCCGGCGTCGAGCCAGCCCGTGCGGGACCGGATGGCTGAGATCAGCGCCCGGCACGCCGGAGCGGTCACGGCGACGGTCGAGGAGCTGGCCGACCTCGAACTCGTCCCGCAGGCCACCGCCGAAGTGCGGGTGCACGGCTCGGCGCCGCTGTTCAAGCTCTACATCGTCAACGAGGTCGATGCGTTCTTTGGCTACTACCCCGTGGTCAAACACGAGGTACGCATTGACGGGAAGCGGCAGGCCATCTACGACCCGATGGGCAAGGACGCCACCATGTTCCAGCACACCGACGACGGAGACCCCGAGTCCATGGGCTCACTCTTCGTCAACCAGACCCGACAGTGGTTCGACAGCGTCTGGACCACCATCGCCACACCCCACCAGCCATGAACGCCGCCGAACTCGTCGCCCAGGCGGCCGTCGTCCTCCTCGACTTCGACGGACCCATCACCCCCCTCATGCCACCGCCGGTCAACGCCGAGGCTGCCGAGACCGCACGCACCGCGCTACGCACCGCGGTCGGTCACTTCCCGGCGGACATTGAGACCACCACCGACCACCTCGCCATCCTCCGCTACACCGGTGAGCACCACCCCGACGCCCTCCCCGCCGTCGAACACGCCTGCATCGACGCCGAAGTCACCGCCGCCCGAGCCGCCACTCCCACCGACGGCGCCCATGAACTCCTCACCACCTGCGCTAGGCGTGGACAGCCCGTCGCGATCGTCAGCAACAACGACCGCACCTGCGTCGACGCCTTCCTCGACCGCCACCAGTGGAACAACCTCGTGGCGGCAGTCGTCGGTCGCACACTCGGCCGCCCCGACCTCATGAAACCCCACCCCGCCGCCGTCACCGCCGCCCTCGCCGCCCTCGACGCGCAGCCCGAGACAGCGACACTCATCGGCGATTCGCCCAGCGACATTGAAGCCGGACTCGCGGCCGGCGTCCTAAGCATCGGCTACGCCAAGACCGCCAAGCGGCGACCTGCTCTCCTTGCGACGGGCGCCGAAACGGCTGTTAACACAATACGTGAACTTGTCCCATGAGAATCCGCCCGATACGAGAGCCAACGCTGCGTACGGACCCATGGTGAACGTGCGCATGAGGGTGTGGCCCGGCCCGATCTAAGCGGTGATGCATCAACGTTCATAGCTATTGGTCTCTGAGTCGGGGCGGTCAGTCAGTACCCGAGACTGCCGAACCTTTCGTATCCTCCGCTTCGGCAACCCACTTTAGCGGGGCGGTCAGAATGCCAAGGACCCGACCGATCCACGCAGAATCAACGACCTGGAGAGACTGCACCTCTGCTAGCGCGGAAGCCGGAAGGTAAGAAAAGCTCTGTGGGACGGCCGGACGGTCGCTCAACTCGGCCAGGGCGATTGGATTCTGGTATCGCTCTACTTTGCTGATGACAAGGCCGACCGCTCGCTCGCTGTCACCGTAGTAGGCAAGGTAGTCGACTTGAGCGATGGATCCAACGGACCCAAAGGACTTCCACAACCCTCGGGGTGTTGCGAGTTCAGTTCGCTCGATAGTGAAGTGCCCAACTATGCGCTTCGTTGGGGCGCTCTCGTAGATCAAGACCGTGTCTACGTCGGCGGCGAGCCGGCGCTTTCGGAACTCGACTAGCTTCGACCCTTCGAGGATCGCCTGCGCGTACGTAGGCTGGATCGCCATCAGGGCAATCCGATGAGCATGTCCCGTATCCAGGCCATGCCCTGTTGACGAAGGCGCGTGATGGACTGTGGCCACGATCTAAGCGCTCCTGCCATTTTCACGTCATTCAAGGTGATGGGCGGTTCCAAGAACCGATCCTGCCGGAACCGGAGGGCGAGGACCCCGCGGGCGCGCCGTGCCATGTCGGTGATTTCGGACGCAGTGTAGACCGTGCGGCGCCCGACGAACTGCATGACCTCGGTGGCGTCGTCGGATCGAAGGATGTCCTCGACTATGCCAACAGCGCTGAAGAGCTGATCACCCGAACGATAGAAGAGCAACACGTCGCCGGCTTCCACTTCGTTGCTTGCAGCATTGCAGAGGTAGGCTTTGCGAATGGCATTTCCCCACGGATGCGTTTCTCCCTCGCTTGCTCCAAAAAGCGCAAGTTGCGCCGATTGGTGACGTGAGGCTTTTTCTGGAAAAAGCTGATCGTGCCAACGAGGCTCGATTGGCACCGCAAAAATGCGTTGGCGGCACAGAAGTGCGGGAGGTCCGAACAGGACGTGATGTTCAAGGTCAGTATGCTGTCCGCCATTCTCGCTTGGCCGAAGGAACTTTGTGACGACGTGTTCCCCCAGACTGCTCCGATCACCTTGGTCCACGAAGCCGAACTCCGCTAGGAAATCGAGAACTTCAGGATGGGAAGGGAGCACCTCCACATACAAACTCGCGGTCTCTGTAGCGGTAAGACTTTGCAGGATGGCTTTGAGGAGTAGCTCTCCATACTTGACCCCTGAGTGATCCTCAGAAACCTTGAAAGTGCTGATCTTGACTACTGGCTTTTCGATCGCATACTCACAATCGCGTTCGAACTTCAGAAGTGCTAGGGCAGCATAGACACCGTCTTCCTCAACGACGAAACACTGGCGGGTATCGCTCTGTTGGCGAACTTTCGCGAACCATCTGTCGAACTCGGGATAATCGGATCGAAGCCCGGCGAAGATGTTGTCTTCTGGGTTTAGTGTGTAGCAAGGTACAGTGCTGACTCGAGGTGGCGGTGTGAGTTCCGTTGGCTCGAAACCTGCAAGCAGGGTCACGGCGTCCGCAAGCGACAGCACTCGATCACCTAG
>JBOFLH010000073.1:0-8194 GCA_051657765.1 Nocardioides sp. | reverse complement strand
ACAAGATGGCCGCATCTACACCGTAACGACGGACCGGTTGCAGAGTGATCTCCACCACCAGCTCGGGCGCCATACACGACTCGAGCATGCCCACATTCCGCCGGGCCCGGAGATACTCCGGCAGCGAGCGACCGGCCTGCCTCATGAACCACACCGGGGTATGTGGTGGGCGCTCACCCCGAGCAGCTCGCAAGAGCGGGCTGTCACGCAATGTCGCCGCGGGCTCCTGGTCGACCGCGGATGCCTGGGCGGCCGCGGATGCCTGGACCGTTGATGACTCGTTCACCCAACGATCCTCGCAGGTTGGGCGGCGTGTTGGCACATCTTGTTCGTGACGGCAGACCTACTGTGGAGCCCATGGTCGTCCGTCAGGGTGTCGCACGAGGCACGCACGCTGGCAAGCCCCGCTCTCCTCGGCGAACCGCAAAGGGTCCGGCGGCGCCGCCGGCCGCCTCGGCGCCGACTTCGTCCACCACATCGAGCAAAAGGGTCGGTCGTGGTTCCGGTGGCGGTTCGGCCAGTGGCTCCGGAGGCGCACCACCACCGGCGTTTCAGCGCGCGGTGCACGGCATGCGTACGGCGAGGCTCCGACCTGAGCTGTTCTGCGAAGAAATGCCGGCACCGCAGCGGATCGCCCCATTCGCGGCGGCTCTCTCGGCGGATGTGACCGTGGACGACGGCCACTCCGGCGCAGTCGAGCTCGGCACCGGCCGGATCATCTTGTTGCACGACCCGGCCGGCAACGATGCCTGGGACGGCACGTTCCGCTGTGTCGCCTACGTTCGCGCCGACGTCGACGCCGAGGCGGTTTCGGAAGAGATGCTCGCCGATGTCGGGTGGAGCTGGCTGACCGAGGCATTGGCCGCACACGGCGCCGACTATCGCGCACCATCCGGAACAGTCACCGTGGTCGCTACGACGAGTTTCGGCACGATGGCGGAGGAGGGTCGCACCGCTCAGGTCGAGATCCGCGCCTCGTGGACGCCGTTGACCGATGCCGACGGCGGCTTGAACGCGATCGCCCACGTCGCAGCGGGGGGTGAGCTGATGTGTACCGCCGCCGGGCTCGAGCCGGTTCCCGATGGCGTCACCCCGATGCCCGGTAGACGAGGACAGCGCGGACGCTGACACCAGCCATGAGCGAAGACACAACCGAAACGACTGACCCGGCGCCGGACCCCGAGAGCACCGTGGCGCCGTTGCTGACATTGCGTGATGGCCTACCTCCGGTCATCGCGACCGAGGCCGAGCTAGCCACCGCATGCGCCGCATTGGCCGATGGCGCCGGGCCAACCGCCATCGATGCCGAACGGGCCAGCGGCTACCGCTATTCATCCCGGGCCTACCTGATCCAGCTTCGGCGCGCTGGTGCTGGATCGTTCTTGATAGATCCCATCGGCTTGTCCACCCTCGCGCCGCTCGATGAGGCGCTGGCCGATACCGAGTGGATTCTGCATGCGGCAACTCAGGATCTGCCCTGTCTGACCGAAGTCGGCCTGCGTCCGCGGAAACTGTTCGACACCGAGCTCGCCGGCCGGCTACTCGGCTACCCGCGAGTGGGCCTGGCCACCTTGACCGAGACCATCCTCGGACAACGGATGCGGAAAGAACACTCGGCGGTGGATTGGTCAACCCGCCCACTACCCGCGCCGTGGTTAACCTATGCCGCGCTGGACGTCGAAGTGTTAGTTGAGCTCCGCGACGTGTTGCACCAACAACTGGTGGACGCCGGGAAGTGGACCTGGGCCCAACAGGAGTTCGAATCGTTGTTGACGTTCCAGCCGGCCGCCCGGCCCGATGCCTGGCGGCGAACCACCGGAATTCACAAAGTGCGCGGCGTCCGTGGCCTCGCGGCGGTGCGCGCGCTGTGGCACGAACGAGACCGACTCGCTCAGGAGCGTGATGTCACGCCGACTCGGATCCTGCCCGACACGGCGATCGTGGTTGCTGCCCAGGCCGCCCCGAGCAGCCGCAGCGAGCTGCTCTCCGTGCGCGGTTTTCACGGCCGCGGCGCCGAACGATACGCCAACCAGTGGCTGGCCGCGTTGCGCGAGGCAGCGGCGGCACCCGAGGCGGACTTGCCCACTAGATCGCCCGCTTCAGACGGCCCACCCCAACCTCGCGCCTGGACCGACAAGGACCCGGCTGCGGCGCGCCGGTTGGCAATCGCTCGCGAGTCGATCACCCAGCTCGCCGCAGAACATCAGCTACCGGTCGAGAATCTGATAACGCCCGACCACCTGCGGCGCGTGCTGTGGTCTCCACCGCCGACCAGGCAGTGGCCGACACTGATCACCGAACTCAGCACCCAACTCAGCGAGCTAGGCGCACGGGACTGGCAAATCGATCTGGCGGTGTCCGCCCTTGCCGAGGCCATCGTGGCCGGTGATGCGGATCCGTCGAACGACGCCGAGCCGGAGCCCTCGGGTCATGATGACGTTGGCGAGGCGGACCCCGACTCGGCGTCGGAGGGCACCAACACCGTCTGAGACACCGCATCGATCTCCTGAGTCACCGCAGCAACATCGGGCAAAACCGCATTGAGCAGGTCCGCAATGCCGGGCGCGACCGCAGTCTCAAGCTCGGGCGTCAGATAAAGCGACGGCGTCAACTGCATGGACTGAACGCTGTCGTTAAAGACCCGGGGGTGGGCCGGGCTGCCGCTTTGCGTAAGGAACTCGGCCGACTCGGCGACCTCAAGATTCGTCGGCTGGAGATACCCCGCCGCAGCGACCTTCGATACCGAGTCGGCAGCGATGGCACGCACGATGACGTCTGCCGCCGGCCCCGGTTCAGCGTCGGCGGACAGGCACAAACCGGTGGCCTCCCCGATGGTGGCCGGCTCGTCGACCACCGGGAACGGCATGACATCCCAAGACAATCCGGAGGCCTCCCGCACGAGCGGCACCAAGGAGCGGTCGCCGGCGATCATGGCGAGCTTGCCCCGCGTGAACCACTCAACGGGGTCAGCCAACGCCAGCTGCTTGGCCGACAGCGTCAGCTGGGTCTTGCGTAGCACCGGGAGAATCGTCTCCAGGCCGCTCACGGCATCGGTTGCCGATAGTCGTGTCGAGGTCGGCGGTCGTTCATCGTCGAAGATCGGCGCGCCCGCGGAGTACAACAGTGGGGCCAGGCCCGCCAGGCGCGGGTTGAGATAGAAGCCGCGGGTCTTGCGAGCCCGACCAGCCGCGAACTCGGCGGCGGCGGTGAACTGCTCGAAGGTCCAGGTGCGTGGCTGATCCTCGCGCAGTTCCGGAGTGTCCAGGCCGCGCGCTCGCATCGTGTCGAAGTCGACGAGTTCGGTGTTGTAGAAGAGCACCTGCGGCCAAACCCCGTACGGCATACATTGGAGGGCGTTGTCGCGACCGAAGGCGCGCAGCGCGGTGCGCTCATATCCGTCACCGAAGTCGACCTCGCGCTCGTCGAGCAGCTCGCCGACCGGCTGGATTCGTTGGGTGGCGACGAGTTCGTCCAGGTCGCGATGTGAGCTGAGAAACACATCGGGTACGGACTCGGAGCGGATCGACTCGAGCGCGGTTTCACGATCAGGCCAGGTAACGACCTTGATCCGACTGGTCGGCGAAGTAGCGTTATGGGCTTCGGCAATCTGACGCCAGGACACCAGCTCGGCGGCCGGCCCGTAGACGCCGAGAGTCACCACCACCGGACTGGCCGATGGCGACGGCGCCGCGGTCCCGGGTTCGGCAGTGGAGACCGGGTCGCCGGTGCAACCGCCGAGCGCCACGAGTCCGGTAACCGCGACGATCGCTACCGCCCGCCGCACAATCGATCTGCCAGCCTGGCGCCGCCAATCGTGCGTCTGCCGCCCGCCGTTCACGTGTCCCCCATCCGGTCCTGCCACTTCTCCGAGCGACCACCCTAGTTGTCGTATGCCAAGAGTCCGCAGCGGACCCGGCTGACCTACTACCAACCCCGACCAGTTGCCGCTCACCAGGGAGCCAACGAAGTGATCCACCGGACCACCCCGTTCGTGGTCAGTCTGTGCTAAACGACTAGCGTCATAGTGTGGTGTGCCAGCGAACTGTGGGTCAATCACCTGGTGGACACTAGAGTCGAAGTATCCCGCTGTGATGGTCGCGCAACCGCGAACGAGAGCCCCATCACCTCGCGAGCACGGTCACCCCGCGGGTCACCACCAGCTGACGGTGGGGATGGCTATCGGAGGGCCTGTGCCGCGCCGAGTACCGCGGCGAAGATCGCCGGATCCAGCGCCGCACCCTCCCGACGAATCGCGTCACGATGCAACACCACCGCGTGATCGAGTCGCACCTCGCTGGGTCGCCCCCTGGGATCCCAAGGGCCCGACCCGATGTCCATCCAATGACGACCCCACCGAGCTTCATCCGCCGCATCTCGATCGTGGTCCTTGCTGGTCAAGGGTAAGCCGAGCCAGTCGCCGTCGGCCCCGAGGTTGTCGGCCCCGTAGTTGTCGGAACGGTCGTTGCCCGCCGGAAGCCGACGTATCACCAGCACCGGGCGATCCTTGCCCTGAGCCGGGTCGTCCTCAAAGGGCACCCACGCCCAAACGATCTCACCCGGATCAGGCTCCCCATCGGGCGCCGGCGCATAACCGTATCGATCCGGACCGAGCTGATCTGAACCATTCTGATCAACTGGGGGCTGATTGGGTGGCGGCTGCTGCGCGGTCGAATCCGATGACATGCCCAGCATTCTGCCTGACCTGTTGTGTGCCGGACCGGGAGCGCCTCACGGCGCGTGGCCGCTCGTAGCGGCTTATGTTGGGACCCGGGGCTGCCGCGGCCCGGCACACGACGGACATTGTAGTGCGCTTGGCCAGCTTCGATTCAAGGGTCTGGGCGCACAATCCGGAACCACGGGAACCACAGGTACCAGCGCAGACAGCATCCGAGCGCGCGAGCGCGTCGTCAGGCCAACGTGCCGGCGAGCTCGAGCAGTGCCGCGGCGCCGAGTTGCTCGGCCATCGTCAACATCCGAGCCGCGTCATCGGCGTTGGCCGAACGGCGTTCGGTTCGTCCGGCGGCAACCACCCGAGCAAACGCGGAGGCACGCAACAAGACATCAGCGAAGTGTCGCTGCGCGATCCCGGCGAGCACCTCGTCGATCATCGCCTGGATCTCGTCGGGGCCGGGGGGCTCGGCCACCCCCGCCACCACCCGGGCCACTTCGGCTCTCCGGCGACCCGCGTCGTACTCCTGAGCGGCGCCCAGCGGGTCGGCATAGACCCACGCGCGTAGGAGGTAAAGCCGCCACAGGCAGCCGGCCAGCGAATCGGCCGGCGCACCCGCCCACCACTGCGCCAGCGCGTCCAGCCCCTCGGTTTCGGCCAACCGCACCACCCGATCGGCGATTTCGCCATCGGTGCTGGTGCGGGCGCCGCGGACGAGCAGGGTGGCGGCCCGATCGGCGGCTTCGCTGATCAGCGCGGGGTCGTCACCAGCGGGTACGCCCGTGAAGAAGCTGGCACCGGGAGTACTCGGTCGGTGATGGCGCTCGGTCACGTTGCCCCCTCATCAGCCACCTACGATTCGAGCGAAATAAGTTAGACCGAGTTTCGCACATCACCGTTCACGCGACCGGCGATTCCACCCACTCACCCCAACACGCGGCGGATTCGCTGCTCGCTCACCGATTCAGCGGTGCCCATGTGCTGGGCCCAAAGTGACACCCGAAACTCCTCCAAGAGCCACCGCACACGACGCAGGTGTTCCGGTAGCGGAACGCCATCCGCGAGAGCGGCGAGTCGAGCTCGATAGACGGCCTCCAGGTCATTCACCCTGTCCATCAAGGATCGGTCAGCACCGACCTGCTCGTCGAGACGGCGGCGCCGATGCTCGATCGCCGCGAAGTAGCGTGGGTAGCGACGTAACGCGACCAGCGAGGCGTGGCCGACGAAACCGTCGTACACCAACCGGTCCAGGTGCGCTCTCAGGTCGGCGAGCGCCGGCAGCAGCGCCAATTCGGCCGCACTGGACAAGCGCTCACCGGACAGCAGTCGATGCGTGTCCCGCCATCCGGACAACAGGGGCAAGACGGCGTCCAGCACCGCGCGAGTGGCCCCATGGTGATCCTCGGCGGCCACCGCCAGATCATCGTAGGCGGCCGGAGTACGCACGGCCGGCCGGCCGTCGATCAGGTCCATGATCGCCACTTTCCGGCAATCGCGCAGGAGGTCGACGGCCGACGGGTACGGCGCGCCGGCGAGCGCCAGCTTCTCGGCATTCGACAGCGCGGACAGGATCGTCGCGGTCGGGTCCGACAGCGTGAGCAACGCCAGCCGACCTACTGCGTCGCGATGCCGGGCGTTCGCCTCGTCCAACGTCGCGAACGCGCCCAGGCCGACGGACTCGCCTTCGTCGACCAGGGCCGGGTAGGCCACCACCTGATGGCCGGCACGGATGGTGCTGAACGACTCCTGGAGCACACCGAAGGTCCACCTGGTCTGCCCGGTGGTTGTCTGACCCGCCGCGGCGTCGACAGCAGCGCTCATGGCCTGGGTCAACGCCGCGGCGAACTGAGGGCGTAGTGGCTCGGCGAGCGCGTCGAGATCTTTTCCTCGGGCTGCCTCCTGGCCGGTGTCGTCGACGATCCGGAAGGTCGGACGGAGGTGCGCGGGCACCTTGGCCCAGTCCCAGGCCTCACGCGGCACGTGCACGCCGGTGCTGGAAAGCAGGTGCCGCTCCAGGGCGTCCAGCAGCGGCTCCTCCCCCGCCGGTACGGCAGCCAAGAATTCCCGCGCCCGGTTCGGAGCCGGCACGAAGTTGACTCGCAATGGCTTCGGGAGACTGCGGATCAAGGCAGTGACGAGTTCTACGCGCAGGCCCGGCACTTGCCAGGAGAATTCGTCGGCCCGTACTCGATTCAGCGTGGCGACCGGCACATCGATGGTGACGCCGTCCTCGGGCGTCCCGGGCTCGAAGTGATAGCTGACCGCGAAGTTCAGCGAAGCGTCCGAGGACCAGCGCACCGGAAAGTCGTCGTCGCGAACCTCGTCCGCGGTCTCCCGGGTCAGCATCCGAGGATCGAAGGTCAAGAAGTCGGGGTGTGTGCGCCGAATCCCCGCCCACCAGGTGTCGAAGTGCGCGCCGCTGACCACATCGCCGCCGATCCGCTCGTCGTAGAAATCGAAAAGCGTATGCTCGTCTGCCACGATGTCGCGACGACGCGCGCGATGCTCCAGTTCGGATGCCTCTTCCAGCAGCCGCCGGTTCTTGGCGAAGAACGCGTGCCTTCCTCGTTCGTCGGGCGACCACTCGCCGTAGACCAGGGCGTGACGGATGAAGAGCTCGCGGGCAAGCCCGGGGTCGACCCGCGCGAAGTTGACCGGTCGGTCGGCCACCAGGGTGACGCCATACAAGGTGACTCTCTCGTAGGCCATGACGGCGGTTCGTTTAGCCGACCAATGCGGTTCGGAGTAGCTCCGCTTGACCAGGTGGGCGCCCAGTTGTTCGGCCCACTCAGGCTCGATCGCCGCGTTCCACCGCGCCCACAGTCGCGAGGTTTCGACCAACTCGCCGGCCATCACGAACTGCGGGTTCGTGCCGCGCAGCCCGCTGCCGGGAAAGATCGCAAACCGGGTACCGCGGGCACCGGCGTACTCGCGCAGCGGCTTGCGCTCGCCCGGCCGAGTCGTCGTGCGCTCCTCCAGAGAACCGATGTGACTGAGTAAGCCACTGAGCAGCGCTTGATGGACCGCGTCAGCGTCGTGCGGATGCGGGGCGCCGGAGTAGCCGGGGTCCGGGTGAATGGGGTCCGGGTGAGTCAGGTTCGGGCCTGTTGGTTGCTGGGACTTCCTCTCCTGGCGGGCCCGCGGCCCGAGCCGGATGCCCATCTCCTTGGCGACCTGACGCAGCTGGGACTCGAAGTCCTGCCACTCTCGCACCCGCACGTAGTTGAGGAATTCGCGCTTGCACATCCGCCGGAACGCGCTGCCGGAGAGGTCGCGCTGCTGGGTAGCGAGGTAACTCCACAGATTGAGCCAAGTGCTGAAGTCAGACTTTCGGTCGGTAAATCGGGCGTGCCACTGGTCGGCTTGCGGTCGCTGTTCGGCGGGTCGTTCGCGTGGGTCCTGCAGCGATAGCGCCGCGGCGATGACCACGACGTCACGGACGCAGCCGAGCCGTTCGGCCTCGATGATCATCCTGCCGATTCGGGGGTCGATCGGGAGTTTGGCCAGCCGGCGGCCGAGCTTGGT
>JBOFLH010000072.1:0-17548 GCA_051657765.1 Nocardioides sp. | reverse complement strand
TCAGCGGCTATGTCGGCAGCGACGTTGTCGGTGTCACCGTCGACCCGCCCGTCGGTCCCGATGTCGAAGCCTCGATACAGGAAGGCCGGTTCTCCGCCTGGTGGCCGGCGGGCGAGGCCAGAGGCGACAATCCCGGAGTCAGCGGGGCCTGGACCTACACCGTGACACTCGCCGATGGCAGCACACGACAGGCAGAGAGTCAGGACTGACTTCCACACAACCCCGATCAAACGCGCTGGCCGGGTTCGGCTTGAACCGCTTCGCTCAGAGATCCGTTCCTGACGCCGACGGGTTCGGTTTACAGCTACCGAAACGAGCAGTTACCCGCCACCCTGGGAACCAAGCCGGTCAGCCCGTTGTCGGCCCAAAGCCATCACCGCCCAGTACATTCCAGCCCGCTGACCGAGACCTTCCGCTGGATGACCTGGGCCTTCAACGGATCCAGGTGTTCCGCGCTCAGAGGGACTCGACACAATCTGTCGCGGCCTTCGCATCGCCCAAGAGTCGGGGCATGGCCGTATGACGATTTCGACTTGCCCGAGCGGGTCCAGGATGTAGGGGAGGCGTGAGCCAGGTCGTCGTACCCGGCTTCGGCAGATTGTCGAACACCGGTACGTCCCGGCTGGCTATGCGAACGTACGGGCGGAGCCCGTCCCTAGACGGCCGTATCGAGCATGATGTCGTCGAGCGGCACCGTGGCGAGTTCACCTCGGCGAATCGCGTCGGCCTCCAGGCGAAGCTCGCTGCCGTGCGCCGCGCTCGCGCCGCAGGAGCGACAAGAGGCCAGGACGCCGCCGCGCATGGCGGTCTCGTAGGCGTGCAGCCACGCCTCGAACGGAGCCACGTAGAAGGGATCGGTTCCGGCCATAGCGACGATCGCTACCCGGTGCTCACGCCGCAGGGCCGGGTAGCCGTAGGGGCCGCGGTCGTCGAGTGTCCAGGCGAGTGCCAGTGCTGGGGCCTTGAAGTCGACGGTCAGCGCGGGCGGGGTAGGCCAGTTGAGCGATGACGCCAGCCAGACAGGGCCGCTGCGCGCTCCAGCGACCTTGCTCATCCCGCAGTGAAACCGGGTCTCTGCGTTGACCGACTGGTGGGCGGCTTTGACGGCTGCCTCGCGCACTGCCTTCGCGAGGTGGGGGAGATCGAAGTTCTTCACCTGGATGCAGGCGTCGACCAACACCCGGAGGTCGCCCTTGTCGTCGGTTCGGCCGGCGCCGAGTTCACGCTGGGGTCGGGCCGCCAGATCCTGGGGCCGAGCATGGGTGAGAAGCCACTTCTTGGCCTCGCGCTCGCCGCGGTCGCCTTTGCTCTTCTGAGGATTCGCCATACCCACCTCTATGCCGCGCGATGGGGACCGGCGGCAGAGCTAGCTGGCGCCCAGCCGCTTCAGGTTGAACCTGGCTGAACTGGCGACGCCCGAATTCGGGTCGCGACTCAGCCGCTCTAGGTCTGCGCGGTCTGTGAGCGGGTGCAGCGCCACCTGCTCGCGTACGTGCGGAAGGTCGTCGAGCGAGAGCGTACGCAAGTCTGCCGCGGATTGTCCTCGGTGTCTGGCGGCCAGGGCGCGGACCATGCTGTCTTCGTCGAGGCTGAGCGAGTGCAGCGCGCTTGAAGGCGTGTTCGGATTCGCCGCGGTCTCCTTACGCACTTCCCGGGAGCCGCTTGCCGACAGCTCGCCTAGGACCGCGGGCGGCGTGTTGGCGTTGTTCGCGACAGCGACCTGAACGAAGGTGTGCGAGTCTCCGGCCAGGCGCTGGAGAACTTCGGCTGGCGTAGATGGGTTGCCGGCGACGGCGGTCCTTGTCGCGTGACTCTCGCTGCCGGCTAGCGCGCTCAGTGTCCCCGACGAGGAGTTCCTGTCGTAGGCCAGGTAGTAGGTGTCTGCCGCGTTGGGGTCGATCGGCTCGACGAGGACCACTTCGGCTTCCGACTGCTCGGCGGCGGCGAACTGACCACCCGAGGGCACGCCTGCCTGTACTCGGTTCGTGTTCATGCCATGAAGGTGTGTGGCCCCGGCCGAGAAGTCCCCGACCTACCGCGTAGCCCGCCCTCGCTCCAGGCCGAGCAGGTATGCGGCCCGGACCTCCTCGTCGGAGTGCTCTGCGAGGCCCGAGCCGAGCCGGATCCCCTCGGCCTCCAGGTCCACCTCGACCTCCGGACGCTCCTGGGCGGAGAACCGTCCCGCCCAATGGAGCCCGCCCCGAACGCGATCACGCACATTAGTAACCATGTTGTTAGTTTGTCAGGTCAAACAAGCTTGGTCCAGACATTGCTCGCGTAGCCGCACACCTTCCATGCATGAACGAACAAAGCCGTGTGCCAGTCGGACTCTCCACCGGAGGAAGGTGGACCACCGACGTCCGCCAAGAGGCCGACGTCAGCATCGCCGCCAGCCCAAGTCAGACTGCCCTTCTCGACCGCATGTTTGGCGACGCCGTGCGTCACCAGCAATTGCTCGACGGCGGATACGTGCCGCCGGCCTTCTTCGCGGCAGCCGACGACCCCCGGTCCGCCGAGTTGCGAGCCGCGTGGTGGAACCAGCACGCCCTCGCGGCCGACCACACCCCCGGCGCGCCGCCCCAGATGCGTGCCGACGGAGCCCACCGCATGGCCTACACCGACGACGGCGTCACCGTCCGCATGCCGTCGGTCGCCGCGATCAAACGGTACGCCGACGAGACCGGCGGCACCTTCGACATCCCCATCTCCGCCGTCGACGAGAACGGTCGCGCCCTCACCGGGTGGGTTCGAGCAACCCGGGCCGGGGCCGGCTCATGGTCCGTCGAGAGACTCGGGTTCGGTGGCGTCGCGGAAGCCCGCATCAGCGAGCTCGTCGCCTCCCGCCTGGAGTCGCGCCGCCCCTCCCGCCCACCGCGAGAGGTCGGAAACCTCATCGAGCGCAACCGCGCTCGCAGGGGAGTCGAACCGCAGTACGTCACCTCGACCTGGATCTCGGCTGTTGCCTACGACACCGACACGGGCATCATGGCGATGCGAACCACCTCGGGCCGCAGCTACGGCCACCACGTGTCGGCAGAGGCGTTCATGAAGGTTCGCAACTCCTCCAGCCCCGGCGCCGCGTACAACAAGCTCGTCAAGGGGAACCGGCGAGCCGCGATCGCGTCCTGCCCGACGTGCCGGCGGTTCTACTCGACCGAACGCAGCCACACCTGCCCGAGCGGAGCGGCACCGGCCCGGCCGGATGCCCGGCGCGCCAACGACGACAACCTACAAGCGGCCATCGACCTGGCCGCGGGTGCGCAGCGGCTCCGAGGCTAAGTCCGCCGCCGGCCACGGGTCCGCGGCATAGAGAACAGCAACCCGAAAGGAGCGCGAATGAATATCGGTGGCGCGTGGATCAGCGACGACGGCAGGTACCGCTACAGACTCAAGCGAGTCTGGGGCACCGAGCTGCCGTGCCTGGGCTGGATTATGCTCAACCCCTCGACTGCCAACGCGACGACCGACGACCAGACGATCCGCCGCTGCATGGGCTTCGCTCGCACGCTCGGCTACGACGCGATCTCCGTCGTCAACCTCTACGCACTCCGGGCCACCAACCCCGCTGATCTCTGGACTGTTGACGACCCCATCGGTCCGCACAATGACGAGGCGCTGGCAACCTTCCTGGAGCGTGGCGCAGCCGCCGACGAGATCACTATCGCGGCCTGGGGCAACCACGCACCCGCCGAGCGCGTCGCGGAACTGCTCGCGATGCCAGGCGCAGAACGCCTTCACTGCCTGTCCGCAACCAAGTCCGGCGCACCCGCGCATCCGTCTCGGCTCCCCGCCGCGGCCCAACCGACACCCTGGAGACCCAACTCATGAGTTCCATCATCGTCACCGGCGACATCACCCCCGGCCTCCGCGACCGCTGGCCCCTATGCCTGGCCGAAGCAGGGCAGACCGTGTTCGCCGACAACGCCGCCGAGATCATCGAACGACTGATTCCCGACTACGCCTCTCTCGGCAACGACGACGCACTCATCGCGCGCTGGGAGTCCGCTATAGCAACCGCTACCGACACCCAGGCGCTCATCTGCGCCGACATGGCCCGCGAAGACAAGCTCCGTCCGGCGGACATGACCGAAGCCGACCTCACGGCCATCTTCGGCGACCGATTGACGCCCATCGAGACCGCGCACTGGCCGCACGACGTGCCGCTGGTGCTGCTTGCCACGGACTACGAGCCCTTCACGAATCGGCCGCCGGTCGCCGGCAACGTGCTCTGGGTCGACCCGTCCGACGAGATCTCGTTCCTTACCTCACTGGCCAACCTCGGCGTGATCGAGTTCTACGCGGCCGCGGCCTGATCAGAAGCGCTGGGGAGAATCGAACTCCCAACCGCCGGGTTGCAGCCGGCGTTCGCCTACCAGGTCACAGCGCCATGCAACGTGGCGAAGGGCCAGTCCAATCGCCCGGACTGGCCCTTCTCTCAAGCGAGCGCAGCCAACTGAGCCCGAGTCGGCACATACGGCTCACCGATCAGCCGCATTCCCGCCTCGGCCGGAGTCCTGTTCCCCTTGCGGTTGTTGCAGGTCTCGCAGGCCGCCACGCAGTTCAGCCACGACCACTCGCCCCCGCGTGATCGGGGCAGCAGATGGTCGATCGTGGTGGCCTTGCTGCCGCAGTAGGCACACCGGTGGCCGTCGCGGATGAACACCCCACCGCGGTGCCATCCGGCCGGGCGGTGCAGCCACTTCGGGTTGATGTACCGCAACAGCCGGATCACCCGAGGCCACGGCCACGGGCCAGCCGAACGCCCTTCGTCGGCTTCCTCAACCAGGGCTACCTTCCGGGCGAGCATCTTGATCGCCTGCTTGAACGGCACCTTGCCGAGCGGTTCGTACGAGGCGTTCAGCAGCGCCACGTTCGTTGCGGTCATCGCTGTCGCCTCCCTTCTTGGCTACTGGCTACTGGGGTGTGCGATGGTGCCCCGTCTCGAATCGAACGAGAACGGCATGGCCTCGGAGGCCGAGCGCTGGATCCTCCAGCGGAGGTGGAACGGGCGGCCGGATTCGAACCGGCCCGACCGGTGTGGAAGACCGGCATGCTGCCAACAACATCTCGCCCGCATAGAGCCCCTGACAGGAATCGAACCTGCGAAGTCCCGCTTACAAGGCGGACCCACCGGCCAGCAGGTGGAACAGGGGCGGGGTGACCGACGGGAGTCGAACCCGCTGCGCCCTTCCGAGCCCAGGGCCACAACCTGGTGAGCCACCGTTGCTCATCGGTCACAGCGCCCTCGGCAGGACTTGAACCTGCAGCGGCCCGGTTCGTAGCCGGGTCCTCTATCCAGTTGAGGTACGAGGGCGTGTGTGCACCGTCTCGGGCTCGAACCGAGAACCTTGGGCTTAAGAGGCCCCTGCTCTACCAATTGAGCTAACGGTGCGTGGCGAACCGCGGTGTCGAACCACGCGCGAGAGGCTTATGAGACCCCTGCTGCACCTGCGTTCGCCTGGGCTGCGTGGGTAGGAATCGAACCTACGGAGGCCCGGGTCAGAACCGGGCTGGTCTGCCAACAGACCGCCACGCATCGTGCGCTCCCCGAGTTGGACTCGAACCAACAACCGTCCGGTTAACAGCCGGGTGCTCTGCCAGTTGAGCTACCGAGGAAAGACCGGCCGCCGGGCCGGGAGTCATGCTGGTGCCCCCGCCAGGATTCGAACCCGGTCAAGGCCGATTAGAAGTCGGGTGCCCATCCAGTAGGCGTCGAAGGCAGAGTGCTCCGCCTGGGACTCGAACCCAGATTCACGCCCGGTTAAAAGTCGGGTGCACAGCCTATTGTGCGAGCGGAGCGCAGCTCCCAGGGCAGGACTCGAACCTGCGTATCCCGGATTCAACCAAGACCGGCGAGCCAGTACCCTTCTACCGTGCCGCAAGGTTCGAGTAACGGTATGCTCAGAGCATGGCAGTGAAGGGTTCTAGCCCCCTCTGGGATGAGCACGCACTGCGCGTGGCAGCCGCTAACGCTGCGTCGATGAAGGACATCCTCGTGGCCTTTGGCCTCCGGGCAGCAGGCGGCAACTACCGCACGCTTCAACGCGCGAGCGAACACTTCGGGATCGACCTTCCGGCGCCGCGGTACGGGGCGGTTTACGAACGCGTCCCGGACGATGCCGTGTTCATCAAGGAGAGCCCGTACGACAACCGGTTCCGCATCAAGGAACGTCTCCGGCGCATGGGATGGCCCGAAGTCTGTGCCCTCTGCGGCTTGGGTGGCGAGTGGAATGGCAGTCCGTTGGTGCTGCAACTCGACCACGCGAACGGAGTCCACAACGACAACCGTCTGGAGAATCTCCGTCTGCTTTGCCCGAACTGCCACTCACAGACCGATACCTATGCCGGTTCTGCTCGCCGGGGCAGAAACTTTGGTGGCGCCAAAACAACCCAAGAGCCCGTGGCACGAAAACCGCGGTTCGCCAAGTGGCCGGACGACGCGACTCTGTTGCGAATGGTTGAAGGGTCGTCATTCACGGCCGTCAGCAGCAAGTTGGGAGTGTCTGACGTAGCGATACGGAAGCGACTCGTCCGCCGCGGCCTCTGGATTACTCCCAGCCAACGAGCGTCCTAGAGGTTCGTTGCTCCCCGCCGAGGAGTCGAACCTCGATGAGCGATTCCAAAAATCGCCGTCCTGCCCTTAGACGAGCGGGGAAAATCCGAGAGCCCAACCAGCAGAGCGCCTGGGATCAAGTGGGACCGCGAGGGATCGAACCTCGCCCTGCCGGGCTTCAACCGGCCGCGCCGCCTGCAACGCTTCAGCCCCATGAGTCGGCCTGGAGGGACTCGAACCCCCGCACTACGGTGTGTGAGACCGTTGCTCTGCCGCTGAGCCACAGGCCGCTGTGTCGACCAAGCCCGTTCTCCGCCACAACAAGGTGGTCGGCTCGCTCGGAATTGAACCGAGAACCTCTCGCTTATCAGGCGAGTGCGCTAACCGATTGCGCCACGAGCCAGTCCGGATGCAGGGACTCGAACCCCGTCTCCCTGCTCCCAAAGCAGGCGCGCTAACCCTTACGCGACATCCGGTTGGACTGCTGTTGCTGCGTGCCCGCCCCCGGAGTCGAACCGGGACTCCCGAAGGAACGCGGTCCTGAGCCGCGCGCGTCTGCCTGTTTCCGCCAGGCGGGCATGAGTGGAGAGGGCGGGAGTCGAACCCGCAGTCGTCTGCTTGCAAAGCAGGTGCCTTACCGTTGGGCCACCTCCCCATGTTGTTGCGTACCCACCGAGGGATTCGAACCCTCACGCCCCGAAGAGCACCGCGCCCTCAACGCGGCCCGTCTACCAGTTCCGGCAGGTGGGTGTGGTGCGCTCGGTGGGAGTCGAACCCACACACCCTCGCGGGCACCGGGACTTGAAGCCGGGGCGTCTGCCAGTTTCCGCCACGAGCGCATCGGCACCCCCAGCCGGACTCGAACCGGCGTCCTCCCGGCTGAGAACCGGGCGTCCTTGACCGCTAGACCATGAGGGCAGGAGTACCGCAGACGGGAGTCGAACCCGCGTCCCTGATCCCACTTGAAAGGCGGGCGGCCCCTACCAACCAGAGCAACTGCGGCATGGCGCTCCGTACGGGACTCGAACCCGTGATCTCCCGCTCGACAGGCGGGCGTCCACTCCGGCTGGACCGACAGAGCATCGCGGAAGGCGGAGGTCTCGAACCCCATGGCCGACGGCCACGACCCAGTTAGCAACCGGGCGCCGGACCACTCCGGCTTCACCTTCCAACGGCGGAGGAGGCGAGGATCGAACTCGCACACCCTTGCGGGTCTTCCGTTTTCGAGACGGCTGCCGTCGCCGGCCATCGGCTGGCTCCTCCATGTGTGCGCCGGGCAGGACTCGAACCTGCACACCCGAAGGCCACGGGGCTACAACCCGCTGAGCGACCAATTGCTCAACCGACGCATCTGCCGCGGCGCTTGGCCCCGCAACGTCTCCGTCGCGGTCGCCGCGGCGACAGGTAGCCGCTCCCCACTTGGGGTCCGACGCCTGCCTGATGCTGTCCACTCTTCTGTTCGCCCCACTCCCCATCGCTGGGGTCTGGGTCTGGAGAGGCGCCCCACGGCCATTCGACCGTTAGCCCGGTGCCGTTACTTCCTGGCCTCTCGACCAGGTCGCGGGTCCGGTGCCCGTGGGACCTTCCATATTCCGCATAGGTGGAGGGACTCGAACCCCCAACCGCCGGTTTTGGAGACCGGTGCTCTACCAGTTGAGCTACACCCATTCGGGTACTGCTGTTGAGTTGTCCTGAAATGGCGAAGGGCCGCTCCTTCGAGACTCTTGCCTCGGCTGGAGCGGCCCTCTTCGGGTGCGTGAACACACTCAGATCAGGGGCGGCTCCAAGCTCGTCGGCTTCAGCCACGCATGGCTATTGGCTGATTGGAGGCCGAAGACGGATTCAGATTTCGCGGCAGCACACAACGCACGACCCGCATCTCTGCGAATCGCGGCGGTGAAGCTGCGATACCTGGTCACGTCTGTGCCTTTCGTCTCCGCAGAGTCAGGTTGGCTCGTGCAGTTCCTACGATAGAACGACCCACCGACAGCCGCCTAACGACTTTCCACCCCTACAGTGTCCGGGCGACCTCCGTTTGCTCCCCGGCGTCGCAACTCGAACACAGCGGCCCGGAAGCCGACCTGGCCAGGAGCGCGGCGATCCGCTCGACGGCATATCCTGACTTCCTGAGCTTCGCGATCGTCTCCTTGTCCGATCCCCACCCCCACCTCGCCTTCCAAGGCGGCACCTTCCCGGTCGCGCGCACCTCGGCCTCCAGCGCCTCGATCTCGGCGCGCACTCCGGGGAACCAGAAGCCGATCTCCTCCAGTTCGCCCGCGCGAGCAAACGACCCGCACAGACACTCCCCGGACATGTGGATCAGCGCAGATACCTCGTTGTGTGGGACGTCGCCAGCAAGCAGCCGGTAGGTGACCATGTCGGGGGCAGTCCAGAAAACCAGCGGCGAAACCCACACCACGGACCCGTCCCGCTCGACGGCCGGGACGTTGGCTCTCCTGGCGGACTCGTTGCGCCTACGGCCGGCCAGAAACACGACCCGGTGAGTCCGCGGACTCGGCACCAGCTCATTGCGAGCCTGCCGAAGACACCGTTCCTTGAGCCGCTGGTACATCTTGAAGTGATGGCCGGGGCCGGGGAAGCTCTGATCGAGCACGAGATCGCGGTACGTCGACCCTGTCGGCGGATGCCTCTCGACCAAGGGGAGACCCCACGCGCCGCACACGTCGCGGACGAACTGGCGGGTCTGCTCGATGCCGATCCCGGTCTTTGCATGCACCGCATGCGTCGCCACCTCCCGGAACAGGTGGGCCAGGACGGTCGAGTCGTTGCCTCCGGAGAAAAGGACCGCGGTCGCCGCCAGCCGCTTGCCCTCCGCGACGATGGACTCCTCGATCGCGTGGTCGAGCAGCGCAAGCGAGTGCTCCACCAGCCGGCCGACGCGGTCCTCGCGCTGGGTGCGGGTGAGGCGAGCGACCTGCCTACCGTCGAGTGCTAGGTCTTCGCGTTCGATGACGAACTCGGGATGCCGTGTCTGCATGACCATGATGTGTCCGGGCGGCCGCCGTTTGCTCCCCTCAGGCCGCGGAGAGCCCGATGAGGGCGGCCTTGAGCGTCGGCGCGGGGAACACGGCCCGGAAGTCGTCGTCCTCCAACTGGTAGGCCGAGACCGGGGCGCCGGCAGTCCCGGCGACCGCCCCGGCGGGAACCACGGTCGAGGACTCGCGCAGGGCCTCCCAGGCATCCCGAGTGTCCCGGTAGGTCTCGGCGACGGTCTCGCGCCACAAGTGCCGCCGGTAGCCGCCCTCATGCTCGATGTAGGCGATGATGCGAGCGTCGCGGCATGGCGTGCAGCGACAGCCGGCGTCGTAGCCGGTTCGCCCGTGGCTGAGCCTTCCGTCGGCGAGGCGGCGGGCGCGACGGCTCGCGACGTGTCGAGTGTTGTCCTCGGTGCAAATAGCGCAGCGGCAGCCGTTGTCGTACAGCTTCCGGTTGTGGGTGGCCATCTCGTCTACCCCCGGCCGGGCCGGGCGCGGCGCAGGAATCGCGCAAGCCAGCTACGCCGACGTGTGGCAGGGGCTTGCTGGCCGAGCCCGCCGTCGACCGGCCAGCGCTTCATGGCATACCTACGCCTGGTCATCGCGCACCACCCAGCCGCCGGTACCGTCGGAAACCAGGCGAGCCGGCGGGGGAGCGTCGGCCGGGTCCTCGGTCTGCTCGCTCATGACGCCGGCTCCAGGCGCTCGGGGTGCCGGGCCGAACTACGAACGAGCTGTCGGGCAGCCGACTCGGCCTCGCCCCGTGACGCGAAGAACCGGTGCGCGCCTTCCCCCTGCTCCCAGGCCACAACCTCCGGGAGCGCCGGGTATGGCGGGGTGACGGTCACCTCGGTGGTCTCTTCGGCCGACCACTCGACCTTCGGATCCGGGTACCGGGTGCGAAGGTCCTCCAGGTCCGTGCGTCGTTCTGCGGTGAAGATGCCGGCAGCGTGGGGGTCGTAGCTGGCGTCGTTCTCCAGTTGCTCCAGCACGTCGAGCCGTCGCAGACCCTTCTGGACCTCGTCGAGGTCGTGCTGGTTGAGCAGTTCGTGATTGATCCGGGCCTCGACGTGCGCGGTGTGCACGACGGTGACAAAGTCCCCGTCCGGGCGCGCCCATGTATGACGAGTGCTGTACTCCTCGCCGAGTGAATACTCGCCGGCCGTGTAGTAGGAGCTGTCGATCGGCGCGGGGAACGGCAGGCCCTCGGGGTTCCACCGGACCAACCTGCCGATCTCACGCGCCAGTGCGAGCGCTTCGTCCTCGGCCGCTCTCGATGGAGCCAGGGTCACCCCCTCCGGCTCCGGCCTCTCGACTTCCGAGAACTGGCCACCTGTAGGGACCCCTGCTGGCACGCGACTCGTGTTCATGCACTTAAGGTGTGCGGCTAACCGGGCGTTGTCTCCCCGCCCTGCACTACTCGCCTAACGTATCGTATCTGATACTCTAGTGACCGTGAGCAGCTTCGATCCCCGGCGCCATCCACGCGGAGGAGACCCGACCAACCCGAGCCGCTTCTCCGATGCCCCGCGAGCTGAAAGCACGATCGAGCTACCCCCGGCGTCGCCCCCCGGGCTGCTGGATCTGCTGGAGTCAGCCGCACGCCTACAGCAGCTTGTTCCCGACGCCGTTCTCGTCGGCGGGTCGGCGGCTGCGATGTACGCCGGACACCGGATCTCCTTCGACCACGACCACGTTCTCGCCGATCTGCGAGAGCGATTCGACACCGTCCTCGACGCGCTCGAACGCGAAGGCGAATGGGTCACCAACCGAGTGGCCTACGGGAAGATCGTGCTTGGCCAGATCGGAGACATCGAGGCCGGCGTCCGACAGCTAATCCGCAAGACCCCGCTCGAAGTCAGCGAAGTCGAACTACCCTCTGGTGCGACGCTCCGGGTGCCGACTCTCCCGGAGACGCTGCGGGTCAAAGCCTTCCTGATCGTCAAGCGCAACCAAGTCCGGGACTACCTCGACACCGCGGCACTCGCCGACGCCATCGGCCGCGCAGGTGCGGCGGAGGTGCTCGCCGGGATCGACGAGTACTACTCGGACGGCCAGCCGGAGCAGCAGGTGTCTTCTCAGCTCCTAAGGCAGCTCTCCGACCCGCGGCCGGCAGACAGCATGACCGTGCGCGAGCTCGACCGGTACAAGAACCTGGATGCCCGCTGGCGGGACTGGGACCACGTACGGTCAGAGCTCCGAGAGCTGTCTCGGGCCATCACGGAGGTGACCTGGTGAGCACTCTCCAATTCCGCAACATCGATGCCACACCCGAAGCCCCCGTGACCGAATGGGGCTTCGAGGGGATCCTCACAGCCTTGGAGCGCGGGAACGTCGGTCACTGGCGCAAGATCGCGGCCCGGATCGCGGCCGAGCCGTACGGGGACTTCGCCGACACCGTGTCACAGGCCGTCAGCATCTGCTCCGACTCGGGTGTCGCCTCGCTGATGCGCACCATCCTGGAGCACCACCAGCGGCTGGCTCAGGACGTGGCCCGCGAGGAAGTCGCCTCGCGGCTGCGTGCCGCCCGGGACCGATCGGGGCTGACGACCGAGCAGTTCGCGCGCCGACTCGGGACCTCGCGGACCAGAATGTCTACCTACCTGTCCGGGAAGGTCACCCCGTCGGCGGCGCTGCTGGTACGCGCAGAGGCAAGACACATTTCGTAGCCCGGCCCCGGCAGGGTCTGCTCAGACCGGCACGGCGTATGCCACGACGTTTGCGCCGTAGTGGCGTCCGCCGCTGCCGTTGGGGAGTACTCGTCCACCGCAGGTGACGATCGCCAGTCTGTGTACGCCGTCGCGGTCGAACACTCGCCTCGGGAGGCCGTTGCGTTTCGGGTGAGTTTTGACCGAGGTGACGCGCCAGGCGCGGACCTTGCGGGTGCCGGAGCGGGTATAGACCATGGCGCCCGGCTTGAGGGCGCCAAGGCGGTAGAGACTGCCTTTCTGGGAGCCGTTGGGGACGTGGCCGGCGTCCATGACGAGCGTTTGTAGCGGGCGACGATCCGCGCGTCCGGGGGAGCGACCATCTGCCCGCCGCGGGCACTACGGGTCACCATCGGCGCCTTCACGCCGAGCGCGGGAATGAACATCCGGTTGGGAGCCAGGGACGGCGCCGCGGCCGAGGCGGGCTCGACGATAGTGCCGGCGACCGGCGCAGTGACGACTGCTCCGAGGACGGCCAGGAAGCCTCTGCAGTTCATGATGCGTGTCGCTTCTCTACACTCCGCCGCGGATCGCCAAGTCGTTCGCGAGGGTTTGCCGCGTCACATCGTCGATGTTCGAGTTCCGGGACAAGGCCACCCGCACGTTGATGTCCGAGTCGAACGCCAACCGCCCGATGATCCCGGCGCGATCAGAATCCCGAGCAACGCTACGGCGAACCGACGCATCATTGTCGTAGGAGAGCCTGTTGACGTCTTGATCGGACAGTCTGCGGTTCTTCGCCAGCGAACGCCGAACGATCGGATCCCCGTGGCGTACCAGGGCGTGCAGTGTTCCCGCCGGGGTTGACGGGTTGGTCGCAGCCAGGGAGCAGATGCGGGAATCGGACGGGTTCTCGGCGACGAGCTTGGCAAGCGTTTCGCCCCGCGCACTCCGGTTGCCGGCCACGGCGGATCGAACTTCGATCGAGCTGTCTTCAGCCAGGTGGTCCAGGGCTGCTGGTGGCGCGGAGACGTTGGCTGCGACCTGAGCGCGTACGCCGTGCTTCGAGTCTCGGGCCAGCCGGTCGAGGGTCGCGAGCGAAGCCGAGGGGTTCCCCGCGACTACCGAACGCACACACGGATCCCCTTCTTTGTCAGTTTCGACGGATAGTCCGGCCAGGTCTTCCGGGCGAGTGTTCAAGTGCTCGGCCACCGCGTTCCGGACAATCATATCCGGGTCGCTGGCGAGGCCGGCTAGCACCTCCGGCGGGGTATTCAGATTCTCCGCGACGTCCGCCCGGATATCGACGTCCGGACTCTCGGCGAGCCTGGCGAGTTCATCCGGGTCGGTGACTCCGTAGCTCATGTCGAAGTCGGGCAACCACCGGGGAGTCAGACCGGCCTCGACCTCGCCTCGCTCACCCCCGACGAACTGCCCTCCGGACGGGACTCCCGCGCTCACGCGATTCTGGTTCATGCATCTATGGTGTGCGGCTGTCGCGACGATGTCCGGGCGGTGTTTACCGCGTGGGGCCGGGCAGCTCAATCGGGAAACGGCTGCACTTCCAGCCGCGGCAGCCGCAGCACGTTCGGGCGGGCGCTCGACAAGACGGAAACGACCGGGGCCGTCGGCCCGACTAGCAGGGCGGCGGCGACAGCGAGTACGCCGGGCAGCGGCATCCGGAGTCTCATGCCCAGAAGGTGTGCGGCTGAGGGGAGATCCTCTCCCCAGGAGGCCGAATGATGGCCAGGCCGGTTACCGCAGTGCCGGCCGCGTCGCGTCGTCGACGTTCGGGTTCCGCGCAAGGGCTCGCCGCACGTCTGCTTCGGAATCGGAGGCGAGGCGTGCGAGGACCGTCGGGTGACTGGAGTGCTTCGCTACACAGACGCGCGTTTCCAGGTCGTCGTCGTACGCCAGCTTGGCCGCGACGTCCTTGGCCAGGCTGGGGTTTCGCGCGACAGCCCGGCGCACCCTCGGCTCGTCGTTGACCGCCAGCGTCGCGAGGGTAGTCGGTGGCGTCGAGGAATTGACTCCCACCATGCACCGGGTGTCCATGCTCGGCGTATTGGCGGCGATGTGCGCGAGTGTTTCCGGCGGCGCGGAAGGATTGCGGGCTACGCCACGGGCAACCAGTCCGTTGGCCGGCTCACCGAGCCTGGCGAGTACATCCGGTGGGGTGTTCTTGTGGCGCGCAACGCTTTCGCGCACGCTCCAGTTCAGTCCGTCGGCCATCCGGCGCAGGGTCTCCGGGCCGGTCGATGGGTTGTCCGCGACGATCTCACGTACCCGAGGGCCTTTGTCGTCGGCCAGTCGGTCGAGAGTACGGGGCGAGGCACTCGGGTTGCCGGCAACCCGCTGCCGGACAGGAGCTTCGAGCATTTCGAAGTCCTCGTCTGGGTCGCTGGCCAGCCTGTCGAGGGCACCGAGAGGGGTGTTCGTGTTCGTGGCGACAGCCCGACGGACCTTCACTGACGGGTCGTCGGTCAGCTCGACGAGCGTCTGCAAGGGAGTGTGGGTGTTGAGGGCGGCGATCTCTCGGTCGCGCATGATGCCGCTGCGTGCGATCTCTGCGAGCGCTTGCGGGTCTGTCGAAACGCGGGCTTCGCGATGACGCGACTTGAGGTCGTCGGCGAATTCCGGGTCGTTGATCGACTGCCGTCCATCGAGCGGGATATACGCGGCGTACGGGATGCCGTCGGCCTTGCGGAGAATGATCGCGCCGGACTCATCAGCCTCGGCGGTGACGCCATCCCAGTGGTTCCGCGACCCGCCGGAGACCATCTCGTAGGGAGTCTGCTTCTCGACGGTGCGGACATTGGGCTCATCCTGGCGGCGACCTGGGAACACGACCTGGATCTCGGATCCGACCGGCATCCGCCTTCGCGCTTCGGCCACAGAGATCGCGCTACGGTTCGCTCCTATGGCGGGGCGGACCTCGGCCAGGGGACGCCCGGTCGCTTCGGCTCTTGCTTCGGTGGCGAACTCGCCGCCAGTCGGAACGCCAGCGGGTTGACGGCTACGGCCAGAAACGTCGTTCATGCCTGGATGGTGTGCGGCTGCCGCGCGGATGTCTTCCTACGCAGCCCTCCCGGGCCTGGAAGGTACTGAGCGGCGGCGTTTCCCGACGGCCCGTTTGCGAGTGACCGGGCGCTTCGCAGCTTTGGTCTTCGTCTTGATCTTGGCTGGCGGTTTCGAGGCTGGAGTGGCTGCTCGGCGGGTCCAGTTCATCGACTCCGACACCGAGGCGACGGTTGCGAACTCGGCCAAGTAGGCGGCGGCGATGGTGGGATCGTGCACTTCGAGGGCGTTTTCGAAGGACTCGTTGGCGTTGGCGGAGAAGTTGAAGGATCCCGTCCACACCGCCAGCGGCACCAGCTTGCCTTTGGCGCGCGAGCAGCGGACCACGAACTTGTGGTGCATCAACGGGGCCATGGTCGCCCCGGCGTGCCCGGCGCAGGCGATTGGCGGCAGCACGGCTCCGCCCCTGGCGGCCAGCGGTACTGGGAATTGCGACGCGGGTAGTCCACCGGTGAGTTTCGTGTATCGGCCGGCGAGCCGGACGCCGCGGCCATCGGTCTTCTTCCACCAGTTCTCCTTCTGGACGACCAGTGCGACTGGCCGATCGGAGAGCGCTTCGAGGATGCTGGGTTCGGTGATCCAGGCGACGCAGCCGACGATGACTTCGGAGTCGAGGATGAACTCGACCAGGGGGTCGTGCAGCTCGCCGAAGCGGGCCGTCGCGGTTCCTCGACCGGTGCGCGTCGATCGCTGCGTCGGGCCGGCGTACAGTGCGTGTAGCGACTTTTCGCTCACCGCAAGGCCAGCTTCAGCAGGTGCCGGCGTGCGTCGGCGATCTGGTCGGCCACTGAGCCGTCCATGCACACGGCGACCGCGCCCACCAACTCCAGAGCCTCCGCCGGTGTGCAGCGCAGGTCGGCGTCGGCGATGGGAATGCTCGATGCCAGCAGGATCGCCTCTGATGCCGCGATCTCGTGTTCCGCGCCGACTGCGAGCAAGGCCAGCGTCATGCCGCCGCGGTCCAGGCGGTGAGCCAGGCCGAGCAGCGCGCCGCGCTGGGCGAGCGGGTGCACCCCGAGCGGGTTGGCGTCGAGGATGTCCTGGGCGTCACCGTCGCGGGCGTGCATCTCGAACCAGATGACGGCGGCTCCGGCAGCTTCGAGGTGCTCCTGTGGGTCGCTCACCATTCCGAGTCCCCGGTCGTTTTGCGTTCGCCCTTGGCGGCTGCGGCTCTGGCGGCGTTGGCCTTCGCGTAGCCGGTCAGCTTCTCGCCGGTCTCGGGATCCACGTCCCAGGCGTCGTCGCCCATCGCGGCACGGACCTCGGCAGCCGGACGGCCGGACGGCGCGCGCTCGCCACCGCCTCGGGGAGTCGGCGCGTCGTTCTCGTGGCCACTGCCGTCGTCCAGTCGCGGCATGTACTCGTCGATCTGGGCGGCGGTCGGCGTCACCTGGGTCTCGGTGTACCGATCGACCCCGAGAGCCTTCAGCGCGTCCGCGTACTCGCGGATGGAGGCGAAGTAGGACTTGAACACGGCTGAGCCGGCACCCTCGATCTTCGCCGAGCCGGTACCGAGCGCGACCGGGCCGGCCGTAGCGATGTGCTCTGGGACCCGGGGGACGGCCTTCTCGTCTGGGAACGCCTGCTTCCTGGCGGCCTCCGACGGGGTGGAACCACAGAGCGCGAAGTGGCCGATCTTGCCCTTCAGCGACGGCGGCAGGCCGGTGGTGGCGTTCGACACCTGCGTCGAGATCAGCACGTGCAGCCCGACGAAGCGGAACTCCTTGACCAGGCGGTTGGTGTAGTACGCGATGAGGTCGTGAGCGATGTTCTCCTCGGCGATCTCGACCCGGATCGGGTGGTCCGCGGGGAGCGCTTTCGGTTCGGGGGTCTTCGAGACCAGGGCTTCGTACTCGTCGGCGATGATGAATATGGGCCGGAACCGCTTGTCGTCAGGCATATCGAGCCAGTTGTTGACCCCGATCTCTGCGAGTACCTTCGCTCGGGCCTTGCCCTCCTCGCACAGCATCGCCAGTACGGCCACGGTGTGCGGCAGCGAGTCGCAGCCCCAGGTCGGGATCAGTTTGCCGGCGGTGCCGGGGACGGCGCAGAGCGACTTGAACCGAGCGAAGTCCACGGCCTTCTCGGCGGTATCCAGGCAGGCGAGGTACGCCCCGTTGGACACCCTGTCGGCGAGTAGCGCGGTAACGAGGACAGATTTCCCGCCGTTTGCCAGGCCGCTGACGACCAGGCTGCCCGAGGCCCGCCAGTCAACGACGATCTCCTCGCCTTCCGCGCCGCCTGGCCTGGCCAGCTTGTGCCCGAAGGGAGTG
>JBOFLH010000071.1:0-3851 GCA_051657765.1 Nocardioides sp. | reverse complement strand
ACCAATGGGGACGGCCCGGTTCGCCAACGACGTGTTCGACATCAACGAGACCGCCAGCCAGTACACCGACGTCACCCCGCCACCAGAGCTGGCCGGCCTGTCTCGCACCGATCAGCGGCAGACCGGCCGACCGGCGAGTGTGGTGGGAGTCTATGGCGTGGGGATGACGCAGCTGATCGCGATTCCGGGATCGAGCCGGGCGGCCGGCGCACTGCGCAGGCAGCTGCGAGCTAGCGTGCTCGCCGACAACGTGCCGGCTGGGGTGGCGCTGACTATCGGCCCGTTGGGGGTGCTGTTGACCAGCTATCGGGACGGGTCGGGCTGGTTGCTGGCCGGCTTCGTCGATCGGCCGACCCTGATCCGCGCGGCCGGCGAGATCCGGCGGTCGCGGCCATGATCCTCACCTCGGGGCTGACCAAACGCTTCGGTCCGACCACCGCGGTCGAGGATCTGAACCTGGATGTTCGCGAGGGCGACATCTACGGGTTCTTGGGGGCGAACGGGTCGGGCAAGACCACGACGGTGCGCATGCTGATGGGGCTGGTGCTGGCTACCTCGGGTGCGATCGAGATCCTGGGGCAGCCGATGCCGCGCGGCGCCCGAGAGGTGTTGCCCCAGGTCGGCGCCCTCGTCGAGGGCCCGGCCGCCTATGAGCACCTGTCCGGCCGGGTGAACCTGGCATTGTTCGACGCCATGGGTCCGCGCTCGGCGAGAACCTCAGGCCGCGGCGGGCGACGGTCGCGTCGGGCCGCCCGGATCGACGACGTGTTGGCTCAGGTTGGCCTGGAACCCGCAGACAAGCGTCCGGTTCGGGCCTACTCCCTGGGCATGCGCCAACGCCTGGGCCTGGCGTGCGCGTTGCTGCGCCAACCCCGGCTCCTGGTGCTCGACGAGCCGACCAACGGTCTGGACCCGCACGGCATCCGCGAGATTCGAGAACTGCTCCTCGGCTTGCACGCGGCCGGCACCACAATCTTCTTGTCCAGTCACCTGTTGGCCGAGGTCGAACAACTGTGCACCCGGGTGGGGGTGCTGGATCGAGGACGGCTGGTGCTCCAAGACGAGTTGAGCGACCTGCTGCGGCCGAGCGGTCTGACGGTTGTCCGCACCCCGGATGTCGCGTTGGCCTGCCGGGAACTGGGCCACCAGGTGGTCCGCCGGACCGGGGAGACTCTGCTGGTCAACTCGGGGCTGGTCAACTCGGGGCTGGTCAACTCGGGGCTGGTGGCCGCTGATCCGGATGGCGCCGGGCTGGTTGACGCCGATCCGGCGGACCTTGGTTCACCCGGCGTCGCACAGCTCAATCATCGGCTGGTGACGGCTGGCGTCCGGGTGGTCGAACTCGCTCCCGAGCGCCGGATGCTGGAGGACATCGTGCTGAACGCCACCGAACGCTTCGACGTGAAGGACGTGCCCCGGTGATTGCCGTGGAGCTGAGCAAGGTGCTGCGCAGTCGACGAACCTGGGTCACGATCGCGCTCGTCGATGCGCTGCCGACGCTGATCGCGGTGTTGGTGGGAGTGACTGACCTAGGTCCGCGGCCCGGTAGCGGCCCGGCGTTCTTGTCGGCCGTACTGACGGACGGCAAGCTGTTTCCGCTGGCCGCGCTGGCGATAGTGGTGCCCTTGCTGCTGCCGATCGCGGTGGCCTTGGTGGCCGGTGAGGCGATCGCGGGGGAGGCGCAGGCGGGCACGTTGCGCTACCTACTCATTCGACCGGTCGGGCGCACCAGAGTCTTGGTGGCCAAGCTGGTCGGCGTGATGGCTTTCGTGCTGGTCGCAGTCGTGGTGGTCGCAGCCACCGCCTATCTCACCGGCGGCTGGTTCCTCGGTGACGCGCCGGCCACCACGGGTTCGGTGAGCGTGTCCGGCTCCTCGTTGAGCACCACGGAGCTCGCGGTGCGCACCGGGGCGTCGTTGGCCTATGCGATGGTGTCGATGCTGAGTGTCGCCGCGATCGGGTTGTTCTTGTCGACGGTGGTGGATCGCCCGCTGGGGGCGGCGTTGGGGACCTTGGCGGCGTTGATCGCGTCGACCTTGCTGTTGACCTTGGACGCGGCCAGTGTGTTGCACCCGTGGTTGCCGACTCGCTATTGGCTGTCTTTCGTCGACTTGTTTCGCGATCCGATCTGGTGGCGCGACATCGGCCGTGGGGTGGGTCTGCAACTGCTGTATGTCGTGGTGTTCCTCGGTGTCGGGTGGGCCAACTTCACCACCAAGGACATCACCGGCTAGCGCATGGCTCGGGCCCGAGAAGGTCTACGACGCGCAGATCGCTCACCCGCGCTAGGTTGTCGAAGTCTCGGCCGGCGTGCAGCACGGCCGCGTTCGCTCGTATCGCCGGAACCGCGACCAGGCAGTCCGCGAGCTTGCGTATGGTCACGCCACGGGTTCGGGCGTGGCGATACAGTGTCGCCGCATCTTCATAGCCGGCGAGGCCGCCCAGTGGCAGCACCGCGCAGGACAGAAGTCGATCACGAAGCGCAGCGACCGCGCCTGGTCCGCCGCGGACGCCGGCAAGCACCTCGGCAACCACCAATTCGGTGACCGCAATGTCGGCGTTCTGGCGCAGCTGAGACTCAAGGAATCGCCGGGTGGGCGAGTCGATGTCACGCAGAAGGTCGATCCACGCCGAGGTGTCGACGACGATCATTCGCGCAACGTCTCCAAGTCACCGACCCACCCGTTACCAACCAGGTCGAGCATGTCCGCGGGACGATATGGCGTCACCAATCGGCTGAGCGCGAAGTCGACGGCATCGCGTTTGGTGCGAATGCCGTAGGTCTTCATCACCCAATCAAGCTTGGCGTCGTCGAGTTCGATGTTGGTTCGAGACATATTGCGACTATACACATCGAGGTGTAGAGCCGCGCCGGCTCGCCAATCCGACCGTGGTGGCGGCCCGCCCGGCATCGACTGTGATGGCCTGGAGGCCGTGCGAATTCAGCGACGTACCGACGCCGCATCGTCACAGGCCAGAGCCCAGCGGGAGTTAGGTGCCGACTTGTGATTCGGCGCCTTCGTGGTAGCTGAGGGAACGCGCGGCAAGCACCGTGGCCAACACCATGGCGATCAGCATGCCGAAGACCAGGGCGCTGATTTCGCGCCAGGGCACGTCGAGCGTCAGGTTCGGCAGGCGTAGTTGGGCGGCGACCAGCGGGCCGACGCCGGCGGTGAGACCGGCCGCGGCGCCGATGAGCACCACCAGGGCGTATTGCCGGAGCAGGGCGCGTAGTCCCCAGGATCGTTTCACGCCGAGGTGGGTCAACCGGCTGACCCAGGGTCGGATCGCGACAACTTGGGCTCGGATGGTTGCCCAGGTGGCCAGCAGCAGGGTGAGGGTGAGCGCGAGCGCTGACCCGATCAGCGCGAAGTCGGGGATGATCGGGTCCGGTTTCTGATAGATCCAGGCTGTTTCGGGGTGCACGCCGGCATCGGCGAGGGCGGTGCGGACTTGCCGGGCGGACGCGGGATCGATCCCGGTGTAGATCAGAGCGCCGTCGGACTCGGTGATGCCCAGGTTCGGCGCGGGCGCGGACAACCCGACAACGCCGGCGCCTGCGGAGATCGGTGGGTTGGACAGGGCGCTGCGTCGGGCCGGTAGGTCGAAGGTCCGGTCGGGGGCGTCGAAGTCGATGAGCCGGACCATGTTGTCGGCGGTGGGCGCTCGGTTGTCGATTACCAGGGCGCCGCCGCCGGTGAGGATGTCACGTTCGGAAGCCCGGAGGTCGCGGCCGAAGGCGCGCTCGATGTCGGTTGCCGTATCGAACGAGAGCGTGAGGAAGCGATAGAAGCCGGCGTCGACGCCCACGTCATGGGTGGGGATGCCGGTCTTTTTGGCGGGTGGGCGGG
>JBOFLH010000070.1:0-18721 GCA_051657765.1 Nocardioides sp. | reverse complement strand
CCTGCCACCCGACCGCACGAGCCAACGCCTCGTCGGTGGCCGTATCGCAAGCATGTAAGGCGAGCACAACCTCCGGGGAGTGCGGCAACACCACCTCGCCGATTGCACCAAGCACGAACTCCGCGTCGAGCCCCAACGCCGAGGCCAGCCGGACGTTGTGCTCGCGCGACTGGGTCTTCACGTCCACCCCGGTCAACTGGACCGGCAGCCCGCGCACGTGGCTGAGGAATCGCTGGGCCGCGAATGTCAGATAGGCATTGCCGCAGCCCAGGTCCACGATCCGCAGCGGAGCTTCCTGGGACGGGCGCCGGAGGTGACCGGCGGCCAGTCCGTCGGCGAGCGCGGCGTCCAGCAGTCGCAGGAACTCCTCCACCTGACGGTACTTCGCCTGCGCCGACGGCTTGATCCGACCCTCGGCGGTCGAGATGCCCAGCCCGACCAACACCGGGTCGTCGGCCGCCAGCAGTCGCGCCTTGGGCTTGTCGTGACGCCGCTCGGGTTCCGGGCGCTGAACCTCCGCGAGATGGCTGATGGCCCGGCCCTTCTTGGTGATCCGCACCTGATGGGTGGTTGTGACCGTCTCCAGGTGCCAATTGGCGAACGCCTCGCTCAGCACGACGCGGACCGCCTCGCGGGCCGCCTCGCCGACCGGGTGATTGGCGATGTGCGCCTGAGTTTCGTCGTATGTGGTGACTTGGAGGCGGCGCTCCGCCGCCAGGTCGACATACCGCAACTCCACCTTGCGCCAGCGCGGGGCAAGCACCGATCCACCGCGTCGGCGACCAGCCCCGACCGCGCGAACCAGGGTCGTCGGATCGAGGAGATGGGCTTCGATGCGTGCTAACGCATCGGCGATCGTCTCGGAGCCCATCTCAGCGCACCGCCGCCGCCAGCACCACCAGCAGCAGGCCGATCAACGCCGCCGGAATCACCCACAGATAGCGCTGAGGCCGGTACGCCGGACCGCGTGCGCGGCCGGCTCTCCCGGATCGGAGACCGCGGCCCGGCCTCCGTCGCGTGCGACGAATTCGACCGAACCGCTCCTGATGAGACACCGTTCGAGACTAACCCGCTCCGCCGAGACGTCACTAAATCCCGCCCACACGTCACAAAGTCCCGCCGGCGCGTCAGCCGCCGTTTCTGACGTCTCGCGCGGATTTTGTGACGCCTCGCCCGGATTTTGTGACGTGTCAGCGGAGGGCGAATTGAACCAGGTCGAGTACGTCGAGCGAGCCCGACAGCACCTGATCGACCCGGTGCCACGCAACCGCATCGGTGGTGCCGTGCACGTCAGCCACCGCGAGCTCGGGATCACCGACCAACGAGGCAGCGTAGATCAGGTGGATGCCGTGGTAGTCCTGGGTATGCCCGTCCGGGCTGGTGCCGGTGAAGTGCGTGTCGTGAACCCCCATCAGATCGCCGACGACACACTGAGCTCCGCACTCTTCGGCCACCTCCCGCACCACCGCAGCCGCCGGCGCTTCACCATGATCGACTCCCCCACCCGGCAACGTCCACCGGCCGGCGTGTGGGGCGTTCGCCGCGAGCCGGGTAAGCAACACCTCCGACCCACGACGAATGACCGCGTAGGCCGCGATACGCTGCCAGCGCGGCGGATGAATGTCCGCGAGCGCCTCGGTGACCATAGGCACCACCGGGATCGCACCGCTCTGCACCGCCTCGATCGGCAACCAGGCCGCCGCCATGGTCGAACCGTCCACCTCAACCACTCGGGGATCGGGCGAATCAAGCGGCACTCGCCCGGTGTAGACGATCCGCACCGAGTGGGCATCAATCCAACGGCCGTCTCGCCAGGCGCCCGGCAGGTGACCGGAATACACGCGAGCGGTGTCGTCGACTACGGCGCGCAATCCGGTCTCCTCCCAGACCTCGCGAACAACCGCATCCTGCGGTGGCTCGCCGTGATCCACCCCGCCGCCGGGTAGGGTCCAGCATTCCGGAATCGATATGTGGGGTGCGAGCCGGGACAGCAGAATCTCCTGGTCCCGGACGATGACGGCGTACGCGGCCAGGCGCTGCACCTGGGGTGGATCGGGATGTGGGTGTGCCTCGGTCACTGGATCAGCCTAGAGGCGGGCGGTCCACCATGGGACCCCATGTCGGTGGGAGGGCCGCCTTGGGTACCACGTCGAAGCTCCATGCCTCGCGTCGATCGGGAGCGTCGCCGCCGAGGTGTGCGGGGTACCAGGGCGCATATTCACCCAGAGACGGCCGGTGCTCGGGTTTTCGCTGGAGCTCCTCAAGAAGCTCGGTGAGCACGTGCCCCAGACTGCGGGTCCAGGTGGCGAGGTCGTCCCCGTCGTGGACTCGTAACGGCGGTCCACAAAGCAGATCGACCACCCGGCCGCGTGTCAGGTTCAGCCGATTCGCCGTGCTGTCTTCCGGCCGGCCGACACCGTAGATTCGCTGCGTTCCCCACACGGCAACCGGTACGACGACCGCACCAGTGTCCCGCGCCAGCGCGGCCGGGCCCCGCATCAAGGATCGGACGGTCAACGAGTACGAGATACCGGCTTCGGGGAAGTTGCCGACCAGCTCGCCTCGCCGAAGCAGCGATCGAGCCTGCAGGTATGCAGCGGCGGGCGCCGCACGGTCCACCGGAACATGCCGCATTCGAGTGAGCACCGACCGCACGCCGGGCGCGTCCCAGGCGTCATGGCGAACGAAGAACCGCACCTGTCGGCCGCGACGCCAGGCCGCCTGCGCCACCGGAACGAAGTCGGCATAGGACACGTGATTCACCGCAAGGATCACCGGTCCGGTCCGGGGAATGTGCTCCTCGCCATCAATGCGCACCCGCACCCCGAGCGCGGCAATCATCGTCTTGCCCAGGCCGACAGTCAGCCGATACCAGCCAGGTGGCCGGAGTCTCATGAGAACGGCGCCCGATGGTCGGCGGCCAGGGATCGGCGCCCGGCCCACCGCCAGACCCGCGCCGACCGATCGCGATCCTCATCGGTCACCAAGTTCCCCATCCAGCGTACGGCCAGCGTCATCACGAAGTCCGATCGCATGCCGATCGGGCCCACGGCCGGGAGAAGTCGAGGAAGCGTCAGCAGGCCCGCGAGTCGCCGAGCGATCGAGAAGGACTCGCCATAGTGCTTCGTCAAGAGCGCCGGCCACAGCTCCGTCAACGGTGTCGCCCCCGCCGGGCCGGCGGCCAACTCCTCGGCGACCAGGCGGCCGGTCTCCAAGCCGTAATCGATGCCCTCCCCGTTCAGCGGATTCACACACCCCGCGGCGTCGCCGATCAACGCCCAATTGGGACCGGCGACCCCGGTCACCGCACCACCCATCGGCAGCAACGCCGAGCTGGGCAGCTCAAGGTCACCGGACAAGGCGAATTCGTCGCGTCGCTGCCGCGCGTAAAAGGCCATCAGCGGCTTGATCGCTATGTTGGCCGGCCGTTTCGCGGTCGCCAGCGTGCCGACCCCGAGGTTGACTCGGCCACCACCCAGCGGAAACACCCAGCCGTAGCCGGAGAGCAGGTCGCCGGCCTGGTCACGCAGTTCCAGATGCGAGCTGATCCACGGATCGTTGCTCTTCGCGGACGTGAGGTAGCTGCGGCCGGCGACGCCGTAGACCGTGTCCCGATGCCAGCGCCGACCCAACAGCTTGCCCAGCGGCGACCGCACTCCGTCAGCCACCACCAGCCGCCGGCAAGCCACCCGGAAGCGTTCCGGCGAGTCGGTGCGAGCTGACCGAGACCGCTCGAAGGTGACCGACTCCACCTCGCCGGCCGAGGCACGGCGTACGTCGACGGCTCGGGCGCCGTCAAGTGTGCGTGAGCCGGCCTTAATGGCGATGGTGCGCAGGTGATCGTCCAGCTCGGTACGGGCGACCGCCGAGCCCCAATCTGGCAGGTTTCCGCCGGGCCAGCGCAACTGCCGGGTCTGCCGGAATCCGTGCAACCGCAACCCGTGATTGACCGTGTGCGCGCGCAACCAGTCCTCGAGGCCGAGCCGAGCCAACTCACCGACCGCGCGGGGGGTGAGCCCGTCGCCACAGGTTTTGTCACGGGGGAATACGGCCGCATCGACGAGGAGGACGTCCAGACCCAACCGAGCCGCCCAGGTCGCCGCCGCCGAACCGGCCGGGCCGGCCCCGACGACTAGCACGTCGGTACGCAGAGATGCCTCGGGACTCACCCACCGATTCTCGCAGGTCGCCGCACCGGCCTCGTCGTCGAGCTAGCCGGCCCGGCCACGCACGGCCGCGCCCGGCCCACGGCTACCGCAACCCGGCCGCCCGGAAGGCCCGGTCGTAGATTGCTCGGATGACCGGCTCCTTGCGGGCGTTGTAACCCGTCACGTCCTCCCCCGCCGCATTGGCCCCCATCGCGGCGGCAGCCTTGGCGTCGGCATAGGCGGCGCGTTCTTCGGGGTGCGCGATGAGCCAGTCGCGGAACATGCGATGCCGGATCACCTCCGGGCATTCGGGCGAGAACACGTGCAGATTGCAACGCGGGTGCGGGGCGATCAGGCAGCGATGTTCGTGCCACCACGGCTCACGGATCACCAACCTGAAGCCGACGGCCACCAAATCCGGTAGCCACGCCACCTCGTCGGCGGAATCGATGACGGTGAGGTCGATATCGATCATCGGTTTGGCCGGCAAGCCAGGCACCGCCGTCGACCCAACATGGTCGACATCCAGCGCACGCGTCCCGAGCGCCCGACAAATCCTGTCCGCCAAGCCCGCGAAGTCCGCCGGCCAATTGGGGTCGGCGGCGACGATGTCGACGTCACGCCGCGGAACCGCGCCATCAACCCAGGCGGAGAGTTCCCGCGGGCGGCGCGGCGTCGTGGTGCCGGGTTATCTCCTCGGGCGTCACCATCTGACGACCCTACCCAGGTCCGCCGCCCGGCACATATGGCGAGGGCCCGCCCGGCGGTACCGGACGGACCCTCTCCCATAGCTCAGTTCTGGTAAGACCCGAAGTCGAAGTCATCCAGAGCGACCGCCTGGCCACTACCGGTGTTGCCGAACTCGTAGTCATACGAGTCGTAGCCGACCACCGAGTATGCCGCGGCCCGGGCCTCTTCGGTGGGCTCCACCCGAATGTTGCGGTACCGCTCAAGGCCGGTGCCCGCCGGGATCAGCTTGCCAATGATCACGTTCTCCTTCAGACCACGCAACGAATCAGAGCGAGCGTGGATCGCGGCATCGGTGAGCACTCGGGTGGTCTCCTGGAACGATGCCGCGGACAGCCACGACTCGGTCGCCAGCGAGGCCTTGGTAATACCCATCAGCACCGGGCGACCCGAGGACGGCTTGCCACCTTCGGACACCACGCGCCGGTTCTCGGTCTCGAACCGCACCCGGTCGACCAGGTCGGAGGGCAGCAGGTTGGTCTCACCAGACTCGATCACCGTGATCCGGCGCAGCATCTGCCGCACGATGATCTCGATGTGCTTGTCGTGGATCGACACCCCCTGACTGCGATAAACAGCCTGCACCTCGTCCACCAGGTGCTCCTGCGCCTTCCGGACGCCCAGGATGCGTAGCACGTCCTGCGGATCCGGCGTACCAACGATGATCTGTTGGCCGACCTCGATGTGATCGCCGTCGGCAACCAGCAGCCGGGACCGCTTCGAGACCGGATATTCTTGCGGCTCGGAGCCGTCGTCGGGGGTGATGATGACCTTGCGACTCTTGTCGGTGTCCTCGACCTCCACCCGGCCGGCCGCCTCGGCGATCGGCGAACGGCCCTTGGGTGAGCGAGCTTCGAACAACTCGACCACGCGGGGCAGACCTTGGGTGATGTCGTCGGCCGAGGCCACGCCACCAGTGTGGAAGGTCCGCATCGTCAACTGGGTGCCCGGCTCGCCGATGGACTGTGCGGCAATGATGCCGACCGCCTCGCCGATGTCCACCAGTTTGCCGGTGGCCAGTGAACGACCGTAACACTTCGCGCAGGTGCCGGTCTTGGCGTCGCAGGTCAAGACCGAGCGCACCTTGACCTCCTCGATACCGGCCGCGATCAACTCGGCGATCTTGACGTCGCCGAGGTCTCCACCGGCGTCAACCAACACCTCACCCGAGGTCGGGTCAACAACGTCGACCGCGGCCGACCGGGCGTAGGCAGCGGTCTCGGCGTTCTCGTGCTTGACCACGGTCCCATCAAGGCGCTCACCGATCCGCTTGGGTAGCCCACGCTCGGTGCCGCAGTCGTCCTCACGGATGATGACGTCCTGCGAGACGTCGACGAGCCGGCGGGTCAGGTAACCGGAGTCCGCGGTGCGCAAGGCCGTGTCAGCCAGGCCCTTTCGGGCACCGTGCGTGGAGATGAAGTACTCCAATACCGACAGGCCCTCCCGGAAGTTCGACTTGATCGGCCGCGGGATGATGTCCCCCTTCGGGTTGGCCACCAAGCCACGCATTGCCGCCACCTGACGAATCTGCATCATGTTTCCGGACGCACCCGAGTCGACCATCATGTAGATCGGGTTGCTTCGATCGAAGTTGGCCTCCATCGCCTTGGCCACCTCGTCGGAGGCCTGGGTCCAGATCTCGATGAGCTCCTGGCGCCGCTCGTCGTCGGTGACCAAGCCGCGTTCGAAGTGGGTCTGCACCTTCGCTGCCTGGGTCTCGTAGCCGGCGAGGATCCTCGCCTTCGCCTCAGGTGTCACCACGTCGTCGATGGAGACCGTCACACCGGAGTGGGTGGCCCAATGGAACCCGGCGTCCTTCAACGCATCCAGTGAGGCCGCCACCTCGACCTTGGTATAACGCTCGGCCAGGTCGTTGACGATCGCGCCCAGTGCCTTCTTGCCCACCTCATAGTTCACATACGGGTAGTCCGCCGGCAGAGTCTCGTTGAACAACGCCCGACCGAGGGTGGTCTCCAGCACCACCGTGCGGCCCACGTTGTCGTCCTCGTCCGACGATGCGTCGTCGGGCAGTACAACCCCTTCCAGCCGGAGCTTGATCTTGTTTTGGACGGCGATCTCACCCCGGTCGTGGGCCATGATCGCTTCGGCCACCGACGAAAATGCGCGGCCCTCGCCGATCCCGCCGTCCCGGTCGGTGGTGATGAAGAACAGGCCGATGATCATGTCCTGGGTCGGCATGGTCACGGGTCGCCCGTCCGACGGCTTCAAGATGTTGTTCGTGGACAACATCAAGATCCGGGCCTCGGCTTGTGCCTCAGCCGAGAGCGGCAAGTGCACCGCCATCTGGTCGCCGTCGAAGTCGGCGTTGAACGCGGTGCACACCAGTGGGTGGATCTGGATGGCCTTGCCTTCGATCAGTTGCGGTTCGAAGGCCTGGATACCTAATCGGTGCAGGGTGGGTGCCCGGTTGAGCAGCACCGGATGCTCGGTGATGACCTCCTCCAGGACGTCCCACACCACCGGGCGCGCACGCTCCACCATGCGCTTGGCCGACTTGATGTTCTGCGCGTGCGACAAGTCGACCAGACGCTTCATGACAAACGGCTTGAAGAGTTCCAATGCCATCTGCTTGGGCAGGCCGCACTGATGCAGCTTCAGCTGAGGTCCGGACACGATCACCGAGCGGCCGGAGTAGTCGACGCGCTTGCCGAGCAGGTTCTGGCGGAACCGGCCCTGTTTGCCCTTCAACATGTCCGAGAGCGACTTGAGCGGACGGTTTCCCGGACCGGTCACCGGGCGACCGCGGCGCCCGTTGTCGAACAGCGAGTCGACGGCCTCTTGGAGCATCCGCTTCTCGTTGTTGACGATGATCTCGGGTGCGCCCAAGTCAAGCAGCCGCTTGAGCCGGTTGTTCCGGTTGATCACCCGACGGTAGAGATCGTTGAGGTCGGAGGTGGCGAAGCGGCCACCGTCGAGCTGCACCATCGGACGCAGGTCCGGCGGGATCACCGGCACGGCGTCAAGCACCATGCCTTGCGGCTTGTTGCCGGTCTGGCGGAACGCGTCCACCACCTTGAGCCGCTTGAGTGCGCGCACCTTCCGCTGGCCCTTGCCGGTGGCGATGACCTCGCGCAACGACTCCACCTCGGCGTCGACGTCGAAGGACTCCAGGCGCTTTTGGATGGCCGTCGCGCCCATGTGGCCCTCGAAGTACTTTCCGAACCAGGACTTCATTTCGCGGTAGAGCATCTCGTCGCCCATCAAGTCCTGGACGGTGAGGCTCTTGAACTGGGTCCAGACTTCCTCAAGTCGGTCGAGTTCCCGCTGCGAGCGGTCGCGCACCTGCTTCATCTCGCGCTCGGCCATGTCCCGTACCTTGCGACGAGCATCCGCCTTGGCGCCGTCGGCCTCGAGCGCGGCGATGTCCATCTCGAGCTTCTTGGTGCGCTCTTCCAGCGCGGCGTCGCGGCGCTTCTCCAGCCGCTCACGTTCTAGACCCACCTTGCCTTCGAGGGAGGACAGGTCGCGGTGCCGCGCCTCCTCGTCCACGGCGGTGATCATGTACGCCGCGAAGTAGATGACCTTCTCCAGATCCTTCGGTGCCAGGTCCAGCAAGTAGCCGAGCCGAGACGGCACGCCCTTGAAGTACCAGATATGGGTCACGGGCGCCGCCAACTCGATGTGGCCCATCCGCTCGCGGCGCACCTTCGAGCGGGTTACCTCGACGCCACACCGTTCGCAGATGATGCCCTTGAAGCGGACCCGCTTGTACTTCCCGCAGTAGCACTCCCAGTCCCGGGTGGGACCGAAGATCTTCTCGCAGAACAGACCGTCACGCTCGGGCTTGAGCGTGCGGTAATTGATCGTTTCGGGCTTCTTGACCTCACCGTGGCTCCAGGTACGGATATCGTCCGCGCTGGCCAAGCCGATTTGAAGCTGGTCGAAGAAATTCACGTCTAGCACGTCGTGCTACCTAACTCTCGGTTCGCAATGCTGATTGCGGTGGTTGCCAGTGCTGCTCGATAGTCGGACGCGTCAGACACGCCTTGTCTGTTCCGGTGTGCCGCGATCACGCCCACGATTTGCTGGTCAGACTTCCTCTACGGAGCTGGGCTCGCGACGGGACAGATCGATGCCTAGCTCCTCGGCTGCCCGGAAGACGTCTTCCTCGGCATCCTTCAACTCGATAGACGTGCCGTCTTGCGACAACACCTCGACGTTGAGACAGAGCGACTGCATTTCCTTGACCAACACCTTGAACGACTCGGGGATACCTGAGTCCGGGATGTTCTCGCCCTTCACGATCGCCTCATAGACCTTGACCCGGCCCGGGACGTCGTCGGACTTGATCGTGAGCAACTCCTGCAAGGCGTACGCCGCCCCGTAGGCCTCCATTGCCCAGACCTCCATCTCACCGAATCGCTGGCCGCCGAACTGGGCCTTACCACCGAGGGGTTGCTGGGTGATCATGGAGTACGGGCCCGTGGAGCGAGCGTGGATCTTGTCGTCGACGAGGTGGTGCAGCTTCAGGATGTACATGTAGCCCACCGAGACCGGCTGCGGGAACGGCTCGCCGGAACGGCCGTCGAAAAGGCTCGCCTTACCGTTCTCGCCGATCATGCGTACGCCGTCACGGTTCGGCAGCGTCGATCCGAGCAAACCGGTGATCTCATCCTCGCGGGCACCGTCGAAGACCGGTGTCGCCACCTTGGTGTCGGGATCGGCTTTGTCCGCGTGGATATCGATCAGCCGCTTCTTCCAGTCGGCCGAATTCTTGTCCCCGTGCAAATTCAGGTCCCAGCCCTGCTTGGCCAACCAGCCCAGGTGCAGTTCCAGGATCTGACCGATGTTCATACGCCGCGGCACACCGAGCGGATTGAGCACCACGTCGACCGGGGTGCCATCCTCCATGAACGGCATGTCCTCGATCGGCAGGATCTTCGCGATCACGCCCTTGTTGCCGTGCCGACCGGCCAGCTTGTCACCGACCGAGATCTTGCGCTTCTGGGCGACGTACACCCGCACCAGCTGGTTCACGCCGGGCGGCAACTCGTCGCCGTCTTCGCGGTCGAAGACCCGCACACCGATCACCGTGCCGGACTCGCCGTGCGGCACCTTCATCGACGTGTCCCGCACTTCGCGCGCCTTCTCACCGAAGATCGCCCGTAACAGCCGCTCCTCGGGGGTCAACTCGGTCTCGCCCTTGGGGGTGACCTTGCCGACCAGGATGTCGCCGGTGGTGACCTCGGCCCCGATTCGGATGATGCCGCGGTCGTCCAGGTCGGCGAGCATCTCCTCGGAGACATTCGGGATGTCTCGGGTGATCTCCTCCGGGCCAAGTTTGGTGTCGCGCGCATCGACCTCGTGTTCCTCGATATGGATCGAGGTCAGCACGTCCTCTTGCACGAGGCGCTGGGACAGGATGATCGCGTCCTCGTAGTTGTGGCCCTGCCATGGCATGAACGCGACCAGCAAGTTCGTGCCCAGTGCCATTTCGGCCTTGTCGGTGCACGGTCCGTCGGCGATCGGCGAGCCCACCTCCACCCGGTCCCCGAGCGAGACGAGCGGGCGCTGGTTGATGCAGGTGCCTTGGTTGGAGCGCTTGAACTTCGCCAACTTGTAGGTCGTGTAGGTGCCGTCGTCGTTCATCGTCTCGACGAGCTCGGCGGACACGTCCTGAATAACGCCCGCCTTGTCGGCAACCACCACGTCGCCGGCATCCACGGCGGCACGGAATTCGATGCCGGTGCCGACTAGCGGTGAGTCGCTGACGATCAGCGGCACCGCCTGACGCTGCATGTTGGCCCCCATCAAGGCGCGGTTGGCATCGTCGTGTTCCAGGAACGGGATCAGCGCGGTGGCGACTGACACCATCTGGCGCGGCGAGACGTCCATGTAGTCCACGTCCGCGGGCGCGACCGCATCGACCTCACCGCGTCGCTGGCGCACCAGCACCTGATCTTCGGTGAAGGCGCCCTGGGCATCGATGCCGGCATTCGCCTGCGCGATGACGTAGCGATCCTCATCATCGGCGGTGAGGTAGTCGACCTGATTGGTGACCTTGCCATTGACCACCTTGCGGTAGGGGGTCTCGACAAAGCCAAACGGGTTTATCCGACCATAGGAGGCGAGCGATCCGATCAGACCGATATTGGGGCCTTCCGGGGTCTCGATCGGACACATCCGACCGTAGTGCGACGGGTGCACGTCGCGGACCTCCATGCCGGCGCGATCACGAGACAGTCCGCCCGGGCCCAGGGCCGACAGCCGACGCTTGTGCGTCAGCCCGGCGATGGGGTTGGTCTGATCCATGAACTGGCTGAGCTGGGAGGTACCGAAGAACTCCTTCAGCGCCGCCACGACCGGACGAATGTTGATCAGCGACTGAGGCGTGATCGCTTCCACATCCTGAGTCGTCATCCGCTCGCGCACGACCCGCTCCATCCGGGCCAGACCGGTGCGGAGCTGATTCTGGATGAGTTCGCCAACCGTGCGCATCCGCCGGTTGCCGAAGTGGTCGATGTCATCGGCGGCGACCTCGATCGTGCCCTGCGGCGCGACAACCTGGTCTCGCCCGTCGTGCAGCGCCACGATGAACTTGATGGCGGCCACGATGTCGCTGACGGTCAGGGTCTGCTGGTCGAACGCCTCAGTCAGCCCCAGCTTCTTGTTGACCTTGTAGCGACCGACCTTGGCCAGGTCGTAGCGCTTGGGGTTGAAGTAGTAGTTGTTCAACAGCGTCTGAGCGGCCTCACGGGTGGGCGGTTCACCCGGGCGCAGCTTGCGGTAGATGTCAAGCAGCGCGTCGTCTTGCGCCTGAGTGTTGTCCTTCTCCAAGGTCAACATCATCGACTCGTACTCGCCGAACTCTTCGCGGATCTGCTCATTGGTCCAGCCAAGTGCCTTGAGGAGCACGGTGACATTCTGCTTGCGCTTGCGATCGAGACGCACGCCCACCATGTCGCGCTTGTCTATCTCGAACTCCAACCAGGCACCTCGGCTCGGAATGAGCTTCGCGGTGTAGATGTCCTTGTCGGAGGTCTTGTCAGCGGTGCGCTCGAAATAGACGCCGGGGCTGCGGACCAGCTGGGACACGACAACCCGCTCGGTACCGTTGATCACGAAGGTGCCCTTAGGGGTCATCAACGGGAAGTCACCCATGAAGACGGTCTGACCCTTGATCTCACCGGTCTCGTTGTTGGTGAACTCGGCCGAGACGTATAGCGGCGCGGAGTAGGTGAAGTCCTTTTCCTTGCACTCGTCGACGGAGTACTTCGGATCGTAGAAGACCGGGTTCTCAAACGACAGGCTCATCGTTTCCGAGAAGTCCTCGATCGGGGAGATCTCTTCGAAGATCTCGGTCAGACCCGACTTCGTCGAAACATCCTCGCCCGCTTCCTGGCGGCGCGCCACCACTGCCCGCCAATCGTCGTTGCCGACGAGCCAGTCGAAGCTGGTGGTTTGGAGGCTGAGGAGCTGAGGGAGTTCGAGTGGTTCGGTGATCTTTGCGAACGAGATGCGGCGGTGCAGATTTTCAGTGTTGTTACCAGCGGTGCTGCGCGCGGCCAAGACGTGTCCTTCGGCGATCACTTTCCAGAAGACGCCAACCACCACCGCATCGGCCACCGGGCAGGCCAAAGGGCATTTGAGAGAGGGCGTGAAGGATCACCATAGCCCACATGCGGGCACACTTCAACCCCGGTGTCAAGACTTCTCACGGCCAGGGTCCTCGACGAACTCATCAGCCATCCGTCGCGACCAATCGTAGGATCAGCGAAAATCCCCACCCGGATCGTGAAATCATGAACCACGATCCCATCGAGGTCAAGTACCTCCAACCAGCGGATTGCGGGTCTTCAGGGCCGGGAAGTAGCTGAAGTCGCGATCAGCCGTCCACAACTCGTCGACCCCATGACCGAGGCAGATCGCCGCGATCCGGGCATCGTGAACCTTGGGGCCGATCACCTCGCCACCGATCAGCGCGGTCACGATCTCAAGGTGGCGAGCGGTCTCACTCAGGAATTCCACGGTCGGCAGCTGGGCGAACGCACCCATCGCCTCCAGGGCACGTCCCGCGGAGCTCGGCGCCGGAAACACCTTGGGATGGGTCGTCGTGGACAAGAACTCGTGCACGCAAGACCACGGGATCGCTATGCGCCGCCCCGAATTCGCCAACTCGGAGAGGCAGCGTCGCGCGGGCTCGTGGAACTGGCTTCCGGGCATGTGCGCGTAGACCAGAATGTTGGTGTCGAGGGCGATCACAAGCGATCGCCGTAGGACATTTCGATCGCTTTTTGCATGGTCAAGTCCTCAGCCAGTGCACCACCGCCGTCACTGACCGGGAAGACGAAGTCGACCTTGGTCGGTTGCCTCTGCCGCGCCAACTCGCGACGAAGACCCTCGATCATCAGTTCCCGCATGGGCACGCCGTCCGCGGCCGCACGCTCCTTCACCTGGCGCATCAGTTCGTCGGGTAGGTCTATCGTCGTGTTCATATGGGTAACAATACCAAGCAACCCATACACCCATCTCCGGATTAGCTGGTGACGTGCGAGTCCGCCACATCGAGCGCCTGGTCGATGATCGCGAGTCCGGCCCGGGCGTCGCCGTCGGAGATGTTGAGCGGGGGGACCACGTGTATTCGGTTGAAGTTCACAAACGGCAGCAGACCCCGCTCGCGACACGCTGCCGCGGTGGCGTCCATCGCCGGGCTGGTTCCGCCGTACGGCGCCAGCGGCTCCCGCGTGTGGGGATTCGCGACCAGCTCGATCGCCCAGAACGCGCCCAGCCCCCGAACCTCACCGACGCTCGGATGCCGTGCCGCCAAGGTGGCCAGTTCGGGGCCGAACACCTCCTCCCCCAATCGGGCGGCATTCTCGACCATGCCCTCGTCGGTCATCGCCTCGATGGTGGCTACCGCGGCGGCGCACGCCAACGGATGCCCGGAATAGGTCAAGCCACCCGGGTATACCCGGTCGTCGAAGGTCGCCGCGATGGGCCCGTTGATAATCACCCCACCCAGTGGCACGTAACCCGAATTCACACCCTTGGCGAACGTGATCAGGTCCGGCGTGACGTCGTAGTGCTCAACCGCGAACCAGCGGCCGCTACGACCGAAACCGGCCATCACTTCGTCGGCGATATAGACGATGCCGTGCTGGTCGCACAACGCTCGCACCCCAGCGAGATAGCCAGGAGGCGGCGGCATGATTCCGGCTGTGCCCGGGATGGACTCCAACACGACGGCGGCGATCCCGGCCGGCCCCTCCAAGGCGATGACCTGCGCCAAGTGCGCGAGCGCTCGCGCTGATTCCTCCTCCGGGGTCATCGCGTGAAACTGGCTTCGATACAGGAAGGGGCCGAAGAAGTGCACGATGCCAGCGCTGCCGTTGTCGCTTGCCCAGCGACGCGGGTCGCCGGTCATATTGACCGCCAGATGGGTGCCGCCGTGATATGAGCGATAGGTGGTGAGCACTTTGGTGCGACCGGTATGCAGCCGCGCCATTCGCACCGCGTGTTCGATCGCGTCCGCCCCACCGTTGGTGAAGAACACTTTGTCCAGCCCGTCCGGCGCGAGCCCGGTGATCAGCCGGGCCGCCTCCGAGCGAGCCGCATTGGCAAACTGGGGAGCGACTGTTGCCATCGTCGCGGCCTGGTCCTGGATCGCCTTAACCACCCGCGGGTGTTGATGACCGATATTGGTGAAGACCAATTGAGAGGTGAAGTCGAGATACTCCTTGCCCGAGTCGTCCCAGACCCGCGACCCTGCACCCCGAGTCAGCACCAGTGGCTTGATTGTGGCCTGGGCGGACCAGGAGTGGAACACATGGGCGCGGTCAAGTTCGAACGTGCGGGACTCATCGATCATGTCGGCAGCCTAGGCGCCGGACGACAAAGGCGGCCACCCCGGCACAGACCGGGATGACCGCCTGGAGTCCTCCACGAACGGCGCTAGGTCGGTAGTAGCGCCGGGCCGCGTGAGGCTGAACCGTTGACCGTAGAGGTCACTTGAGGCTGACGCTGGCGCCGGCCGCTTCGAGAGTTTCTTTGGCCTTCTCGGCGGCCGCCTTGTCGACGCCCTCGAGCACCGCCTTGGGGGCCGCTTCGACCAAGTCTTTGGCCTCCTTCAGCCCGAGCGAGGTGAGAGCACGCACCTCCTTGATGACGTTGATCTTCTTGTCGCCGGCGGCTTCAAGGATGACGTCGAACGAGTCCTGCTCGGCGGCGGGCTCGTCGGCGCCGGCAGCACCACCGGCCGCGGGCGCGGCGGCAACGGCGACCGGAGCGGCTGCGGTCACGCCGAAGGCCTCCTCGAACTGCTTCACGAACTCGCTGAGCTCGATCAGGGTCATTTCCTTGAACGCATCGAGCAATTCGTCGGTGCTGAGCTTCGCCATGGTGGCGGTTCCTTCCGTTCCGTGGCCTCGGACGAGACCGATAGTGGTCGATATTTGAGCGTGACTGGCAAGCTGATCTGTCGTACTCCCCAGCGCGGATCAGGCGGCTGCGTCCTCCTCGGACTTCGCCTGCAACGCTGCCATCACGCGGGCCGCCTGAGACAGCGGAGCATTGAGCAGGTAGACGGCTTGAGACAGCGACGCGAGCATGGCGCCGGCCAGCTTGCCCAGCAACACCTCGCGCGACTCAAGGTCGGCCAACTTGGCCACCTCTGTCGCGTCGAGCGCCTTGCCGTCCAAGACTCCGCCTTTGATCACCAAGGCGGGATTTGCCTTGGCGAAGTCACGCAGACCCTTCGCGGCTTCGACTACGTCGCCCTTGATGAAGGCGATAGCGGTCGGACCGGTGAGCAGGTCGTCGAAGTCAGCAATCCCGGCTTCGGTGGCGGCCAACTTGGCCAGTGTGTTCTTGACCACGGCGTAGTCGGCGTTATCACCGAGCGAGCGTCGCAGCTCTTGTAGTTGCTTCACGGTAAGCCCGCGGTACTCGGTCAGCACAGCGCCGGCGGACTCGCTGAACGACTCAGCTATCTCCGCGACGGCGGCTGCCTTTTCTGGCCGTGCCATGAGTCTCCTTCCCACTTCGTGGCTGTTAATTCCCGAATGAGGCGCCGGGCCTGATCCGCACACGAAAAAACGCCCCGGGCACAGGCCGCAGGGCGTTTGGACACGTTTGGCACGCTCGCTCTGACACCTGCGCAGGCCGTCCGCGTGATGCGGACCTTCGGTCGAGTTGACTCCACAGCGAGGTGACAACCCGGCAACCGGCGGTCTCTGGTTCGAGAGAACAGTACGACCAACGGCGAATCCAGCCAAATCACCGGCTCAAGCCGGCGGCCCGACTCCTCAGCCGAAGTCCTCGGCGCCAAACAGTTCCGACCAAGCCAGCCCCGACCAGCCCCGACCAAGCCGAACCAAACCGGTCCGGCTGGCTGGCTTCAGGCGTCGTCCTCGGTGACGTTGCGGGTGCGGTTGGGGTCGACCTGGATGCCGGGGCCCATCGTGGTGGAGACGGTGACCTTCTTCAAGTACCGGCCCTTGGAACTCGACGGCTTCAGCCGCAGTACCTCTTCGAGCGCTGCCGCGTAGTTCTCGACCAGATGTGTCTCGCTGAAGGATGCCTTGCCGATGATGAAATGCAGATTGGCATGCCGATCGACACGGAATTCGATCTTGCCGCCCTTAATGTCGGTCACCGCCTTGGCCACATCGGGGGTGACCGTGCCGGTCTTCGGGTTCGGCATCAGGCCACGCGGTCCGAGCACCCGGCCGAGGCGACCGACCTTGCCCATCATGTCCGGGGTGGCAACCACGGCGTCGAAGTCGAGCCATCCGCCGTTGACCTTCTCGATCAACTCGTCGCCACCGACGAAGTCGGCGCCGGCCGCGCGCGCGGCTTCGGCCTTGTCGGCGTTCGCGAACACCAGAACCCGCGCGGTCTTGCCGGTGCCGTGCGGCAGGTTCACGGTGCCACGCACCATCTGATCGGCCTTGCGCGGATCCACGCCCAACCGCATCGCCACGTCAACGGTTTCGTTGAACTTGACCTTGCTCCCGCCCTTGGCGAGTCGGAGGGCGGCCAGTGGCGAGTACAACTGGTCCTTGGTGATGGTGTTGGCCGCGGTACGGTAATTCTTGCTGCGCTGCATTGCTGGTTCTCTCTTCTCTCCAGGTGTGGTGCCAGTGGACCAGCGCGGTCCTGCCACAGGGTGTGTGCGTCATGCCGGACGGAAATCGCCCAACAGAGTCAGGCGAATCTGACCCAACGGACTGATCAGGCGAACTAGTCGGTGGTGACGCCCATCGAGCGGGCGGTCCCTTCCACGATCTTCATCGCTGCCTCGATGTCGTTGGCATTGAGGTCGGGCAGTTTGGTCGCCGCGATATCGCGGATCTGATCCTTGGTCAGCTTGCCGACTTTGTCCTTCTGCGGGACGCCGGAGCCCTTCTTGATCCCGGCTGCCTTCTTAATCAGCTCGGCGGCCGGTGGCGTCTTGGTGACAAAGGTGAAAGAGCGATCCTCGAAGATCGTGATCTCGACGGGGATGACGTTGCCGCGCATGGATTCTGTTTGGGCGTTGTAGGCCTTGCAGAAGTCCATGATGTTGACACCGTGGGGACCGAGCGCGGTGCCGACCGGCGGAGCTGGCGTTGCGGCGCCGGCCTGCAATTGCACCTTGACCAGCGCGGCGATTTTCTTCTTGGGAGGCATGGTTCGTCAGGTCTTTCTGTTGCGTACGTCGTGGTCTTGATGGGCCGGTTGAACGCGGCCCTGCCACCTGGTTGTTGCGGGTGAGCCTCAGACCTTCTCGATCTGGCTGAAGCTCAATTCGACCGGGGTCTCCCGACCGAAAATCTCGACAAGGGCCTTCACCCTCTGGGCCTCCAGGTTGATCTCGGTGATGGTCGCGTGGAGGGTCGCGAACGGACCGTCAACGACCATCACCGAGTCGGCGACCACGAAGTCGGTCATGTTGACGGTCTTCTTCGGGCCGCCGGCCTTCGTGGACGCCGGCTTGCCGGCGGCGACCGCCTCGGCCTCTGCGGCTGCGACGACGCCCGGCGCGAGCATGCTCTCCACCTCGGCCATGCTCAGCGGCACCGGCTGATGGCTGTGGCCCACGAAACCGGTGACTGACGGTGTATGACGAACCGCGGACCAGGACTCATCGGTCAGATCCATTCGCACCAACACATAGCCCGGAAGTACCGTGCGGCGCACCAGCTTGCGCTGGCCGTTCTTGATCTCGGCGACTTCCTCGGTCGGCACCACGATCTCGTGGATGTAGTCCTCCATGTTGAGGGAGTGGATGCGGTTCTCCAGGTTGGCCTTCACCCGGTTCTCCATGCCGGAGTAGGTATGCACCACGAACCAGTCGCCGGGTTTGGCCCATAGCTCCTCGCGAAACACCTCAAGCCGGTCGACATCGTCGCCGGTGTTGTCCGAGGCAGCTTCACTCACCACTGGCTCACTGGCCGCGGACCCATCGCCATCGGCCTCAGCCAGCTCGGTATCACGGTCGGCGTCCTCCACACCTGCCTCGGCGACCAACGAGTCCGTCGTGGCGGCGTCGTCTGCCAGGTCGGCCCCCGGGTCGGTCTCGAAGTCGTCGGCCGACGACTGGGTGGCCTCGTCCACGGCTGCCTCGACGAGAGTTCCGGCATCCGACGTTGTCGAATCGAACGGGTCGGACTGTTGCGACACGAAATGCTCCGTTGTTTGTGAAAGGTCTGTTTCATTTACGGTGATGCGAGCCCGCCTCAGGCGGGTAGATCAAGACTGCGCGCTGCTGAGATGGATGGTCAGGCTACTGTCCCTTGCTCCCACCGAACACGGTGAGCACCAGCTTGCCGAAGGCCAGGTCCAGGATGGAGACCAAGGTCATCATCACGGTCACGAACACCAAG
>JBOFLH010000069.1:0-9943 GCA_051657765.1 Nocardioides sp. | reverse complement strand
GATCGCGCTGTTGAGTAGTTCGGCGGTGAGCACGAGCCCGGTGGCGAGCAGGATGACGACGAAGTCGACCCACTGTCGGAGCAGTCCCGCTGTCGAGATGAAGGCAATGGAGACAACTAGTTTGTAGGTGACGGAGAAGTCATATCGGACGGCGAAGTGAAGTCCTGCGATAACCACCCGGATCTTGCGGAGTGGGTGATAGCCGGCCTCCCCGGTACCGAGGAACTTGTTTCTCATCTGATCTCAGCCGGCGAGTGTTCCTGCGAAGATCTGCCACGACAGGGCAGATTTCGCGACCAGGCTCAACACGATGTAGACCTTCTCGCCGTACATGTAGTGAGACCAGCGCCCGCGAGCTCGATATTGCAACCATTGGTTGAGGGCGAAGCTGTTGAAGAAGAGAAAAAGAGAGATAAAGATCCCGTAGACAAATCCAGGTGGGGAAGGTGCCGTCGCCGAGCCAAGGGACAGCAGATAGATCCCGATTGCCGCCCACGGTACAAGGCCAGCGATGCATCCGAAGCCGAACGGCAACCAGCCTCCATTGCCAGGTTCTTCGTAGTGTTCTTGTAGCCAACCAAACAAGACCATCGACATGTTGACGCCGAAGAGCGCCACCAGAGCGGCTATGTCGGAGATACCGGTGAGTTGGGCAATCAGCACGATCATCAACGACGACGACAACGAATACTCGACCCACCGAGCGGCGTTGCGACTTGCACCGAGGTCGGCGAGGTAGCGATCCCACCACCAGGTGGCAACGACGAAGTGTGCCAGCGCCGAGAGGGCCAGGAATCCGGCGACGGCGAGTGCGGTGGGGATGTCGAACAACTGGACCGGGGCTAGTGCGGGGGTGCCGGGCGGTCCAGCAAGGTAGGAACCGGTCACCGGAAGGGCAAAGCTGGTGGCGAGGGCCACTACGGCGATTGCTTGGAGGAGGTGCGCCAGTGCGGCGCCTAGGTTGGCGCGGCGCAGCCACCGCGGTTGAGCGGCGAGGTGGTGAGTCACTGGGGTCTCCTTCGGGGGTGCGTGCGCTTGACATGCGAATTATGTTTCGTGAATAGTATCTCGCAAGAGGGGAGTACCCCACAATCGACGTTTCGTCAGTTCGGCCGATGAGTGATCGGTCCGGGCCGTCGGCCACTTGTGGCGGGGGAGACCTCCAGGTCCCCCGCAAGGTGGGTGATGGAGGGTGTGTGTGATGGACGTTCCTCTGTGGGCATGGTCCTCAGTGCTCGTCGTGATCGTAGTAATGCTGGCGGTTGATCTCTTCGCTCATCGCCAGACGCATGTGGTTTCGGTACGCGAGGCAGCTATTTTGGTCGACCATCTGGGTCGCGCTCGGCCTGGCATTCGGGGGTGTCGTGTGGTGGGCGTACGGCGCGCAGGCCGGTGGGGAGTACTTCGCTGGCTACCTCCTCGAGAAGTCGCTTGCGGTCGACAATGTCTTCGTCTTCGCCTTGATCTTTACCTACTTCGCAGTGCCACGGGAGTACCAGCACAGGGTGCTCTTCTACGGTGTCTTGGGAGCATTGATCTTTCGAGCTATCTTCATCGCCGATGGCGCGGTGCTGATAGAGCAGTTCGCCTGGATTCTCTACATCTTCGGTGCGTTCTTGATCTACACGGGATGGAAGATGTTTGCCCATCGCAACTCTGAGATGGACCCCTCCGAGAACCCGTTATTGAAGTTCGTCCGCCGGCGTGTTCCGAGCACCGAGGAGTATCATGGACAGAAGTTCTGGATCAGGCAGGGTGGGCGCTGGGTCGCGACGCCGCTGTTCGCCGTACTGCTCCTGGTGGAGACCACTGACATCGTTTTCGCGGTCGACTCCATTCCCGCGATCTTCGCAGTGACCCAGGAGCCGTTCTTAGTTTTCACCAGCAACGCATTCGCGATCCTGGGACTACGTGCGTTGTACTTCCTGCTCGCGGACCTGATTCATCGCTTCGTCTACCTCAAAGCCGGTCTCGCGGCCATCTTGGTCGGTATCAAGATGTTGCTACTGGACGTCTGGAAGATGCCCATCTGGTTGTCGCTGTCGGTCATTGCGCTCAGCATTACCGTCTCGGTCATGTTGAGCCTTCGTGCTACGCGAGGAGTTCAGGAAGCGGAGTCCGAGGCCTCAACCGTCCCGAAAGCGATCCAGAAGGAGCAACACGGTCATGAAGAACGAGGCCTGCAAACGCGGTGTCGACAAGGCCGCCATCAGCGCCGTGGCCGCCGGCCGCCGGCCGCAAGAACCATCACTCTGAGTCATTGCTCCCTCGACACCTACCTGGTCTGCGATCAAAGCGCGAACCGGCGATGATACCCTCAGCCGAGGTTGTCACATCGCGGCACCGATCGGTGTTGCTGCACTGTCGACGAGGGGCGCTGAGCCGGACCGGAGACGGGGTCGGACGGGTCAGTGAAAGTCACGTGATCGGTGCCTGGTTCGGAGAGCTCGGGCCGCGGCCGGGTAGACCTCCTCCAACGGCGCTAGTTTGTCGGCGATCAGGTTGACTACCCCGTCATTTCTCTCGAGCTTGCCGCGGATCACCATCGCGTCGGAGGTGAGCGCCACTCGGCGGTGGCGTTGCCACAGCCCGGCCGAACAAACCACGTTAAGCATGCCGGTCTCGTCCTCGAGGTTGAGGAAGGTGACCCCGCCGGCCGTGCCCGGACGTTGCCGATGAGTCACCAGTCCGGCGACGCTGAGTCGGCGACCGGGCTCGGCTTCGACCAGCCCGGCGACCGGCCGGATCCCGTGCTGGTCGAGCAGCGGTCGGAGGTGATCGAACGGATGCTTCTGGGGTGAGATCGAGGTTGCCCACAGGTCGGCCAGAGTCAGCTCCACCTCGCTCATCTCCGACAGCCGAGGTGCCACGGGGGCGACCCCGGCACCTTCGAGATGGTCGGCGGTTTCGGTGTAGCCCGCGTTCCACAGGGCTTCGCGACGGCTCAGGTCCAGACTGTCGAAGGCGCCGGCCGTCGCCAGCGCCTCCAACTGCCGGGAGTTGAGGCCGACGCGCCGAGTGAGGTCCACCATGGACGTAAACGGTCGTTCGGCACGCGTGGCCACGATCCGGTGGGCCAGCTCGGTGCCGATGCCACGGACACCGTCGAGACCCAATCGGACGCCGTACGCGGTGTCTCGTCGATGCGTCGGCGTTGGATCGGGAGTGCCGTCAACCCATTCGGTACGTCGATGCTCGGCCACCAGACAGCTCGCCATACCTGTTGCTCCTGGGCCGGTTGCTCCCAGCCTATTCAGCTGGCGCCTATTCGTCCTGCTGAACAGCTTTCGGTCGGTCAACTCCTGGCCATTCACCTCCAGATCGGCTTGTGCCCCCGAGCGCAGGATGTCTGGGCCGGCGACACGGACGTCGTGACGACGGGCGTCGCCGACCAAGGACTGGGGTGAGTAGAAACCCATCGGCTGGGATCGCAGCAGTGCCGCCAGGAAGGCAGCCGGGTAGTGCAACTTGAACCATGAGCTGGCGTAGACGAGTTTGGCGAAACTGAGCGCGTGACTTTCGGCGAAGCCGAAGTTGGCGAACGACAGGATCTTGCCGTAGATCGCATCGGCCACCGCGCCGGTGATCTCGCGCCGCGCCATTCCCCGGTAGAGCTTGTCGCGGATGCCCTCGATGCGCTCGATGCCACGTTTGGACCCCATCGCCCGGCGCAGCAGGTCCGCTTCGTCATCGGTGCAATCGCCGATCACCCGGGCCATCTCCATCAGCTGTTCTTGGAAAAGCGGGATGCCCAGTGTGTCCCGCAAGACCGGGATCAGGCTGTCATGGTCATAGGTCACGGCTTCCTTGCCGGTGGCTCGACGGATGTAGGGGTGGACGGCGCCGCCTTGGATTGGTCCCGGCCGAATTAGCGCGATCTCGATCGCCAGATCGTAGAACTCCCGCGGCCGGAGCCGGGGGAGGGTGCCGATCTGTGCCCGGCTTTCGACTTGGAATACCCCGATCGAGTCGGCTCGGCACAACATGTCGTAGACGGCCGGTTCCTCCTTGGGGAGCGAGGCCAGCGTCCACTGCTCTCCGAGGTGGTCGGCCACGATCCGCAGCATGTGATCCAGCGCGCTCAACATGCCCAGACCGAGCAGGTCAAACTTCACCAGCCCCATCCATTCGCAGGCGTCCTTGTCCCACTGGACGACGGTGCGTTTGTCCATCCGGCCCCGTTCGATCGGGCACACCTCGCCGATCGGTCGTTCGGTCAGGATCATTCCGCCGGAATGAATCCCCAAGTGTCGCGGCGCATTGAGGAACTGATGGGCGAGATCGGCCACCGGAGCTGGGATGCCATGTCCCCCGTCGAGCCCGTCCTGGAGTTCGATGCTGGACCAGCTGTGCACCTGTTTGGACCAGGCGTCTTGTTGGCCGGGTGAGTAGCCCAGCGCCTTGGCCGCATCGCGTATCGCGGATTTGGGGCGGTAGCTGATCACGTTCGCGACCTGGGCGGCGTTGCGCCGACCGTAGGTGTCGTAGACCCACTGGATCACCTCTTCGCGGCGACCCGCGTCGAAGTCGACATCGATGTCGGGTTCCTCGTCACGAGTGGGGGAGATGAACCTGGCGAAGGGTAACCGATAGAAGACCGGGTCGATGGCGGTGATCCCCAGGGCGTAGCAGACCGCCGAGCTGGCCGCCGAGCCCCTGCCCTGGCACAAGATGCCGTGGTCACGGGCGTACTTGACGATGTCGTGGACGATGATGAAGTACCCGGCGAAGTCCTTGCTCTCGATTATCCGGAGTTCGTCTTCGATCCGCTCCCGGGCTGGGTGCTCATGTGTTTTCCCGCGGTAATACTGCTCGAAGCCGAGCTCGGTGAGGGCGCGCAGCCAACTGATCGGGGTGTGGCCCTGCGGTATCCGGTGTTTGGGCAACCGTGGCGTCGCCGCCCGCAAATCGAAGGCCAGCTGATCGGCGTACTCAACGGTCCGGGCCACCGCCCCGGGGTAACGAGCGAATCGGTGCGCCATCTCCGCACCCGAGCGCAGACACGCGGCGCCGGCTGGGGGAAGCCAGCCATCCATGTCGCCCAGGCTGCGCCGGGCTCGCACCGCCGCCATCGCGCTGGCCAGCCGGTGATTGTCCGGCCGGGCGTAATGCACGTTGTTGGTGGCCACCACCGGCAGTCCGCGTGCGGCGGCGATCGCGAACAGCGTGTCGTTGTGGGTGCTGTCGGTGGGGTTGCCGTGATCGATCAACTCCATCACCACCTGGTCGCGTCCGAAGAGCGTGATCAGCCGGTCCACCTCGGCCATCGCTCCGGCCGGCCCCTCGGTGACCAGTGCGGTGCGCACGGCTCCCTTACGGCAGCCCGTCAGCACCAACCAATACCCGCTTCCGGTATGACTGAGTTCGGTCAGGTCGTAGACAGGCCGCCCTTTCTGGTCACCGCGCAGCTGCGCGTCGGTGATCGCGGCGGCGAGCCGGTGATAGCCCTCGACTCCGCGGGCGAGCACGAGCAGGTGATTTCCTTCAGGGTCGGGCACCCCGTTCTGCGGGCCGGACAGTCCGAGGGAGAGTTCGGCACCGAAGATCGTCCGCAGGTTGTGCTGCCCCGGCATCGGGTCTGGCAGCAGGTCCTGCTCCTGGGCATATTTCTGGGCCACCTCGGCAAACAAGGGGGCGCCGTAGAAGCCGTCGTGATCGGTTAGCGCTAGCGCGTGTAGACCCAACCGGATCGCTTCCTCGATCAGCTCGCCGGGTCCGCTGGCCCCGTCGAGGAAGCTGAAGTTGCTGTGGCAATGCAGTTCGGCGTATGGCGTCACCGGGCCGCTTGGCCGGTGCACCTCTCCCTTCGGCTGGTATGCCTGGCGTTTACGCGATCCCGGTGACTCCTCGACGCCTGGCCGCCCCGAAAGCCGGCGCTCCAGTTCGGCCCAGGAGGTAGGCGGGTTATGCCACCCCATGGGTTAGCCTGCCTCGACCCGGAGCCCGGTGCCGGTCGGCCCAATCCGGATCAGTCATAACTGGCCTCCGTCCACCAGTCGGTGCATCCGACTGCTCCTCCCGCTGCTTGTCCCGCTGAGTTCTCCGAGGTGTGGCCAGCGACGCCCGGGCCACACCTCATCAGCCAGGCGCATCCGTCCTGGCCGACGATCTGGAACCGGGCGACTCGTTGGCTGCCCGGTTCCCACCACGTTTCGTCGACCACCCACGGTCCGGCCCACGCGGCCACCGGCTGCCACTGTTCATTGAGACCGGGCGATGCGTGAGAGCCGCCAGCGAAGCGCGGGTCGAGCTGTGAGCCCGTGGTGGAAGCTGGCGATGCGTGAGAGCCGCCAGCGAAGCGCGGGTCGAGCTGTGAGCCCGTGGTGGAAGCTGGCGATGCGTGAGAGCCGCCAGCGAAGCGTGGGTCGAGCTGTGAGCCCGCAACAGCTGGCCGGAACCAGGCCGGCGCACCACTGAGCATGCCGCGTTCGTTGACCTGGACGGACCGCCCACGAGCGTCGACGACGATGGCCGGCCATGGTTCGCGGAATACTCGGGTGGGAGCCGGGGCGGGAATGCTGCCTGGCCACGGTTGCTCGGCCGGTCGCAGGCCGAGTGCCTGTTCGCCCCAGGGGACCAGCCGCTGGCGAGCGGCGGGGGTACGGCCGCCCTGGCGGACGGGCGCGAAAACAGCCGCGTAGCCCAGCATCCCTTGCACCCGAGCAATCCCGCGTTCGACGCGTTCGTCGGTGGCTGAGCCCCATAGACCTTCGGCATGCGCACCCGCGGGCTCGACGACTTCGGGGAGAAAGCGCACCAGCCCCACCGGTGCGGTGATGCCGGCGTTCTGGAATTGGTCCCGGAGATGACCGCCGAGTTGCCAGCGCACTCGGTCCACCAGATCGAGGGAGCCGAACCATCGCGAGTGTAGCCAGGCCCGAGACGTGGCCACCTGCTCATCGCATTCGGCCTCGATCCGAACTGTCGTGCAGACCAGTCCACGGTCGATCAACTGAGCAACGAAACGTTCGGCGGTGCGTCGAACGCTCAAGCAGATGGTCTCGGCCGAATCCAGCGGGGGCTCGAAGGTGATCGCACAGGTCAAGTCGGGGGGTGGTGGGCGAGTGGCCAGCAAGGCTTCGCCCGAACCTCGGGTCAGTCGGTGGATCCGGGCGCCGTGGTTGCCGAACCGATCTTGCACTGCTTGCGCGGGCAAGGCGGCGATCTCGCCGAGGGTGCGCAGGCCCAGGCGGCGAAGCAGGTCGACCAACTCGGGATCCTCCAGCACCCCGACCGGCAATTCGCGGAGAAACTCGGCCGAACCGCCGCTAGGCACGACAACGCTGTCTTGCCGAAGAGCGCGCCGCGCCGCTTGTTCCGCGGTAAACAGATCATCGGCCACCCCGAAGCGACAATCGCTGATCCCGAGGCCGACGAGGCACTCGGCGATAACGGCGGCGGCGGCGGTCTCGTCGCCGTAGAAGCGGCCGGGTGCGCGCACCGCGAGCAGGCCGGGGCGAAGTGGTGCCACGCCGGGCCGCAGTTCCTCCACGGCGGCCAGGACGGGTTCGAATGCCCGGGCGTCTCGGGCTGGGTTCGCGTCGAACACGGCGACTTCGGGACAGCGCGACTGTGCGTCACGCCGACGCATTCCCCGCCGGATGCCTTCGGCGCGTGCGGGGTCGTTGCCGGCGACCACCACGTTGTTGGCTAGCACCACAGTCGGCTGCCGGCTGGGTAGATCATGCGGCAGATTCCGAGCCTGATGGCGGGCCGGATGATGGGGCAGGTCTTCCTGGGCCCCGTCTTCGGACAAGGCCGCGACGATCGGCCAGTCCGGACACCACACCACCAGGATTCGGTTCCTAGGAAGGATTCGATTCCCGGGCTGGATTTGGCTCTTGGGTATGACGCGAGCGCCGGGCGATGTGCCGGGGTCGGATAAGCCGGGGCCGGGTCGCATCAGCCGACCTCTCGCATGCCGGCGGGCATTTCCGTAGCGGTCGGCATATCGGCCGCTCTTTGAGCAGGCTGGTCACCGGCGTCCGTATCGCCAGCCGTATCGCCAGCCGTATCGATGGCGGTATTGAGTGGTGGCAACCAGATCGTGGTTCGCGCCGGGGGCGCCGCGCCACGGCGTACGCAGACGGTGACTTGCCGCGCTTGTAGGTGACCGTGGCCGCCTAATCCGCCCGATGCTAATCCGGACCAGGCAGGCTCGTGGAGGGTCAGCCGGGCCTCGCAGCGCGGCCAGTTCCCCCAGGCGACGAGTATGGCGGAACGTTGACGCAGCCGGGCATTGAGTCGGTTGGCGATTTGTTCGCTGACCCGCGCCGGTGGCCGAAGCACCACGACGCTGACCACATCAATCAAGGCGCCGGTGACCTCGGCCCAGTGCTCGCCCGGGTCGGGGACCACGATTGTGCGTGTCAGATCGACCCCCATCGCTTCGGCGGCTTCCACTCCGAAGTCGTCGATGCCGACGATGGCGGACCAGGACCCAGCTCGCGACGGTCCAGCCATCAATGCCATGGCCAGACTCGCCGTGTCGACGCCGTAGCTCCCCCCGCCGCGTAGCTCCAGCAGATCGGATAGCAGAGGGTGCGTGGCCAAGGCCAGTCGTGGAGCACTGTTCTGCATCCCGCGCATCCGCTCGCGAAGCTGGTGGACCACCTGAGACTGACGGCCGCTGACGATGGGTGAGGCGCCGGGCATAGGACACTATCGAACATATGTTCGATAGTGTCAATAATCACTCCCCGCCCCCGGATCGCGCCGGCACCCCGTGACGGGATGCCGGCGCGATCAGAGAGTCATGCGGAGACGCAGACCGAGTAGCCGGTCAGGAACCAGTCCGAGCTGAAGCCGTCCTGGTCCTCCATTGCGGTGACCAGGGTATGCGGGGTGGTCGTGTCCACCGGCCGCATATCGTTGAGCACGACCTGTCCGGTGACCGAGAAGCCGAACGGTGCCACGTTGACCTGAGCGCCGGAGCCGGTGAGGAGCTTGCCGATCGGGCAGAACGTGATGAGTGCCTTGTCGGTCGAGCTCGTCGGGCTGTTGCGGGTGATCACCTGATAGCCGGGTAGTGGTTGGGCGCACACTACGTTGACTTCGAGCTGCCAGGTGCCGGAGAAGCCGTCCTGGTCCTCGACTGCCAACGCGAAGCCGGCGTCGCCGGTGGAGGTCACCCCGCCGACCATGCTCAACGCAACTTGACCGAACGTGCTCACCAGGGTTGCCCCGCTGCTCAGCACCTTCTTGCCTGCGGGGCAGGAGACGCTGCCGAGCAGCGAGGATGTCGGGTCGGTGGACCGTCTGGTGAATGAGGCCGTCCGGATCTCATAGCCCAGTGGTGCGGCCGCGCACACTGCGGTCGCGCCGACCTTCCAGTTGCCGGTGTAGCCGTCCTGGTCCTTGCTGATGGTGGCGTTGGTGACCTGGCTACCGCCCACCTGCACCGAACTGAGTTTGAGTTGTCCGCTGTCGAGGTCGTCTTGGAACCCGCCGGCGCCGAGCGCCACCTTGCCGGGCGGGCAGAATGCCTGGACTCCGGTGATAGGGCTGATCTTGGTGGCGGTGACGTGCTGGTAGCCGGGCACGGCGGCTGTCGCCGTACCTTGCGGGGCCATAGCGGCCGCCACCGTGACGAGCAGGGCGAGCAGGCGGGCGGAGCGGCAACGCCTGCGGTTGGGTCGAGTGAGATGCGAGTACATGGATCCTCCGATGGTGTCGGCCGGTGGACGGTCCACCGCCACCCGGTAATCGTGGAATCCGATACCCGTCTCGGACATCGGTAGCCGGTACGTAACCCGGCGCCGCGTAGTACGGAGTTGCGGTTCTGGTGACGGCTCGGGATGGCGCGGGCTCGCCGCGCTTCTTGTGGTCAGCCGCCGTTTGAGGGCTGGTCAGCCTGTCGGCTTGCCGCTGGTGTAGGAGAGTCGCCGCAGCTCGCCGGATTGGATGTCGCCGACGATCAGGTCGCGACCGCCACCTGTGCCGG
>JBOFLH010000068.1:0-5339 GCA_051657765.1 Nocardioides sp. | reverse complement strand
CGACATCGACGACCGGGTAGGTAGATCCGTCGATCTCGATCAGCTTGTCGAGGTCAGCGCCGACCAGGGTCGAACCGGTCAGGGTGACCCGTCCGGTGGCGCGGTCTCGGAACGCGACGAGTCCGTACGGGGGATGGATTCCCGGTTTCATGAGTCCCTCTCTTCATCGTAATGAGAACCGTTTTCATTATGCGTGAATCTCCTGCGTTTGTCACGCTCACGACGAGACTCACGAAAGCTGCCCGCGAAACACTCTCCGTGCCTCACGTAGGAATGCCCGCGAAACGGTGAGCGTGTTCGGGTATGAGGAGTGAGTTGTCGATGACGTCTCGTGCCGAGGTCACCACCGAGTACGCCAAGGCGTATGCGAAGGCTTCGAAGAAGGGCCAGATCCTGGACCAGGTCGTGGAGGTCACCGGCTGGTCTCGCGACAACGCCCGACGGCGGCTGGCCGCAGCCGCGGCCCGGCCACCCGGCGTGGGGCGCACAGTCGCCCAGATGCCGCGTAAGCAGCGGGCCCCGAAGTACTCCTACGATGCGCTGAAGGTGCTGCAGCGAGTACGGCTTCTACTACCGCTACGACACCGATCAGGAACGAGTCGCGCTGAACCGGCTCTGGCGGCTGGTCAATGACCGGCTCACTATCTGACCCCGACCAAGAAGCCGACCGGGTACGGCAGCGACCGCAACGGCCGTCGGCGCCGGCTCTACGACAAGCCGAGCGCGCCGCTGGACCGGCTGCTGGCCACCAGCGTCCTGTCACCGGCGCAGGAGGCCGAACTGGTTGCCTACTGCGACTCGCTCAACCCCGCCGCGCTCGGCCGCGAGATCGCCGACCTCCAGAACGTGTTGCTCAAACTGGCCAAGGACAAGACCGAGCAGCTCTACCTCGCCACCTTCCCCAGCGCCCTACCCGACGTCCACAAGGGCATCCGGATCAACAAACCAAGGCCTCCTGACGCCTGCCGTTTCCGCGGGCATTCTTGGGCGAGGCACGGTCAACGTTTCGCGGGCATAGTGACGTGAGGCACTACCGCTCACATCGCGAAACCGTGGCACCGATCGAAACCGTGGCACCAATAATGATGATCTTCTCGCCTGAACGGTCGATGGATGCCCTGACGGTGGAGGTCCTTGGCCGTCGCCCGATGCCCGCAGTCGCCCTGGCGCCATAAGAACGATTCTCATATTGTGGGGTGATGGAACCTGAGGAGCAGCAGCAGGTCGGCGCATTCTGGGGACTCGGCGACTACGCGCGCATCGCGGAACGACTCTCGCCTGCGGCCGCCGCCGTCGTCGCTGCCGTGTCACGGAGGACTGGTGGCAGTTCGGGCCGGACTGCGCTCGACATCGCTGCCGGAACGGGCTCCCTGGGGATTGCTCTCGCGGCCGCCGGGTGGTCGGTCGATGCCGTTGAAATCGCACCGGCACTGGTGAGGCAGGGCCGTAGGCGCACGGAGCGGCAGGGGCTCGATGTCCGGTGGCACGAGGCGTCCCTTGACACGTTGCCCTTCGACGATGCCAGCGCCGATCTCATAGGCTCGTCCTTTGGGCTGATCTTCGCGGCAAACCCCGACCAGTCCCTTAGCGAGATGAGTCGAGTCCTGCGCCCCGGGGGAGTGCTGGCGTTCTCAGCCTGGACGCCACACAGCTACTTCGCAGCCATGACGGAACTGATGACTAACTTCATGCCTGAGGCACCACCGTCGACAACTTTCCGATGGGGGGAGCCGGCCGTCTGTGCCGAGTGGATGAGACCGCACTTCGAGGCGGCCGAGATCACCAGTCACACGCTGCCCTGGGACTTTGCATCCTCACGAGAAGCCAGCGACTTCATGTTCACTCACTCGCCTGGACACGTGGCCTCGCTCGCCTACGCTGGGGACCGTGCCCGCGAGATGCGCACAGCAGTCGAACAGCACCTCGACCAACTCGCCACCAACGGGCGTGTCAGTATCCCCGCTGAGTACATCGTGGTCTCAGCACTCCGCCGTGAATCGGTCCGAGTTGCCAGGGCAGGGTGAGGAGCGACGCGGTGCGCCGTCCTCGATCGCGCCGGAGATCGACGAGCCAGCGGGACCCTGTCTTGCGGACTCGCCGACCGGATGAGGGGGATGTCCGTCACCGAATGCACATCGAGACGTTTGGGCACCTCGTGATCGATGGTCGCGCGGAATCTTCAACTCGATTCGCGGCACCGAGAGCGCAGCGAGCCGATGACCTGTCCGAAGGTGATGTTGAGAGTGGCGTAGAGGCCGACGCGGACACAGGCGGCGACCGCCGGCGTCGGCGGAGTTGTCTAGGGTTGGGGTGTGGAAGTCTCTGGAGCCGGCAATGAATTGATGGTCAAGGCGCGCGGTCTGCGCAAGAGCTTCGGCGAGGTCGAGGCGGTGCGCGGGATCGATGTCGACGTTCGGCGGGCGGAAGCGTTCGGGTTCCTCGGGCCCAACGGCGCAGGCAAGTCCTCGACAATGCGGATGATTGCCGCGGTGTCTCCACCAACCTCCGGCGAACTGGAGATCTTCGGGCGCGACCCGATCAAACACGGTGCGGGCATCCGGGCCAGGCTTGGTGTCTGCCCCCAGCAGGACACGCTGGACACCGAACTCAACGTGATCGACAACCTCTACATCTACGGACGCTACTTCGGGATCCCGCGCGCCGAGGTCCAGGAGAAAGCGGCCGAATTGCTGGAGTTCGTCCAACTTACCGAGAAGGCAAAGTCCAGGCTCGAGGAGCTGTCTGGCGGCATGAAACGCCGGCTGACCATTGCCCGTTCACTGATGAACTCGCCCGACCTGCTGTTGCTCGACGAACCCACGACGGGCCTGGATCCGCAGGCGCGCCACGTCCTGTGGGATCGGTTGTATCGGCTCAAACAACAGGGCGTGACCTTGGTGCTGACTACCCACTACATGGACGAAGCCGAGCAACTGTGCGACCGCCTGGTGGTGATGGACAACGGCCTGATCGTCGCCGAGGGATCCCCGCTGAAACTGATCGAGGACCACTCCACCCGAGAGGTTGCCGAGCTGCGCTTCGGGGTCGGCGAGCACGAGCTGCTCGCTGAGAAGGTTGCCGACCTGGGGGAGCGAGTCGAAGTGCTGCCCGACCGGCTGCTGGTCTACTCCGAAGACGGCGAGGAGATCGTTGCCAAGGTGCACGAACGCGGCTTGTTGCCGATCGCGGTGCTGGTGCGCCGGTCCACGCTCGAGGACGTTTTCCTGCGCCTGACCGGTCGGACGTTGGTGAACTGAATGAGCGACCAGGACGACGTTGATCGACCGACCGTTCTCGACGAGCGGCCACTCCCGCTGATCGAAGGCACCCTGCGCCAGTTGGATTACTGGTGGACGCTCTACCGGCGCACCTGGCGGGGCAGCCTGGTTTCCTCGTTCTGCACCCCGTTGTTCTACGTCGTGGCCATGGGCGTCCTGCTCGGCGGTTTCATTGCGGGTGACCCCGAAAAGCTCGACGGCGCCACCTCCTATCTCGCCTTCGTGGTGCCCGGACTGATCGCCAGCCAGACCATGCAGACCGCGATCGGCGAAGTGACCTTTCCTGTGATGGGGATGTTGAAGTGGCACCGCAGCTACTACGCCATGATTGCCACCCCGCTCGCGCCGATCCACCTCGCCGCAGGCACGCTTGTGTTCGCGCTGTTCCGGGTCGCCAGCACCTCCGCGGTGTTTATCGCGGTCCTGCTCCCGTTCGGGGTGTTCGTTACCTGGTGGGGCGCCGTCGTGGTGTTCGGGGTCCAGCTCCTGCTCGGCATGGCCTTCGCGACGTGCGCTTACGCGTTCAGTGTCCGAGTCTTCAGCGACGAGGCGTTCAGCGTGCTATTCCGGTTGGTGGTGTTCCCGCTGTTCTTGTTCTCCGGTGCCTTCTTCCCCATCGAGAACCTCGGCTCGGTCCTCGAATGGGCAGCGCGACTCACCCCGCTCTGGCATGGTGTCAATCTCTCGCGGATGTTCGCGGTCGACCAGGTCGACTGGTCGCTGGCCGGTATTCACGTTGCCGTTCTCTTCGGTCTGCTCGTCACCGGTTGGGTGCTGTCAGTGTCCGGTCTGACCAAGCGATTGGCCGACTGATATGAGTGCACACCAGCCTCCGGGCTCTGCCGAGTCCTTGCTCGGGATGCGCCACACTCCGCCCACACCGACGCAAGCAGTTCGACTGTTGCTGTTGCGCAACTACTTGGTCTACAAGTCTGCCTGGAAAATTTTTCTCACCGGTTTCCTTGAGCCGGTGCTGTTCCTGTTCTCGATTGGCGTCGGCGTGGGCCAGCTCGTAGATGCGTTTGAGTTCAATGGTCGAACCATCGGCTACGCCGAGTTCGTAGCGCCCGCGATGCTGGCCACCTCGGCGATGAACGGGGCGATCTACTCATCCACTTTCAACGTGTTCTTCAAGTTGAAGTTCGAAAAACTCTATGACCAATTGCTGGCTACGCCACTGTCCACCGGTGATGTCGCGCGTGGAGAGATCGCCTGGGGGTTGGTCCGGGGCGGGATCTACTCCGCTGCTTTCGTGTTGGTCATGCTGGGGATGGGACTGATCAGCTCCTGGTGGGCCGTATTGACCTTGCCGGCTGCGTTGCTGATCGCTTTCGCTTTTTCTGCGGTCGGCATGGCACTGACTACCTACATGCGCACCTGGCAGGACTTCGACAAGGTCACTCTCGTGCAGCTGCCGTTGTTCCTCTTCTCGGCAACCTTCTTCCCGGCCAGCGCCGTGGGTAGCTGGAGCTGGTTGGTCGAGGTAAGCCCCCTCTATCGCGGCGTGGTGCTGTGCCGAGAGCTGTGCACCGGAGCGATGACCAGCGCGTCGCGAGTGTCGGTTGGCTATCTGCTGCTGATGGGCCTGCTCGGCCTGATCGTAGTACGTCGTCGGCTCGGCACGCTGCTGCTGCGATGACCAGTCTGTATGCGTCACCGACCTCGGCCACAGCGTTCGTCGTCGGCGGGTCTGACCTGAGAGGATCAGATCGTGCCTATTGAGCCCGATACCAAAGACTGGACCTGGGTTCTTGAGGAGCCCTGCCCGGAGTGCGGCTTCGACCCGGCGGCGACGTCGCCCGGTGCCCTCGCGGACGTCGCCCGCGCGAATGTGTCGGTCTGGCAGGCTGCGCTCGCCGATCCGAACGCCGCGGTGCGGCCAGCTGACAACGTCTGGTCGCCCCTCGAATACGCCTGCCATGTGCGTGATGTGCACCAAATCTTCGCCAGTCGCCTGAGCCAAATGCTCACCGAGGACGGTCCGGTGTTCGCCAACTGGGACCAGGACGTCACCGCCCTCGAGGAACGTTACGGCGAGCAAGATCCAGCGGTCGTCTCCGA
>JBOFLH010000067.1:0-1716 GCA_051657765.1 Nocardioides sp. | reverse complement strand
AGAGTGCGATGAGTTCCGTACCGCAGTGCAGAAGAAGACTCTGGAGACGAAACCTGATCTGGTTGTCATGGCAATGGCCTACAACCCACGCACGCGATTGGTTGATCGAGCCACCAATGAATTGCTGGCCAAACATGACACAGTTGCCGCGACGATTGCCGGGATGCGCGAATCTGTCGGCCGGTTCACGAAGGCCGGCATCCCGGTCGTAGTGATCGGCGACCTCCCGGCGGCCGCGAGTCCGACGCCACCGGAGTGCTTGTTCCAAGAGCGGGACGCCGCCAAGTGCCTGATCCCGAAGTCGAAGTCGCGAAGAATCGAGAAGGAAGCGACGGAGGGCATTCCCGGTGCGCGGCTCTTCGATCTCCGCAAAGGCGTCTGCGGGCCACGCTTCTGCACACCTGTGGTCGGCGACATCTTGGTCTACCGCGACTCCAACCACATCACCAAGACCTACTCCCTCACCCTCGCCACTCGATTCGGCGAAATGCTCGCCGAATCCTAAGCATCGATCGGTGAGGTCCCTGGTCTCGCCTCGTGATGATGGATGGTCAGGCCGGTCGTGGTGGTGCTTTGGCCTTGTGAGCTGATGCCCTTGTAGTGGTCCGGTCCGGGTTAGAGTCACCTCATGGGTCGGCCTGCCAGCGCGGACGATATCGGCGCGATCTGCCGCTCGCTGCCCGAGGTCGAGTTCGGCGTGACCTGGGGCGACCGTCCGACGTACAAGGTCCCGGCCGGGCCGAAAGGTCGCGGCTTCGTGTTGTACCGGGCACCCCGCAAGGACGCGATCGATCCGAGTACCGGCGAGATGTATGACGATCTCGTGGTGATCGTGGTGCCCGACGAACACGCGAAGCTGGCGCTGGTGGACGATCCGGACACGCCGTTCTTCACCATCGATCACTTCAACGGTTATGACGCGGTGCTGGTGCGGGAGTCCCGGCTCGGCGAACTCGACGTGGCCGAGCTCCGGGAGGTCATCGTCGACGCCTGGTCGGCCCGGGCGCCTCGCGCTCTCGTCACGCAGTTCCTCGACAAGGAGTTGCCCGGCGAGGGAGTTCGAGCGGCAGCCGATGAGTAGAGCGCGGCCCGCGGCGACCGGGCGGACCCGGGTCGACCGCTCCCGGCTCGCGGCCCGGCTGGTCGCGTACGACGTCTTGACGGCGGTCCGGGAGGACGGCGCCTATCCCAACCTGGTGTTGCCGACCCAGCTGGCCAAGCTGGCGGTGTCGGGCCGGGACGCGGCTTTCGCCACGGAGCTGGTGTCGGGGACTCTGCGGCTACGGGGAACCTATGACGCCGTACTCGGGGTCTGCGTCGACCGCCCGTTGACGAAGCTGCAGCCGGCGGTATGGGACGTGCTGCGCCTGGGGTGTCACCAATTGCTGTCGATGCGGGTTCCCGACCACGCCGCTATCGACAGCACCGTGGATCTGGTGCGGGCGCGGATCGGGAGGGGACCCACCGGCCTGGTCAACGCCGTGCTGCGGAAGGTCGCTCGCTCCGGCCTGGCGGACTGGATCGCCCGGATCGCTCCGGATCGCGGCGACGACCCGGTCGGCTACGCCGCCGTCGCGTTCAGCCACCCCGGGTGGATCGTGGAGGAACTCGAAGCCGCGCTGGCGGCGTGCGGACACCCTGGCCAGGCCCCCTTGGACGCGCTGCTGAGGGCTGACAATGCCGCGCCGCCGGTTGTCTTCGTCGCTCGGCCCGGCC
>JBOFLH010000066.1:0-6233 GCA_051657765.1 Nocardioides sp. | reverse complement strand
GAGCTCAGGGCCACCCAGTTGTCCAGGAGGGTCCGCGCCGCTCCGGAGTCGATGGCCTCCCGGGCGCGCGCAATCCCCGCGCCCAGCCGCTGGTAGTGGTCACGGCCTGCGGTATCACCGGAGGATTCGTCGCCGGCGTACACGGCCAGCGCGGCTGCCGCATTGAGCAGCACCGCATCGCGGACGGCACCGGGCTCCCCATCGAGCACTCGGCGTACCACCTTCGCATTGAACTGGGTATCCCCGCCGCGTAACAGCTCGGCGGTGCTCAGCTTCAGGCCCAACTCGCGGGGGTCCACGGTCGTCTGCTCAACCGTTCCCTCATGCACCAGCCAGAGCGACGAGGTGGTCGTGGTGGTGAGCTCGTCGAGGCCGTCGTCGCCTCGAAAGACCCAGGCGTCGACCCCCCGAGCCGCGAAGACACCCGCCATGACCGGCGCCATTCGGGAGTCGGCACACCCGATCGCCTGGGCAGCCGGTCTAGCCGGATTCGCCAACGGTCCAAGGAAGTTGAAGGTGGTGGCAATGCCCAGCTCGCGTCGGGGTACCGCGGCATGCCGCAGCGCCGGGTGGAAGGCAGCCGCAAAGCAGAAGGTGATACCGGCCTCCTGCGCCATCCTCGCCACTCGATCGGTTGCGAGATCCAGTCGGATGCCGAGGGCCTCCAGAACATCGGCGCTGCCGGCTTGTGAGGAGGCCGAACGATTTCCGTGCTTGACCACCGTGGCGCCGGCGCCCGCCGCGACGATAGCGGCCATCGTGGAGATGTTCACCGACATCGATCGATCGCCTCCGGTGCCGACCACATCCAAGAGCCGACCGGGAACGGTGATCGGAGTCGCGTGTGCGTACATTGCCTGCACCAAGCCGGTGACCTCGTCAATGGTCTCGCCCTTGCTGCGCAGGGCGACCGCGAAGCCGGCGATCTGCGCCGGGGAAGCCTCACCGGCCAGCACCGTGCCCATGGCCCAAGCGGTTTGGGCGGCCGACAGGTCAGCGCCCTGGACTAGAGCCGTCAGGATCTCCGGCCAGGAATGTGCCGTTGACACGTCAGCTCGCGGCTGGGACGCGTGCGCGGAGCAGCGCCACCACGGTATCCGCCAGCAGAATCGGGTCAACCGGGTGTGGCACAGCAGCCTCCGCACGTGACCAGGTCGCCAGCCAGGCATCCTGCGGTCGGCCGGTAAGGACCAGCACTGGCGGGCAGTTGAAGATCTCGTCCTTGAGTTGCTTGGCGATCCCAAGCCCGCCAGCCGGAACCGCCTCACCGTCGAGAATGGCCAGGGCGATGCCACCGGCGTCCATGTTCTGGATCACCACCGGCTCGGTCGCCACCTCAACGTACTCAAGCTGAGGCAGAGCCGGATGCGGCCGGCGACCCAGCGCCAAGATGACCTGCGAGCGGGTGTTCGCGTCGTCGCTGTAGACGAGCACCGTCAAGGAGCGCGGCCGGTGTTCTTGAGCGGGCGAAGTCGAGTCAGTCACCCGCCAGATGTTACCGCCCACTGCCACTACCGCTTACCTATGGAGCCCGTTCGGCTGCCCGGCTGGCCAAGCGCGCTCGGTTGGCTCGGGCGTCGAGGCGATCCAGGCGACGATCCTCGCGAATCGCCTCGCGCCGCGACTCGTGTAACCACTGAGCAAACAGCACCGCGAACAACAAGGCCCCGATCAGGTCACCGGACGCCCACAGAATGCCGCCGGCCAGTCGTTGGTCGGCGGCGACCGGTGGAAGCCAGGAAGCCATCGGCCCGTCCCGCACCGCGACGTACCAGTCGCCGGCGATCAAGGTGGCGCCGGTTTGGGTCGCCTGGCCCATGATCGTCACCCCCAAGAACGCGTGAAAGGGCAAGGTCAGCAAAATCAGCAGCAGCCGGAACGGGTAGGCGATGCGACCGGGCACCGGATCCACGCCGAGTAGCGGCCAGAAGAACAACGACCCGACCAGTACCAGGTGGACGTGCAGCAATTCGTGCAGGGCCGACGAGCGCAGCGTCGCTTCGTACCAGCCGGTGAAGTAGAGCGCCCAGGGCGACACCACGTAGAGCGCCAGGGTTAGCGGTGCGAACGTCAGCACCCGAGACAGTCGAGAGTGCAGCACGCGCCGCAGTAGGGTGCTGGCGGTCGAGGACCTGGGCAGGGTGCGGAGCGCGAGAGTGACCGGCGCGCCCAGGGCGACCAGCAACGGCACGAGCATCGAGAGAACCATGTGTTGCACCATGTGGACGCTGAGCAGCGTCGTATCGTAGGTAGCCAGTCCCGACGAGGTGGCGACGATGAAGGACCACACGCCCATCGCGAACGAGACGCTGCGCGAGAACGCCCAGTGATCGCCACGCCGGTGCAATGCTCGGACGCCGAGCAGGTACCCCGTCAGGGCGAGACAACACACCGACAGCAACACCGGGTTGACCTCCCATGCGCCGATCGCCCGAGACCAGCTGAACTCCGGCAGATCTGACGCACTGAGGCTCACTTCTCGATGCACGGGAACGATCCTAGGCGGCATAGGGGGGGCGGGGTTCGCCCGCCCGAACGGTCGGTCAATAATGATGCAGTGGCCATGATCTCAGCGATTCCCGCTTCTCGACTCCAGGGTCGCCACGATCGGCCCAGCATGGTTGCCGTGGGCACGATCATCTGGCTGTCCAGCGAGCTGATGTTCTTCGCCGCCCTCTTCGCGGCGTACTTCACAATCCGAGCGGTCAGTCTCGACTTGTGGGCTCAGGAGACGGCGTTGCTCAACATCCCGTTCTCCAGTGCGAACACCATCATCTTGGTCCTGTCGTCGGCGACCTGCCAGCTCGGTGTCTTCGCCGCCGAACGCGGAGACGTCGCCGGGCTTCGGCGCTGGTTTGTCATCACCTACGTCATGGGCGCGATCTTTATCGGCGGCCAGGCGCTGGAGTACGCCGAACTGATCCATCAGGGACTAACCATCCCCTCCTCGGCCTACGGCACGGTCTTTTACCTGGCCACGGGATTCCACGGCATCCATGTCACCGGCGGACTGATCGCCTTCTTGTTCGTGCTGGGCCGCACCTTCGTCGCGCGCCGGTTCACCCATGAGCAGGCGGTCAGCGCCATTGTCGTGTCGTACTACTGGCACTTCGTCGATGTCGTGTGGGTGGCGCTGTTCGCGGCCATCTACCTGATCAAGTAATCACTCTGGACTGGATTAGGACTGAATCGTGCGCTTGCCGAGCCGCTGCCTCAACCGGACCGCCGGACGCCTGTCTCGACACCGTCGAGGAAGAGCAGCCGGGCTGGTCGTGATGCTCTGCGGGCTGGTGCTCAGCGGCGGGCTGTACGCCATGCTCGCCCCGGCCCAGGCCACTCGGACGGACACCGACGCCGAGCTGGCCGCCCAAGGGCGTGAGCTATTTCTCATCGGTTGCGCCTTCTGTCATGGTCGCAACGGCGAGGGCATCAAGACGGTCCGTGGGCAGGACTATGGTCCTCCTTTGAGCGGCGTCGGTGCGGCCAGCACTCACTTTCAGGTAGGCACCGGCCGGATGCCGCTGGCCCAACCGGGTGCCCAGGCGGTGCGCAAACCGCCGGTCTACGACGAGCAAGAAACCGCGGCGCTAGCCGCCTACGTCGCGACCTTGGGACCCGGCCCGGCCATTCCCAACGCCGCCGACTACAGCACAGACGGTATGACGAGCGAAGAGCTAGAAGCGGCCATCTCCCGAGGCGGCCAAATCTTCTTGACCAACTGCACCGCGTGTCACAACTTCGCCGGAGCAGGCGGCGCGATGCCGCGTGGTGGCTTCGCGCCCGAACTCAAGGGCGTCAAACCCGTTCATGTCTACGAGGCGTTGCTGACCGGGCCGCAGACCATGCCGACGTTCTCCAACGGCAACCTCTCTCCGGAAGAGAAGCGCGATGTGATTGCCTATCTCACGAGCCTGGAGGAAACCCCGGAGTACGGCGGATTCGGGCTGGGTGGCCTAGGCCCGGTGAGTGAGGGCTTGTTCGCCTGGTTGGCCGGTATCGGCACCTTGGTGGCGTTCGCGGTGTGGATCGCCGCGCACACAAGTCGGACCAACCGGAAGAAGGTGTCCTCGTGAGCATCGAGCACGAATCCGAGGGGACCCGTTCTCTCGCCACCGGCGGTTCGACGAACGCCTCGCAGATCGCGGGGGTCGGCGACCCCATCCCGGATCCCGGCTTGCCCGAGCACAAGTGGCGCCCTACCGACGTCGACCCGGCCGCGGAGAAACGAGCCGAGCGTCAGGTTGCCGCCCTCTTTGTGCTCTCCATGCTGTGCACGGTTCTCTTCGTCGTCTCCTACGTCACCTTGGAAATCGGTGACTCCCAGGACACGTTCGCGAATCTGGGTGCCTCCAACCTGGCACTCGGCCTGTCCTTGGGCGGCACCCTGCTCTTCTTGGGCGTGGGCATCATTCAATGGGCTCGTAAGCTGATGAGCGATCATGAGATCGTCGAGAACCGGCACCCGATCGCGTCCTCGGCCGCGGACCGTGAGGTCACTTTGGCCGCGCTCGCGCAGGGCGCGGAAGAATCCGGCATCGCCCGACGGCCCCTCATTCGAAACACCCTGCTCGGCGCCCTCGGTCTGGTCGGGGTAGCCCCGATCATGGCGCTGCGCGACCTTGGCCCGTTGCCGGGTAACACGCTCAACCACACCTTGTGGCGGCGCGGCATGCGTGTCGTGCGAGACGTCGTCGGTCGACCGATCAAGCCCGAGGAGCTGGAGGTCGGCGATCTGGTCAATGCGGCGCCGGCCATCTTGTTCGAGGTCGACGACGAGGGCGAACCGCTGGTCGAAGGCGTCGACAAACAGATCGCCAAGTCCAAAAGCACGATCATCGTCGTCCGCATGGAGCCGAATGAGATTTCGCCAGTTAAAGGCCGTGAGGACTGGACGATCGACGGCATCTGCGCGTATTCGAAAATCTGCACCCACGTCGGCTGCCCGATCTCGTTGTACGAGAAACCCACTCATAACGTGCTGTGTCCGTGTCACCAGTCCACGTTCGACTTGGCCGACGGCGCCAAGGTGGTGTTCGGTCCGGCAGCTCGGCCATTGCCCCAACTGCCCTTGATGGTGGATGCCGAGGGTTACCTCGTCGCGCAAGGTGACTTCGACGAACCGGTTGGACCAAGTTTCTGGGAGCGTGATTCCGAATGAGTCAACGGGGAAACCGGCTCAGCGCCAGCGTAGCGGACACCAACGCAAGCCGAGCCATGACCGCGCGCCAGCCAGGCAAGGCGGCGGCCGTCGCGTCCTGGACCGATGAGCGGGTCGGCCTGGCCGGATTGCTGAAGAAGAACCTGCGCAAGGTCTTCCCCGACCATTGGTCGTTCATGCTGGGCGAGATTGCCTTGTGGAGCTTCGTCGTGCTGCTGCTGACCGGCGTCTTCCTGACGTTCTGGTTCAACCCGAGTATGGGCGAAGTTACCTACCACGGCTCGTACGATCAGCTTCGGGGCATCGAGATGTCGGAGGCGTACGCATCGAGTCTCCACATTTCGTTCGACGTGCGTGCCGGTTTGCTCATACGCCAAATGCACCACTGGGCCGCGATGATCTTTATCGCGTCAATGATGGTGCACATGATGCGGGTGGCCTTTACCGGCGCCTACCGCAAACCTCGTGAGCTCAACTGGGTCATCGGTTGCCTGCTCTTGCTGCTGGGCACGCTCGAGGGCTTCACCGGCTACTCACTGCCGGACGACCTGCTCTCTGGCACCGGCGTTCGCGCCGCGGACGGCTTCATGAAGTCCATTCCGGTCGTCGGCACTTACCTGTCGTTCTTCGTCTTCGGTGGCGAGTTTCCCGGCGAGTCCATCATCCCGCGCCTCTACACCATCCACGTGCTGCTGATCCCCGGTCTGTTGCTCGCTCTGGTGGCCGCGCACATGTTGATGCTCGTGTATCACAAGCACACCCAGTGGCCTGGGCCCGGTCGGACCAACGACAACGTGGTCGGCTACCCCATGCTCCCGGTGTATGCCGCCAAGGCCGGTGGCTTCTTTTTCATCGTGTTCGGCGTGACGGCGATGATGGGCGCACTGTTGAGCATCAACCCGGTGTGGAAGTTCGGGCCCTACGATCCGTCGAAGGTGACTGCGGGTTCCCAACCCGACTGGTACATGGGCTGGCCCGACGGTGCGCTCCGCATCATGCCCGGCATCGAGACTCACGCCTTCGGCTACACGATGGCGTGGAACGTGTTTATTCCGATCATTCTGTTGCCGGGTCT
>JBOFLH010000065.1:0-8068 GCA_051657765.1 Nocardioides sp. | reverse complement strand
ACCGCTCGACGCACTCGGCGCCGAGCTCGGCCACGGGGTCGGCGGCGACGATGTCGGCGAGGTGCGGCTCGTCCGGGCGGTCGGTGCCCGACGGGCCGGCCTCGTGCGCACCCATCCACAGCTCGGACTCCGGCTCCGGCGTCGGGATGGCGCGTCCCTGCAGGCTCGCGATCGAGACGTGTGACCCCCAGGCGTCGGTGAAGACGACCGGTGACAGACGGTCCACGACATCCTCGGCATCGGGGGCAGGCGGCTCCCGATGCTAGCGCGCAGGCGTCTTCCCCGATCGTCCGGATGGCGCGACTCGGCGAGTCGGGGCTCAGCCGGCGGCGGTGCGGTCCGCACGGCGGGATGCCGACCGCGTGGCGGGCCGGTCGAGCGCCACCCGAGCCAGGGCGTCGACCACGTCGGGGTCGTACTCGTAGCCGAGGCCGAGGTTGATCCGCTCCATCGCGGCAGCGACGTCGTCCGGCTCGCGACTGCCCTCGGTGAGGTCGTCGAGCGCGTTGGCGACCTTGATGATCCGGGCGGCCATCGGCACCTCCTCATCGAGCTCGCGCACCAGCCGGTACGAGGTAGTCTGCGCCTCGACGAGGGCCGCGACGTGGTCGAGCCCACCGGCCGCCCTTATGATGCGCCCACCTTCGTCCGCGATGTCGCGTTGGTCTGCGGGTGCCGCGAGCACGGTCGCGCCGCCGGGGATCGGCTCCAGGAGGGAGATCTGCCCGAGGTCGTGGAGCAGGGCCGCGTACTCGAGGTCACGTAGCGCACGTTCACCGAGGCCGAGCACCCGCCCGATCCGCACCGAGATGGCGGCGACGCGCTCGGCGTGGTGCACCGGCGTGTATCCGCCGTGCTCGGTGAGGTGCGAGAGCGTGCCGATGAGCTGACGGTTCGTCTCGCGGTTGCGGATGTACTGGCGCACCGCGAGATAGGCGATGACGAGTGGGAACAGCGCTGCGGGCAGCGCGAGCAGGCCGAGAACAGGTGCCATGAAGGCGACCATCGGTCCGATGGCGACCACGGCGAGCGTCAGCGGCGCGGCCTCGTACACCTCGTCCCGGAGCGCCGTCGACCAAGGCGACCGCTGACGCTCGGAACGTACCGCGGAGGCGAGCACCAGTTCGGTGACCAGCCCGACAGCGGCGACGAGGGCCATCACCATGACGACGACTCCTCGGGCCAGCGAGCCGTCGGTCTGGGTGTCCCATAGGGTCGTGTAGCCGACCTCGCGGGTGACAACCGCGGCGAGAGCCACGCCGACGATGCGCGCCGCCAGCATCGGCGCACGGGCGGTGTGGTGACGCGCGCGGCGCGCCGCGGCGGCGAGCAGCAGCCCAGCCGTGACCACCAGGACGACCACGCCGGCGTCGACGTCGAACGCCGGCTGCTCGGCGATGGGGCCGAGGAAGACGACGGCCATCGCGGAGGCCGACGACAACGGAGCCGTCTCCCGGCCGCTCGGCATCCGGATCCGCGCCAGCTCACCGAGCGCGATGCACGCTACGACCAACAGCACGGCGAGCGCATGGGTCCGCAATGTCATCGGAAGGGTGGTAGCGGACTGCGCGACCGCGGCGACGACGGCGGACACGCCGAGCCCGACGACGGCGGTGGCGGCTCGTCGTTCGGACCGCCTCAGTCGAGTAGTGGCTGACTGCACTCCGGAGGCGACCCGCCGTTCAGGGCGCCGCAACAGATCGGTCATGGCCGGGCCAGTTCCGTCGCACCACGGGCCACAGCGTGGTCGAGAGCGTCGAGGAGTTCAGCGTCGTCGGAGGTCTCGGTGGCAATCAGGCGGCGCGCTCCGCCCGGAGCGTGGACGACGCTGTCCGGCCCACCGACCCGGGTAAGGAGGTCGTAGCGGTCAGCTACGGCGACGATGCGGGTCGGCAGCGTGGCCTTCGTACCCGAGTTCAGTGGGCGGCGGTGCCCCTGTATCGGTTCGAGAGCACCGCCGAGAATCGTCAGGTCACCGATCATGTGAGCCCCCGCGTCGGCATACTCGGGGCTTGCGGTGCGGTCGGTGAGATCGAGGCTGCGCACTGCGCGGGTCGGAAGGCTGGTCTGGCCGATGTCATGCAGCATGCCCGCCATGCGCGTATCAGCGACCTGCTGAGGGCCAAGGCCGAGATGCTCGGCCATGTGTCCACTGAACTCGGCGACCCGGGCGCTGTGCCCGGCGAGATGCGGCGCCTTGGCCTCGAGAGCTGCGACGAGCACACCGAGAACCTGCTGCTGGCTCTGCAGCTCCTCGGCATGCTGACGATAGGTCCAGTGAGCAACGAGGAGGGGTGCCAAAACCACCAATGCGGCGACGACGCCGAGACCAGCGGGTACCCAGAGCACAACGAGAATCAGAGCGATGACTCCGTAGCCGAGGTAACCAACGCCGATGCCGCGAATGAGTGCCGCGAGCTGGAGCCGCATGGGGATGCCGCGAGCTACCCGCAGCATTCCAGCCAGGAGGACAAGATTGACAACGACCTGCACAAGATGGGCGAGCAACATCGGGATGACGAGGTGCGCGACAACCTTGGCAACCGTGGTCAGTTCCGCCGGGCGTACTGACCCACCCGTTGCATGGAAGGTCAGGCCTGCGAGGCAAGAGAATAAGGAGAACTGCGCCGAGTTGAAAAAGCGGCCCTGCAAACTCGTGCCTTGAAAAGGGCCGACCAGTGCACCGATCAGTGCAACCGCCGTGGGTCCAGCCACCGCTTGTGCTGCAAGCAGGACAATACTCGAGATCGCAAACTGTACGCGGTCGCCTACCACCACATGGGGGTAGGCGACCGCGAGCAGCGCTAAGGCAACAACTGCAAGTAAGTCCGAATCAGCAGCAATGCTCTGAACCCGGGTGGAAATAGCCCCCAGAAACACAGCTCCGACGGCGACGACAACCACATAGAAGGTCGTCGTCGGTCGCGCAGCTGCCGAGTCACGGATCCTCTTTATCGCCATAGCGACGGCAAGCTTCAGCCTCCGTAGCCGCCACCGAGCTGGGTGGGTTTGGAGACCTTCGGCGACTCAGCCTGTGCTGCCGCCGGCACGAAGAGAGCGAGCACGGTCATGAGCGCGATGGCGAGCAGGGTGCGCGTGCGGTTCATGAGGATGTCCTTTCAGAGGGGTGTCAGCGGAGCTCGCCCGTCGGCGGCACCCGCGGCGCCAAGTGTCCCATGTGCCATGATGGTCGACAATCAAATGGCCAACACCCACCTGGAGCCGTCCTGCAGGGTCGGGCCCCCTGGAAGGAGCGAACATGAGTAAGCGCGCCCGCAAGCGCCGCTCGCGCAAGAGCAGCAAGGCCAACCACGGCCGCCGGCCCAACGCCTGACGCCCTACCCGGTCTGCTGGGCGCGGCGAGCGCGACGTAGAAGCTTGGGCAGGCACAGTCCCGTCGACGAGGTCGTCCGCCGACCCCGACGTCCGGTTCTGACATCTGATGGCTACTTGATGTCAGCCGCCAACAGCAGCTAGCGTTCGCAGCACTGTTTCCGTTGTTGCGCGCACCTGGGGGGGCGTATGGCAGTTGCCGAGATCGATCTTCGGGTCGGTCAGTCTGACGAGATGCGTATGCACGTGGGTACGAACCCACTGATCAGCGTGATCAGTGGGGTGTACGAGACGTTCGGCGCGGGCCGTTACCTACCATCCGATGTCGTGGCTGCGGCTCGCCACCTCGCTCGGAACCTCGATATCGAAGCCTTAAGGCCGCTCCTAGCCTCGACGGTTCGATCAACCGGGATGCCGCAGTTCATGACCCAATCCCGGGGTCTTGGATTCGAGTCGATGACCAGTGGGTTGGAACGGCTGCGCGACACTCCGACCGACACGATGGTGCGACAGATCGAAATCTATCGAACCCACACACGCGGAAAGGATGGCTTTGGCGGGTGGTCGAAGCGCCCACGGCACCACCTGAACGCCTTCGTCGCGGCACTGTCCGAGTTCGAGCGCAACGTGTTCCGCGTTCTGGTTCCTCACTTCGAAGCGCGGCTACGGACCCAGGTCGAGAACCTCGCGGTTGCTTTCGGCACCGGTCAAGGCCCAGTGCTACTCCCAGCGCTCCACCCGTCGCTCAGCAAGCTAGACGACACAGTGCGATGGCCATCGGAACTGAGCACAGGACCTCCCTCAGTCCGCTCCATGGTCATCTATCCGATGGCCGCGAGCACGCGGTGCGTGCTTTCCAGTATCGATAACGATGGTGTCGAACTCCGAGAGTTAGACCTCGGCCTGACCGTTCCGGCTCTCGCGGTGCGGGGCCTGCCACAGGCCAGGGGGCTCCATCCGCGCGATACTCCGTTGACGGCGCTGCTCGGGCCCGCGCGAGCCTCGGTTCTGGCCGCGGTGTCGAGAACCGAAGGATGCGCCGCGACGACGCTCGGCGCACAGCTCCGGCGACCGCCCAGCACGGTGTCGCACGACCTCAGCGTGCTGCGCGGTGCGGGCCTGGTCCAGACCGCGCGTGTCGGCCCGAACGTCGTCTATCGCACGACAATCGCCGGCCGCCGCATCCTCACCGCCTGGGACTGAAGCGGGCCGGCGGGCTCGGACCGCTATCCGTCGAGGGGATTGGAGCGCTCCGGAAATGAGGCGCCGGCCTGACTGCCAGCACCGTCGGCCCGCTCGACGACAAAAACGCCACCACGCGGCGACGTGCCCGAGCCAGATGCTGTTCTTCATCCGGCCCGGGCACTACCGTGTCATGCCACGCCACGCACGGGGAGGGCCTATGGCGACCTGCGAAGTCGATCTGCGAGTAGGGCAGCCGGACGAGATGCGGATCCTCGTCGGCGCCGACCCATACCTGAGCGTCCTCACCGGCGTTTACGAAATGCTCGGCCCAGGCCGGTACATGCTGCCGCGCCAGGTCGTGGCTGCTGCCGACCGGCTCGCGCGGACCATGGACCTGCGCCCGTTGAAGCCGATACTGGCTCCTTCAGCTCAGTCGGCCGGGCTTCCCCACTTCCTCCTTGAGTTGAGCGGGGCGGGCTATCGACCGTTGTCCAGCGCTCTAGAGCAACTTCGCGACACCTCGCCAGACACGGTCGCGGAGCAGGTCGCGGTGAACGGTGGACGAGACGAGGGCTTGGTCGGGTGGACAACGCATCCGCGGCGAAAACTCACTGACTTCGTCGCGGCGTTGTGCAGATTTGAGCATGCAGTCTTCCGCCCGCTCGTCCCAGATTTCGAAGCCCGACTGCGGGCTCAGGTCGAGAACATGGCGATCGCAGTCGGCACCGGGCAGGGTCCAGCCCTCCTGTCAGCCATACACCCGCACCTGTCGCGAACGGAAGACACTCTCCGATGGCCCTCGGCCGCAACCGCACCGCCTATTCTCCCTCCGGTCCGGAGCATGGTCATCTACCCGATGCTCGCCAGCACCCAGGGTGTGCTGACCGCCAACGAGTCGGATGGCGTCAAACTCCGGGAACTGGGCCTCGGAGTCACCGTGCCGGCTCTCGCCGTGCGCGCGCTTCCTGACCCAGGGTCACGGCCTCCCCGCAGTTCTCCGCTCACAGCGTTGCTTGGGCCGGGACGGTCGACTGTGCTGGTGACGATCGCCAGCGGCAACGGTCACGCTACGAGGTCGCTCAGTACGAAGCTCCGGATGCCGCCCAGCACCGTGTCGGATCACGTGACCGCGTTGCGGAACGCGGGCCTGATCCAGAACGTGCGCGTCGGCCCGCACGTCGTCCACCGCACGACCATCGCCGGCCGCCGCATCCTGACGGCCTGGGACTGATACGGACGAGGACATGGCGACGTACGAGGTAGACCTGCGGGTCGGGCAGCCGGACGAGATGCGGATGTTCGTCGGCGGGAGCCCGCTGTTCAGCGTGCTTGCCGGCGCCTACGAGATGCTCGGACCGGGCCGGTACATGCTGCCGCGCGAGATCGTCGCGGCAGCAGATCGGATGGCGCGGAGCCTCGACCTTCGCGCCCTGCGACCGATGTTGGCGCCCTCCGCCCTCTCGGCCGGGCTTCCGCACTTCCTTCTCGAGCCCGCAGGGCCGGGCTTCGAGCCACTGTCGGTCGCAGTCGAACGTCTCCATGACACGCCTGCGGACGTCATCGTGGAGCAGGTCATGCGATACGAGACGTACGCGGGGCCACACCACGGTCTCTCCGGGTGGGCGACCCGTGCGCGGCATGAGCTGGCCACTTTCGTCACGGCGTTGTCGGTGTTCGAACGCGAAGTGTTCCGCCCGCTGGTCCCCAGCTTCGAGGCCCGGCTACGGACGCAGGTCGAAAACCTCGCGATCGCGGTCGGCACCGGCCAAGGCCCAGCCGTGGTCTCCGCAATCCACCCGCGCCTCACCAGGCTGGACGACCGGCTCCGGTTGCCAACAGCTGCGCCGCCACCCACGGTCCCACCGACGGATCGTAGTCTCATCGTCTATCCGATGGCGGCCAGCACCACCTCGGTGTTCTCCAACAACGATGCGGATGGCGTCCCACTCCGGACCATGGATCTCGCGATTACCGTGCCGGCCCTCGCGATACGCCAATTGCCCCGGGCGGGCTCGCCTCCGCCCCGCCACACTCCGCTCGCCGCGCTACTCGGGCCGGGGCGGTCGACAGTGCTGACGGCCATCGCCACCAGCAGCGTTCAGACGACACGGTCACTGAGCACGCAGCTCCGGATGCCGCCCAGCACGGTGTCGTCTCACCTGGCTGCGCTGAAGAACGCCGGCCTGGTCAACACCGCGCGTGCCGGCCCCACCGCCGTCTACCGCACGACCATCGCCGGCCGACGCATCCTCACCGCCTGGGACTGACCGAGGCTCACACCACATCCGCTTCACTTCGAATAGCTGCGGCACGCCAGGCCTCTATCGCAGTGGCCGTCTCCCCCAACGAGATCGGCCGAATCTCGCCGAGACGAGCACCCGGTGACCGCTACCCGTCGGCAACTGCGCGGCCACCGAGTGCTCGTCCTACCTCTGTCGGACCCCACCAGCCTAGGAAGGGCCAGGGCCCCAACGGAAGCCCGCTCAGTTTCCTGTGGATAACTTGCTAGAGCCCCGGTTGGGCTGAGGGCTCAATGCACCGCCACTGCGATCCGCATATCGGAGCAGAGGAGTGATGCAAGGCCGCGTCGCACGACCGCCGCGCCGCCTTCCACGGTGACATCCGGATTGCCGGGCAGCCCTACCTACCGAGACTCACCACATCTGATCTCAATTGTTCTCGCCAGTACGGATGCAGGGGGTCGGGGGCGCCCCGCCTCGGTAGATGGCGCGAGGCGGGGCGCCACGAAGAGATGCGTTGTCAGCGCCGCTCGGCGCCGCGAGCACGCGATGTGCGACGCAGAACCTGAGGTAGCAGGGCGAAGCCAAACGCGTAGGCAAGCGCGGCGGTCCAAGCGCCGCTGTTACCGATCGTCACCACCATGAAGGCGATGAAACCCGCGGTCGAGGTCAGGATCACCGCAACGCCAGCCACCCGGCCGGCTCTCCGGAATGCCTCATCCCGCATGCGTCCGACGGCGAAGCCAGCAACAGCAGCGAGTGCCACGACGATCGTCCAGATATACGCGTTCATCGGTCCGCTCTCCTTCCATTATCCAAAATTAGCATCCTCGTGAACCAGGAATGACCTGCCCGTTCCACAGTACCCGGATTGCCATACACTTACCTACGGTAACGAGATACTGCGCATATGCGGCGATGGCGAAACAGGCGCCCGAGAGTGTTCCTCCAATTACGGGGATCTTGCTCATGAACTTGGCGCAGGAGCCGAATCCCATCGCGAGCAACTGGGTCTCGGTCCGGGTGAACGAAACGTAGTAGCCGTACCACTTCCGCTCACTCTTGAACAGACGGAGACCGTCACGGGTAGTGAGCGCCGTGACGGTGCCGCCGCTGTCGAGTTTCTGGGTGGTCGAAGGATCTTCGACCAACTGCTCAACCGGCACCAATGTTGTCAGCGTCGGGTGAAAACTGACCCCTGATCGACGGGTGAAAACGAGCCCCCGATGATCCTGTGGAGGGTGATCAGTGTGGAGGACTGGGCGGAGATCCGCCGGTTGCACCGGGCCGAGGAGATGCCGATCAAGGCG
>JBOFLH010000064.1:0-5643 GCA_051657765.1 Nocardioides sp. | reverse complement strand
CGGAACTCGGTGACGGTGTTGCGAGCCAGTGCCATGGCTGCGAGCGCGAGGACGTGATCCGGGAGGTCCGCGATGGCAGCACCGGGCGAGACGATCCGGTCCCACGCGAGAGACGCGGCCTGCACGTCCTCGGCGAGGTCTTGGGAGATGCGCTCGCACTCTTTCGCCATGGCTGCGGCCCTGTCGTTCGACGCGAGCCGGGCGGCTAGTTCGGTGCGGGACTGGGCTGGCGCGGATCCGGTGGCAACGCGCATCTCTAGCCCTGCCGGGTGATCGGCCGCCGGGAGCGGATTGCCATCGGCCGGGCAGCAGTCACAGGTCAGGTGGCGCCAGCCGGTCGGCGTCACGAGGACGGGTGTCGGCACGGGGAGGCCGGTCGCGGCGAGAGCGGCGGCGAACGCACTGACAGCCGGAACCGCCTCCCCTGTGACCGATTCGTAACCAATGACAAGAACCGCGGTCGGATTCTGCCGGATCATCGGCGGAACGATGGCGGCCACCATGCCGTCGGTGTGCTCTTCCGGTGGGGTGTCGATCCGCTCCACCATGCCTATGCGGCGGTCGTGCAGCGCGATTCCGAGGATCGAGGCTTCGGGCTGGTAGCCGAGCATGTGGGGAAGAACGGACAGTAGGGACTCAGGTCCTTGGATACGAACGGTGTTCTCGCGCACGGACATTGGACTTCTCCTTGGTGGGAGTCGGAGGGCCGATGGTCAGTCAGGCCCAGGTGTTTGGTGTCTCCGACGCTACCCACCACCACCGACACCCACACCCCCAAACACCACCAGCTGAGCGACCACCGGCACCCCATGCCGACTGCCACGGTGGGACACCTGAAAGGCCCCAGGCCGGGCGGCTGGGGCCTTTCAGGTTGGTGGACCTACTGGGCGAATCGGACCGGCATCAACACGTGCCGGTAGTCGGTGCTGTCGGCGTCGGTCAGGACCATCGGCCGGCTGGGGTCGGTCAGGTGAAGGGTGACCTCATCGGCGCTCAGGGTCGCGATGGCGGCGAGCAGGAAGGCGGGGTTGGCTCCCGTGACCCACCTGTCGGTTTCGCCGACAACAGCACCCTGCAGCGCGGGAGCGGTGACCTTCGTGCGGTCACCGACGGTGGCCGGCGCAACGGTGAGCTCGCTGCCGGTCACCGTGATCATCACAGGGCTGTTGGTGGCCTTGACCGCGGCCGACAGGGATGCGGCGCGGGTTGCGGCCTGGAGCAGAGCGGCGCGAGCGAGCGTGACGGACCGGGTGGGTTCTTGGTTCAGGATCGAGGAGACCTTGGGGTACTCCCCGTCGAGCGTGCGGATCCGGATGGTGGTGTTGTCGTCAGCCACGGTGACCCACGTGATGCCGGCGATGACGTCGACGCCCATGCGTGTTTGAGGGCTGCTCAGGTGAGGGAGCAGCTTGGAGAGGGTGACTGCAGGGATCAGCACCTTCTCGGTGCTGGTGCCATTCACGGCGATCGTCCCGGAGGCCAAGCGGTATCGGTCCGTAGCGGTGAGGGTCAGGGTGCTCGTGTCCAGGTTGGCGAGAATGCCGGTGAGGATCGGCAGGGTGTCGCCGCGGTCCGCCGCAACGGTGACCCGCTCGACCAGGGCGACCAGGTCTTGGCGGTCGACGACGTGGGTCGACGGGGTTGTCGCGGGCAGGTCAGGGAAGGCGTCGACGGGCACGGTGTCGTCGAGGGGAAGGCTGTAACCGTTGGTGTGCACGACGGGCGTGTGGTCAGGGGTGGTGACGGTGACCTCGAGCCGGTCGGCAGCGGCCTTGCTGAGGCCCTTGGCCGCGGCGGAGAGGATCTTGGTGATGCTCGGGTGGTCGAGCAGCATCTCGCCGGCGGTCGTGCCAGTGGCAGGGACCGTCACCGTGACCGCAGTGTCGAAGTCGAACGTCGTGAGCACGAGGTGGCCGGCGCGGACCGTGGCCCGGATCCGGGTGAAGACTGGCAGTGACTTTCGGCCGGTCGTGGGCAAGGCCAGCGTCTTCAGGGCGCCGACGAGCGCGCGGTAGCTGGTGGTGAAGGCGCCGGTGCTTGGCGTCGTCTCAGGGTTCGGCGATGGGCGGGTGGAGGTCGTGGTTGTCATGATCTTCTCCTGGCGGAGTCAGGGCCAGATGGTCAGTCAGGCCGGGTGATTTGGTGTCTCCGACGCTACCCACCACCACCGACACCCACACCCCCAAACACCACCAGCTGAGCCACCACCGGCACCCCATGCCGACTGCCACGGTGACCGCAGGCCGAAGGCCCCTCAACCGTGGCGGGAACTGAGGGGACCGCGATTACGGTGGTCTCCACGTGCCCAGTTTCCTGGAGTGAGGTAGTCGGATGGCTCAGCGTGTGGAAGTGCTTCTGGTGCTCGACGCACCGGGGGACGCAAGAGTGGTGGGGTTTCCCCTTCCCGAGGGGGCGCTCAGCAGCGGGCTCAGATCCGGACGTGGGCTCGGACCAGCGGTTTTGATATCGGCGAGAAGGGCCGGATCTCGGCCAAGGTCCGCCAGGCATACGCAGCAGCCCACTCCAAGTAGGGCGGGCGTCGGAGGAATGAGGCTCGATGGCCGTTGAGTCAACGCGGGGCGATGCCTACCTCAGTTGGGAGCCGAAACGTTGGCGTCACCGACTCCCCGAGGATTACCTCGCTTCTCTGGTGGCGGCGCTGGACTCGGTCTTCTTCGCCGCGAGCTTCGAGCGTGGCCCGGCCTACAGGCTCACGGTCGCGGATGAGAGCGCTAAGCAGCGGCTGGATGGGGTTGCCTCCTGGTCTCGGTTCCGCTCCGCGGATCCGGATGACCCCTGGGAGAGCGGGGCCTGCTACGGCAACGGGCTCTTGATCATCGGGACCGCACGGGGACACGTTGAACTCATGGCCAACCCGCGAACACCGCCTGAGGCTGTTGCGGAGTTGGTCAAGACCTGGCTCGACAACACCTGGTGAGCCAGGGCCTGCTCAACCTCGACGACGGCCACAAGGGTCTCGGCGAGCCGCAAGGGAATCGCTACTGGATGCTGATCCGTGAGCGATCGAACTGTTCCCAGTCGACGGTCAGCTCGAATACCTGGTGTTCCTTGAGCCGGCTCAGGTCAGCGGTGGTGGTGAAGTCTCCGTCGGCGAGCAAGTTTTGGACCCCACCGCGGGATGTCTCGGCGTCCACGCCGAGACGTTTTGCCAGTCGCTCAAGGCTGGTGCGCAGCTGCTCGAGTCGAGTCCCGTGGGGGTCGAAGAGGGCGATGATGTCCTGCGCGACGTCTTCGTGCAGGTCTCTCCAACGCAGCTCATCCTCTGTGCGCTGACGAGCCTCCGACAGTGGCAGGACCTCACCAGGGAGCGGAGCTGAGGCGTTGAGCTCGATGATCTCCTGGTCACCGACCCTGCTGCGCTCGAGGATCCCGCACGCCACCATGAACTCCAGCAGATTGCCCATCGTGCGGACGCTCGGCACGCCCAACGCCTCGCTGTAGGCATCGAGCTCACTGATGTGCTCGGCCCGGTGACGCGCCTCCTCAGCCATCACTGCTTGAGCGTCGGCAGGCTCGCCGCCATCGGTAGTGAGCGGGTTTCCTCCGAGCTCCTCGCGGTGGCTGCGCAGCTCCTCGTCAGTCCACACCTCCAGGGGCGACCACGCGGAGGACTCCCAGCCCCGTTCGACGCCCGCCTCGGGACGCAGGTTTCGCTCCAGCTCCTCGAGCGACAGCGGGCCCTCTTGAACCAGCGGGAGAAGGATTGAGATAGCCGCATCAGGCAGTTGCCGCTGCCATCCCAGGTGGAGGTAGACATCGTTGAAGATGCTGGCGCGTTTCTCGTCTGGAGTCATTGACCAGCTGGTATCACTCAAAGGGCACGCAACCTAGAGGGCCTCACCCGCATCATGCGAGGCGATGACTTTGCCAGTCTCTCGCTCGACGAGGGCCCACTCTCGGATCTTGTCGCCCGGGTGTTCCCGGCCCCAGTTGGACCACCACCTCAGTGCTTCAGCTTCACTGTTGAATGCGCCGGTCTCTGCGTCTCGGCCGTCTAGCTTGTGCCTGATCGCGAATTCCATGGGGACCAGCCTAGAGCGGGCAGAAGCCCAATGCAGGGGTGACACGGGGACCGCAGGCCGAAGGCCCCTCAACCGTGGGGGGAACGGGAGGGGCCTTCGGGGTCGGAGGGGTCAGTGGCCTGGCGACGGGCTGTGTTCGGTCGACGGCGAGCCGTCCTCCGTAGGCAGATCGCGCACAATGCTGAGAGCAAAGCCTGTAGCCGCGACGGCCACGGCCGCCAAGGCCACGTAGGCCCCCCAGGGCAACCTGTCACCCAAGACGAACCCAGCAAGCACAAGCAGAACGATCACAGCCACCATCACCAGCACAAGCCGGCTGACCCGGCGGCTGAACGCGAAGGGGTCGAGGGTCGTCTTGATGGGATCGCTCATGACCCCTCCGAATCGGTTGCTTTGTGGTCGCAAGAGCAGCCGCACTGGCTGTGCTTGGTGCCTGGCTTGCAATGGGTCACGCAGTAGGCGTCCGAGTGCTGACGGTCCTCCCAATCGGTCGGTTGAGGAGCGCGACCACCCGTCGCATAGGTCTCAACCATCCATGCCACGAACTGATCGCAGTCGTCGTTGATGCGCTGGCGGGTAGCTAGGTCGGTGCCCGCCTCATCGAGGATCTGGTTGACGATGTTCCGCGCCGTCCCCATGACGGGGTGACGCTGGGGGTAGGTGGGACGGCCCATCATGGCCCGCTCTTCATCACTCATCGTCGCGGCCCCCGATCGGTCGATTCGGTGGGGGTGCCAACCACGGGGAAATGAGGACGGTGCTCGTCGGGACGGTGGGGGCGCTGGCGAGCGCCAGGGACTCGAGTGTCATCAGTGAGGTCGGGGCCAGGGAAGCCCAAGGGGAAGCGGTCGCCGGCGGGCAGCGCCCAGAGGTGGAACTGGTTGGCTTGGTCGACCAGGCGGGCCTGGGCCGGGTAGAGCTCGACGGCCTCGACGTGGGTGCCGAGGATCTCGTCTTTGATCCGTTGCAGGTGCCGCCAGTCATGGCGCCAGTGACGGTCGTTGGCGCGGATCGACAGGTGCGTGGCACCGGACTCGCCCAGAGGGCGGACCTGGACGGTGTAGAGGTTGTTGACGTAGGTGCGGGCAGTGGCCCATTCGGGGCCTAGCTCGGGCGGCGGCGGGGCACTGACCTCCTCGAAGGCCGTCCACTGTTCCGTGTCGGGGATCTCGGCGTCGGGGTCATCGGCGAGGTTGAGGGTGATGGTGCCGGTCTCTCCGCGGTCGACGCGGCCGATCACGGCTTGGCCCTGGCGGACCACCACGGCCCCGTATCGGACGTCGACGGTGGCCTGAGCGTTGGCGCTCATCGGGTGCCTCGCTTCACGGAGTGCTTGGTGTAGAGGGATTCGGCACGGGCCTTGGCGGCTTTGCGGGTCGTGAAGGCCCGTTCGTAGACCATGACGAGCTGGTCGGCGGTGCCGCTACGGGCACCCCGGCCGACAGGCTTGTAGGCGACGGTGACGAACTTGCCGGCGTCTGGCCCACGCTCCACCCTCGAGGTGGTGTAGCCGACGACCCAGCTGTCGGGGCATTCCCACAGTGCGATGCGCGCGGCTTCGTTGACATTGGGGTCGGCTGCTTCAAAGCGGTGCGCGTTG
>JBOFLH010000063.1:0-1528 GCA_051657765.1 Nocardioides sp. | reverse complement strand
TGCAGGAGGAACACAGCTGACCCCGCACGAGATTCGTGTGGCACTCTTTGCCGGCCCGTTGATGGCCTCGATCGAGACTCTTAATCAAGATGTCGAGTGGCGAGATCTCTTCGGAGCGAAATCTAAGAGGGTGCGTGACCACGAACTGATCATGCGTATACTTGCTCTCTATTCGGATGGATCCAGTTATAGCCGCCCACTCAAGACATTCTTGAACATATTTGCAAAGAAGAATCGCGGCGTGGACATCGCTGCTGACCCGCGTGGTCAGCACTTCAAGCAGGCCGTTAGCTCGCTGCGGAAGCAGGTCGGACCTGGTGCGTTCCGGCGACCGGGGGGCGCACAGGTGAACACGGCGCAAGCTGAAGCAATCTGCGTCGCGCTGATGAATGCCTCGACTGCTGGCGCTATGCCCTCGGATCTCTCGGCGCGTGTGAAGACGCTGCTTGGTAACGAGGAATTTCTTAAGCACACGGGACGCGCGACGGCAGATAATGAAGCTGTGGAAGCAAGACTCAGGCTTGCTCAGGCAACTATCGCGTAATGGCTAGCGCGCCGGCTCGTCGGGCGACTATCCGTCAGCGCCGACTCGATCTCGAGGAGGTCGAGCAGTGCTTGCGTGGACTTAGTGACGATCAATCCGATGTCATCTCGAGAGCGTTGGCAAGATATCTAACCATCCGTGCTGTTGGCTATATTGAGGCCGTCCGAGACGACTGGGCGGACATGTATGCGGCCGTTGCTGGTAACCCACGTCTGCATCGCCGGACGGTGCACCACTTAAGGGGCGGTCTAGGGGTGACTCCCAGACAGATTCTGGACTTCGTAGGATCGTTTGACGCGGAGTGGCGCCAGTTGTTGGAGGGTGTTCTCGACGCTGATGACCAGCGCTTGAGGAGCAACCTAGGCGCCATGGTTTCCGCTCGAAATAAGATCGCTCACGGTGACGGTGAACAAGTGACGGCGAGTCGGGCATTGACTTGGTGCGAAACAGCGCGCGAAATTGGACGGCAGCTAGAAAGGCTGTTTGACCCCCAGGGTGCTGCAAAGTAGATGCGCAGTCGATACATCTCCAGAAAGCAGATCTGGTACGTGTCCGTGGGTCATGGCATGGTTAGCGCATGGCTTCGGGAGCGATCGGGGAGAGAGTCGGCGCGTACCGGCGTCGGCGGGGGCTCAGTCAGGCCGCGCTAGCGGGGTTGGTCGGGCGCAGCGAGTCGTGGCTGTCGCAGGTCGAGCGGGGGCTGCGGTCGGTCGACAGCTTGTCGGTCATCCTCGACCTCGCGCGCGTTCTCCGGGTCGAGCCGCAGCATCTCATCGGCCGGCCGTGGCAGCTCGCCCCGAACGGCGGGCACGACGCCGACGGGCTCGGAGAGGTCCGCAGCTTCTTCACCCGGTACGACGACCTGCTCGACCCGCGACCGACAGCCGCTGCCGACCTCGTTCAGCTCCGCGCCGACATCGCCGCTACTCACCGGACCTATCAAGGCGCGCGTTACGGGGCCGCGCTGGACCAGATCGTGCCGAT
>JBOFLH010000062.1:0-4375 GCA_051657765.1 Nocardioides sp. | reverse complement strand
GAAGGAGCCGATCTGCGGTTGGCAGTAGGTCGCGCGGGGGATCATGTCGAAGTTGATTTCCATGGTCTCCGCGCCGCCGATCGTCTCGGCCGTCACGATGCCCATCATCTGGGCGACATGAGCCAGCATCACTTTGCCGGTCACATCTCCGATGGCGTAGACATTGTCCACGCTGGTGCGGCCACGGCCGTCGATCTCGATCGCCCCTCGCTCGGTGATCGCGACATTGGTGTTCTCCAGGCCGTATCCGGTGATCCGCGGCGCGAACCCGATCGCCTGCATCACCTTGTCGGCCACCAACACCTGTGGTTCACCACCGGCCGCCGGGCTGACGGTAACCCGCACTTGGTCACCGGAGTCGTCGATGCTCTCGACCTTGGTCGAGGTCAACACCTTCACGCCCAGCTTCTGATACTGCCTGGCGAGTTCCTTGGAGACGTCGGCGTCCTCGGTGGGCACCATCCGGTCGAGAAACTCGACGATGGTCACGTCGACGCCGAAGTTCTTCATGATGTAGGCGAACTCGACACCGATCGCCCCCGAGCCGGCGATGATGATCGAGGCCGGCAATTGCTCATCGAGGATTTGCTCTTCGTAGGTGACGACCCGCTGACTCAACGTCGTGCCCGGGATCAGCCGGGTGGTGGCGCCGGCTGCGATGATCAGATGGTCCCCGGTCACCCGGGATGTGGTGCCGTCCGAGCGGCGCACCTCAACGGTCTGCTGTCCTTCGGCTCCGGGCTGCGGAGGTTGAATGGTGCCCCATCCGTCGAACTCGGTGATCTTGTTCTTCTTCATCAAGAAGTGGACGCCTTTGACAATGCCGGCCGACACCTGGCGACTGCGCGCGTGGGTCGGCTTGAACGCCATAATGGCGTCGCCGACGATGCCGTACTTGTCCTTCTCGTGGGTCAACACGTGTGCGAGCTCCGCATTCTTGAGCAACGCCTTGGAGGGAATACACCCCACGTTGAGGCACACGCCGCCCCAATACTTCTCTTCGATAACCGCGACGGTCAGGCCCAGCTGCGCCGCCCGGATGGCCGCGACGTAGCCGCCCGGGCCGGCACCGAGAACCAGGACGTTGAAGTGGGAGGGGGGTGGCGTTTGAGTCACCCGCTCAGCCTACGCATCGGTCCCGGCGCGAGCGAACTCGCCCGGCCATGCTCGATCAGGCTCGATCAGGCCCAACCAAGCCCGGCCAGACCCGACCAGGCTCCCGCCCGGACCCGACAACCCGCCCGGTCGGTCGTTAAGCTCCCCGCAAACGTTAGCCAATGGCCGAGAGTCACGGGGCCGCAAGTCAAGAAGAGGGCAATCCATGACACCAGGTGCGACCCGCGACCGCTCGCGCCGGCGCGATCAGGTCCGGGCGTTGGTCGAATCGAATCGCTTTCAGTGGGCGATCATCGCCGTCATCATGGTGAACGCGGTGGTGATCGGGTTGGAGGTGTCACCGCGCTGGATGGCGGCGTACGGCGACATCACCCGGCTGGTCGGTGCGGTCACCGTGGTGGTGTTCGTGGCGGAGATCGGCCTCCGTCTGTATGCCGGGGGACCCGCGTTCTTTCGTAGCGCGTGGAACGTCTTCGACTTCGTGGTGGTGGTGATCGCGCTGATCCCCGCGTCCGGGACCTATTCGGTGCTACGCGTCCTCCGGGTGCTTCGCGTGTTGCGGCTGCTCTCCACGGTGCGTTCGATGCGCACGGTGGTGGCCGCGTTGGTGAGCACGGTCCCGGGGATGTCGTCGATCGCGGCGCTGCTGGCCATGTTGCTCTACGTCTTCTCCGTGATGGGCACGCAACTGTTCGGCGGCGTTGATCCGGTTCACTTCGGTTCGCTCGGCGAGTCGGCGCTCTCACTGTTTCAGGTCACCACCGGGGACGATTGGGCGAACGTTACCCGGACGGTGACCGACGCCAAGCCCTGGTCCTGGGCCTTCTTCATCGTCTACATCGTGTTGTCCACGTACATCGTGTTGAACCTCTTCATCGCCGTCGCCGTGGAGGCGCTCGATCGGCAAAGCGAGCACGCGATAGCAGAGGAAGTCGATGCAATTGAGGGGGCGATGGAGGATGCGGTGGACGAGTCCACCGCGGCGATCCTCTCCGCTATCACCGACCTCAAGGAGCAGGTTCGCGCACTTGAGGAACGTCTGCCTGGGTGAACCAATGTGCAGGTAGCGCCCATTTCCCGGATCGGCCGTGCCCGCCGATCTCGATCAGTAGCATGCGGACATGTCCGACACTCCGATGGCGCCGGTCCCCGATTCGTCGGGCGACCCCCCGGCTCCCGAATCCTCCGGTCTCGAGTCGCCAGAAGCCGACACTGCCGATCAGCACTACGGAGACGACGGGGTCGGTCGTGGGGCCGCGCCGCCCAAGCGGCTCGGCTTCCTGGTGGTCGCGGTGTTGTTCTTGGCGCTCATTTTCGGAGTTCGGTGGTGGTATGTGACCTCACAGGCATTGAGCAAAGTGTCTGTGGAGGTCAGCCAGCCGGCGTGCGACGACACCACCATCGGCGAGGTCACCATCAAGGGCCAGACGATTGCCGCACCGCGTCCGGTTCCCGGCATGCGGTGCGAAGTGACAATCAACATCGCTAACTCGGGCACGGTCGGCGTGCGCATCAGCAAAGTCGTGGCTTCCGGGCTCGGCCCCGAGTCGCGGTTGCCGGTGCAAGCAGCCGCCATCGACGGCCGCACACCCCAAGGCGCCGGCCCGGACGCGGAGTACCAGGTCAATCAGGGGATCGGTCCCAACGCGCTGATCGAGGTCAAGATCGCCTACGAGTACCGCCAGGAGGGATGCATCACCGGGGAGGCCTTCACCTCGATGAACTGGCCGACGGTTGACGCCACCATGTCCAAGCGGACCAAAGCCGTGTCCGCAACGCGCGGGTTCGCGCTGACCAGCACGCCGGAGACCCGGTGTTAGCCGGGTGCTAGCTAGGTGTTAGTTCCCACCATCCCGGACAACCATCAGGTGTCTACAGTGGGTCAGTGGAGACACTAACGTTATGAGGTGGCCGTTCGACAACACCTACACCAGGGATCTCGCCGGCTTCTACGTCCCCTGGCAACCGGCGGCGGTGCCCAATCCGGAGCTGTTGTTTCTTAATGACTCGTTGGCCGCGAACCTGGGCCTGGATCCGGACTACCTGCGATCAGCTGCCGGCGTCGCCGAACTCGCCGGCAACGCCGTTCCAGAGGGCGCCGAACCGGTGGCGCAGGCCTATGCCGGACACCAGTTCGGTCAGTTCAGTCCCGTGCTCGGCGACGGCCGGGCGTTGCTGTTGGGCGAGGTGGTCGATGAGACCGGCCAGCGACGGGACGTCGCCTTCAAAGGATCCGGCCCCACCCCGTTTGCGCGCCGCGGGGACGGAAAGGCGACGCTGAGCGCGGTGCTGCGCGAGTACGTGGTCGGCGAAGCTATGCATGCGCTCGGCATACCCTCCACCCGCGCGCTGGCCGCGGTCGGCACCGGTGAACTGGTGCGCCGCGAACGGGCCGAGCCGGGCGCCGTCATCACCCGGGTAGCGGCCGGCCACTTGCGTGTCGGGACGTTCGAGTTGGTGAGGTCGCGCGGCACCGTCGATCAGGTGCGGCGGCTGGCCGACTATGTGATCAGTCGCCACTACCCCGAGCTCGCCGAAGAACCAGAGCGCTACCGGGCGCTGCTCGGTGCGGTCGTCCGCGGGCAAGCCGAATTGGTCGCGGCGTGGATGTCGGTCGGGTTCCTGCACGGGGTGATGAACACCGACAACGTGGCAATCTCCGGCGAGACCATCGACTATGGTCCGTGCGCCTTCCTGGAGAGCTACGACGACCAGACGGTGTTCAGCTCGATCGACACCGGCGGGCGCTACCGATTCGGGAATCAGCCGCCGATCGCGGCGTGGAACCTGGCTCGGTTCGCGGAGACCCTCCTGCCCTTGCTGGCCGACCGAGCCGGGACCAGCGGCACCGGGACCGACGAGACTGGGATTGATGAGATTGGCGCCGATGAGATTGGCGCCGCGGTCGAGATCGCCACCGCCGAAGTCGACCGGTTCTTCGGCTGGTACGACGCGGCGTGGCTGACCCGGATGCGGGCCAAGCTGGGCCTGACCGGGCGCGCCGACGACCAGCTCCACACCGAAGACGACCGGGCGCTGGTCACCGACCTCCTCGTGCTGATGCGCGAGTCCCGCCTCGACTTCACCTCGACCTGGCGCGGTTTGGCCCGGGAACTACGTGGCGAGGGCGACGCCGTGCGCGGACAGGTGCTCGACCTGGCGGCGTACGACGCGTGGCACCGTCGCTGGCTGAGCCGGCTGGGCCTCAGCCAGGTGAGCGCAGGTGAGTTTGGTCTAGGAGAGGTGGGCTTGCGTGATG
>JBOFLH010000061.1:0-3359 GCA_051657765.1 Nocardioides sp. | reverse complement strand
CCGTCATTTTCGAGGATACCCAAGTCGACGAGGCGGTCAACAGTCGGCTTCTGGAAGTCGTGAAGATCTGTGTAGGTGACTTCGCTTTCCAAAAGAAGACTGGCGGCGTTGTCGCCCTTTAGGTTATCGTTGATGTAGGTGAGATTTGACTGGTCGGAGAAAAGCACGTGGAGGATTCCAGCGATCTCGTTCCCAGCGACCGCGTATAGATACTTTCCCGCCAGCAGACTGGGCAACTCCCTGTAGCGCACTTGGTCTGAGGTGATGGCGAGCAGGTCCATATCGAGCTCGCCGTTCTCGACAAACAGGCGGAATTGATTGACTACACTCTCCATTTCGATGAAGAGATGCCTGGCTTTCTCTAGGTAAGAGACGCCTTTGGTGGAAGGTGTGAACGAAAAGTGCAGAGCGTCGAACTCATCTGCGAGATACTGTTCGAAGAACCAGCGGAAGACGTGCTCTAAGTCGATACTCTTTGTCTCCAAGTAATGTTGATAGAGCCGAGTCTGTAGAAGGGTGCTGATGTCGGTTGCTCTAAAAGCCGCGCCTGTTAAGTAGTCAGTTTTCCCCGTTGTCGTCATGAAGCGCTCGAACACTCCGAGCTCAGCTGGGTACGCCGGAAGCGTGAGCAGCGTGTGCCAGCCCGTGAACTCGAACAGGTGTTGAAAGTTGTTAAGAATGCTCGGATTGTCAAGCGTGCTGTCTAGCCAGCCCCTGCTGTATGTCAGCCGGACAACCAAACCATCGGACTCATCCATCTCATGCTTTACCGGTTCGTCCTGGGTGTCGGAGAGTCTGACTTCGACACCCGTCCTGAACCCAGCGTTTCCTTCAAACAGTCTCTGGGTCATCTCGGCGCTTCGGCGCTTTGCTCGCAACTTGAGCTTGGCGTCTATGCCTGTGGCGGCGCTAATCTGAGCGGTCTCGATCAGGCGTATATAGTTTGGGTTCGCGTCCGGATCTTCGATGTAGCTCGTGAGCAAGTCTCGAGCATCGTCACTCGTGAAACTTGTAGGGAGGTGAACCTCGTCTCGCATGTCCTTCTGTAGATTCTTCCGGATCAAGTGTTCTGCGTTGCCAGGCGAGGCGAGCAGCTCGTCGCGCATCTCGTCGCCGTAGGCGGCCACCAGCTTTTTGCATGCCAGCATCCCGCTGAGGCGAACACCTGCGCTCTTTAGAGCTGGCAGCATGGTCGCCGGTGCACAGCGCTGGAATGCCAGGTTCCTCCCAAGAAGTTCAAGTAGGTCTGCGTGATACTCGTGCCCGACTTGTGCAATGGCTCTCGCACAACTCGCCTCGTCGAGCGTGCCGAAAAATCGTGCTACTGCACTTCGTAGCTCGGGTGTCCGAGACTTAGCGAAGTCTCGTTGCGCTCCGGTATATTCGAACGGTAGTAGATCATTCTCCAGGTACTGCTGGGCGTTGTGAAGCTCTATGATGTCCACTATCGCCGTCGGAACGTTGGCGGGATCGAAGCGCTCGACGATTTCTGCGACACGGTCGACGTACCAGCCAGCCGACAGGTCGTGTACGCCGAAGAATCGGACCCGGCGCAACTCATCTTCGTCATTGTTCAACTGCTGACCTCACTCGTGTTGCCACTCCAAGCGGCTACCTGCGCGACGGTACCGCCGGAGCTAGGTTGGTTGCCGGCCGCAGCAGCGCTTCACGTCTCGTTGTCCACGAGCAGCTGCGCGCTGTGCACGCAGATCCTGGCACTAGCCGGGGGTCCGTATCTGCTTATGTCGAAGACTTCACCAAAGAGTGCCGTGGCGGCAGTCAGCCCGCCATGATGGCCACGGCTGCACCTGCGAGAGCCCTAAGGGGACGATGCCCTTAGGAACCGTCGGCGCGCCACCCACGGCGGCGGTAAGGCTTCATAGGCCGCTGGCTCGTCTGCCAGGCAGGCAGGCCACGGCCTCCGCCTCCGCCTGACGCGGCGGCCACTGGCGTACGGAGTTGCTCACGGTTTGCCCACAGACGCCCGTGACCCAAGGGCTCAGCCGACGCCACCAGTGATGTCCTGGGCGTCCCTGACCTGCACCGTTGCTGATCAGGCCGTCATCAGATAGCCCCACGGGTCGCCGTGCTCGGCCCCTGAAAATCGGAAGGTCGGCGGTTCGACCCCGCCCCTGGCCACCCACAAAACCGCAGGTCAGCCGAGTTACGGGCCTGCGGTTTCGCGTGTCCGAGGCCGGTTTCGGGCCAGTTGATAGCAGCGCTGATAGCAACGCGAACTCGTGGCACGCTGTGATCGTGGGTTTCCTCGTGCTCCTCCAAGACAAGCACAGCGCTCCGGTGAAGGGGATGACGGACCCGTTCGGGCTTCTGTTCGACGCCTCGGGTGATTTCGACGAGTTGATCGACTCTGGCCTCGCGCCCACCCTCGCGGCCATCGATCCCCAGGCAACGACGACCCTGCGAACCACAGAGGTCGGCGCGATCGTTGACGAGGTCGACCAGCTCCTCGCCCGAGTACCCGAGAGCGCGAGACAGCGACACGGCCAGGGAGGACAAGCATGGCGCGGCCTCACGCGGTTCAGGGTGATGCTCGACCTGTGCCGAGAGTTCGACGGTTCGAAGCTCGTGCTCATCGGCGACTGAGCGAGCATGCCGACGCCTCATCCGAGCCGGTCCCCGAGCATCCGCAGGGCCTTGCGCTTCTCATCGAGCGAGGTGTGCGCGTAGATCGTCATCGTCACGTCGATCGCACTGTGCCCGACGATCTCTTGCACGATGTGTGGCGCGACGCCCTCGGTCAGCAGAAGCGTGACGCAGGTATGGCGGAGGTCGTGGAACCGCGGCAGTGGCTCAGGCAGCACCGCCCGCACCCGGTACCAGCTGCGACGGAGGTTGTCGGGCTCCATCGGAGTGCCGACGCGGGACGCGAACACCATGCCCGTGTCCTGCCAGGCTGCGCCGGCCGCCAGTCGCTCCCGGCCCTGGGCGGCCCTATGGGCTCGCAGCGCCTCGACGACGGGCGGTGGCAGGGGAACCGTGCGACGTGACTTCCTGGTCTTGGGCGCCTTCAACAGCAGCTCACCGCCGACCCGTTGCAGAGTCTGAGCGACCTGGAGCGTCTCGGCCTCCAGGTCGACGTGCTCCCACTGGAGACCGAGCAGCTCGCCGCGTCGCAGCCCGAGGTAGACCGCCAGGACGTACAGCGCGTACAGCCGCTCGGACCTGGCAGCGATGAGCAGCTGCCTCGCCTCGTCGGGCGCGAGGCCCTGGCCGACGTCGTACTCGGGGGCGGCGACCTGCACGAGCTTCGCCACGTTGCGTCCGAGCAGCTCGTCGCGCACGGCGTTCTGGAGGCCGGCGCGGAGCACCGCAAGCACGAACTGGACGCCACGGCGCTG
>JBOFLH010000060.1:0-4141 GCA_051657765.1 Nocardioides sp. | reverse complement strand
GCGGTCTTGGAGTGTCCGGCCGACGCCGGCCCGGACTTCGGCTACGACGGGGACCCCGGACCTTCCGTCTACGGGTTCACCAAGGCCGGGTGCGAGCGTGCCGTCGCCAACGTCTTTGGACCGGACCGGGTGGCCGTGGTGCGGCCGGGCGTCATCCTCGGTCCTCGGGAGTACGTCGGGCGGTTGCCCTGGTGGCTGCGGCGGGGCCGTCGCTGAAACCCTGCTTCGCTTTGGGGGACTCCGTGCCCTCCTCGGCCCCGCCAAGCCGACCCAGCACCGGCACAAACACGCCCCCAGCACGCCAGAACAAAGTCATCGACACGCCGCCGCGATCACGGCACAATCACCCCAAGCAGAGCGCCACGCGCCGCCACTTCCGCCACGCCACGGAACTCGATCTAGTCGAGGCCAGGATTGTCGGACCAACCGCGAACGATCGGAGCAAGCGTGATCACCGTCGGACTCAAGCTCACGCATGACAGCGCCATCGCGCTGGTGGACTCGGGAAAGCTCGTCTTCTGCATCGAGATTGAGAAGCTCGACAACAATCCCCGTTACACGTCCATGCCGGACCTCGATGCTGTGGCGGCGATCCTGGGCGACCACGGCTACGCGTTGTCCGTGGTCGACGAGTGGATCGTCGACGGCTGGGATGGTCGTGAGCCCACGACGTGGAACCTGCCGCTTCACGGTGAACCGGTGGGGGTCCACATGGCGCCATACCGGGAGGTCGACGGGGAGTTAGACGTTCTTCGCCAGCGACTTGACTGGCATGACCTTCCGATCGGCGTGGAAGGCGTCCGCTATCAGTCCTACTCGCATGTGGCAGGGCATATCGCAAGTGTGCTTGCCACCAACCCGTTCTGCTCTGCCGCAGAGACTTCCCTCGTCCTTGTCTGGGACGGCGGTCTTTTCCCGCGCCTGTACCTGGCGGACCCGGAAGGACGACTTACTGTACGGAGCCTGGGTTCCCTCTTCCCGATCGTCGGTCATGTCTACGCGACGGCGGCTCATCACTTTGGGCCGTTCAAGCGAGCGAAGAAGGCGGAGGTCGTCGATGACCTCTCGGTCGCTGGGAAACTGATGGCCTACATCGCCCTTGGTCGGGCGAGGCCCGAGATCATCCAGGTCTTACGGAACGGCATGCAAGAGCACTTCATCGGCGACTCGGCAGCGGCAAGGCGTTACCGGCGCCAGGTCGGGGGTTTCGGTAGTACCTCGGAGCCCTCACTTCAGGCTTTGAATGACTTCTTCGCAGACATGTCGACCGCACTGACAGACCACGATGAGGCAGATGTGCTGGCAAGCGTCCACGCATGCCTCGAAGAGTTGCTGGTGGAGTCGCTGACAGAGAAGATCGCCGAACTTCAAGCGCAGGCCGTCCTGCCAGAGAGCGGTCCCTTCCACATGGCATTCGTCGGCGGTTGCGCGCTGAATATCAAGTGGAACAGTCGTCTCCGCTCTATGCCGGAGGTTGCCTCGCTCTGGGTGCCGCCATTCCCCAACGACTCCGGATCTGCCATCGGCTGTGCGTTCATACCTCACCTGAACCGAGGCCTGGCTCGGATCGAGTGGGACGTTAAGTGCGGACCCCGATTGCGACCGGCCGTGGACACTGGTGCGGGCTGGGTAGTCGAGTCCTGCTCACCTGCCGAGCTCGGGGCACTACTGCACCGCACGGGTGAGCCTGTGGTCGTGCTGACCGGTCGTGCCGATGTCGGCCCACGAGCACTCGGGTCGCGAAGCATCCTGGCGCCTGCAACGGAAGAACACATGAAGAAAACCTTGAACGCGATGAAGCTTCGCGAGGACTACCGACCGGTGGCCCCGATCTGTCTTGAGGAGCAGGCGCAGAAGTACTTCGACCCGGGTACCTCAGATCCGTACATGCTCTTCGACCACAAGGTCAGGGACGAGTTCGTTGATGTCGTGCCGGGCATCCTGCACCTCGACGGCACGGCCCGCCTGCAGACGGTCGGACCGCAGGACGACTCGGTGTTGCGGGAGATCCTCGTCGGCTACTTCGAGTCGTCAGGCGTGGCGGTCCTGTGTAACACCAGTGCCAACCTGCACGGACGAGGTTTCTTTCCTGACGTCGCGTCGGCTCAGGTGTGGAAGGAATCATCTCGCATCTGGTCGGATGGGAAGCTCTATGCGCGCGCGACTTGATCTACCGGTGTGGGAGACGTCGCGCACCATGCGCGTGCACTTCGTCGGCATTGGCGGGCAGAGCATGAGTGGCCTGGCGATGATGATGCGAGAGAAGGGCCATGAGGTCACCGGCTCTGACCGCAGCGACGGTATGAACATCGCATGTCTCCGAGACGCGGGCATCGGCGTCACTATTGGACACGACGCAGCGCAGGTGCACGCCGACCTTGATGCCATCGTCGTGTCCGGCCCGGCCATCTCTGAAGCGAACACGGAGCTGCGTCGAGGGGTGTCTCTCGGGGTTCCAATCGTCGAACGAGCAGAGCTGTTGGGGTCAGTGGCGTCGAGCCACCGTCGAGTGGTCGCGGTTGCGGGCACCCGGGGTAAGACGACCACTGCATCGCTCTGTGGTGCGATCCTGTCGAAGGCGGGTCTGGACCCCACGGTGTCAGTCGGCGCACTTGTCGAGAACCACGGAAACTACCGGGTCGGCATGTCAGAGATCTGCGTGCTTGAGGCGTGCGAATACCACAGAGCGTTCCTAGAACTCAGTGCAGACCTAGCGATCATCCTGAACCTTCCGATGGACCACACGGACTACTTCTCGTCTCAGCACGAGTTCGAGGACGCGTTTGTGGAGTTCATGTTGCGCATGCGACTGGGTGGCCGAGTCGTCATCTTCGAGGAGGCGTACGCCGCTCTGGCTGATCGCATTCCTGCATCCGTAACACCGGTGGTCTTCGGATTTGGCGCGGACAGTACTTACCGCATTTCCCGCGCCGCTCAATCTCCCTCCGGAAGCCAGCAACTGACGCTCGCGCATAAAGGTGAGGAGTTGACGCTCGACACGCCGCTCATGGGCGAGCACAACGTGCCCAACGTTGCGGCCGCAGTCGTCGTGGGCCTGGAGTTGGACCTTGCGCATAACGCGATCAGTGCGGCTGTATCTGAGTTCAGTGGCGCTCCCCGCCGGCAGGAGTACCTTGGCGAGAAGCGCGGTGTCCGCGTCTACGACGACACCGCCAGCCATCCTGTGGAGGCGCGTGCCGCACTCAACGCGATTCGGGGTCTGCCGAGGAAGGGTCGCCTGGTGGCAGTCCTATGTCCGAACAGCTTCGTCCGGGTGCGCGACTTCTTCGACGACTTCGTGAGTTGCTTCGAAGCCGACGACGTCGCTCTGGTGACCGAGGTATTCCGAGGGCGAGACCTCGATACCTTTGGGGTGGGGTCGAGCGACATCGTCGCCGCCCTGCAAGGCAAGGGCGTGAGTGCGTCCTTGGTTCGTTGCGGCACGCACGTGGTCCCCCTGCTCGAGCGGACTCTGGTACCTGGTGACGTACTTCTCACGCTCGGGCCGAACCACGTACGAGCATGGGCCAACGAGTGGCTGGCGCGATGAGCCCGATGTCGCTCCCGACGCTGCTGACGCGTGCTGGCGTTAATGCGCCCTTCCTCTCGATGAACGTGGAGTGTTCTTCCGTCACATCCGACACGAGACGGGTAGAACCGGGGACGGTGTACGTCGCTGTCAGAGGCAGACACGTGGATGGTCACGACCTCGCGCGTCAGGCGGAAGCAGCTGGGGCTGTGTGTGTCGTGGTCGAACGCGCGATCGATTACGAGCCCACGAAGGCGCTCGTAGTCCGCGTTCCCAACACGCGTCAGGTACTTCCTTTGCTGGCAGCCGCGCGACTCGACTTTCCTGCGAGTCGCATGGTGACGGTCGGAGTAACCGGAACGAACGGCAAGACCTCGATTGTGTCCTTCGCGGAGCAACTGCTCAGCACAGTCGCCGGCCGTCGTGTTGCCTCGATCGGAACCGAAGGCGCTCGTCTCGGTGGACGACCGTACCCGTGGCAGGGGGACACGCCCACGACCCCACAGGCAGATCAGCTGCAGCCTCTTCTCGAGAGCATGCGGAGAAAGGACGCGGAGGTGCTACTGATCGAGGCGTCGTCTCTTGCACTGGAGCAGCATCGTGTCGATGCAA
>JBOFLH010000059.1:0-2988 GCA_051657765.1 Nocardioides sp. | reverse complement strand
CTTTGCCGAGGCGCCGTGATCTCGCGGAAGGTAACGGATCGCGCTTGCCGACCGTCCCACCCCGCACCTGTCCCTCATGCGCTATCGGCCCCCGCGGCGCAGCCGATCCCGTGCGGGTCGAGTGGGCCAGTGACCACGGGCCACGAGGCCCCATCGTGTCAGGGTGAGTTGACCATGAACTGCGCGGCATAGGTGATGTAGTCCCAGAACTTCTCGTCCTGCTCCGCGGTCAGGTCCGCCTCGTCCAGGGCGGCGCGGAAGTGGCTCAGCCAGTGATCCTTGGCTTCCGGTGTGACGGCGAACGGGGCATGTCGCATCCGCAGCCGCGGATGCCCGCGGGTGTCGGAGTAGATAGTCGGGCCGCCCCAGTATTGAGCCAGAAACAACGCGAACCGTTCCTCGGCTCCGCTGAGGTCGGCCTCGGGATACATCGGGCGCAGCACCGGATCAGCGGCCACATCGCGATAGAAGCGTTCGACGATGCCCCGGAACGTGTCCATTCCGCCGATCTCGTCATAGAAGGTGGTCACCTGGCCATTGTGCCCGGTTGCGCCGCGCCGCCGACGCCAGGCACGGTCGGCGGGTGCGTGGGCACCTCGATCCCGTCGAGCTCGAAGCGCGCCTTGACTCGCTCCCGGAAGATCCTGGCCACGCCCAGCTGCTCCAGTGGTGCGGTCTTCAACAGCACCCGCATGGTGACCGTGTCGGCGACGACGTGTTCCACCCCGAGCACGTCGGGCTCCTCGATCAGCCGCCCGGTGAGGTCATCGTCGGTCCACATTTCGTGGGCGACTTCGCCGAGCACTCGACATACCCGCGCCGGGTCTTCGGCGTAGGAGACGGCAACGTCGACACCCACCCGCGCCCAGTTCTGGCTGCGGTTGCCCACCCGAAGAATCTCGCCGTTGCGGACATACCACACCGTTCCGTCGGCGTCCCGCAGCCGAGTCACCCGCAGGCTCACCGCCTCCACGGTGCCGATCGCGTCTCCGAGATCCACGGTGTCGCCGACGCCGTACTGGTCCTCGAAGATCATGAACAGGCCGGCCAGGAAGTCTTTGATCAGACTTTGCGCGCCGAATCCGAACGCGATGCCGGCGATTCCGGCGCTGGCAAGCAGCGGAGCGATGTCGAAGTTCAGCTCCGATAGGCTGGTCAGCACCACCGCGGTGAAGATGACGCCGGTCGCCACACTCTTCAGTACCGAACCCATCGTGCGGGCCCGGGAGATTCGACGGTGAGCTTGTCCGTCGTCTCCCCGCAGCCGCGTGGTGTCAGCGGGGGCGTTGGGCGACAGGCCGCCACGTGTCTTGCCCTCCAACGATTGAATGGCCGCGCCGAGAGTGGTGTTGCCGACGCTGAGGGTGCTGATCCTGCTTGGCAGTAGGCCACGTTCGGCCCGCCGGACCACCCGGTCGATGATCCGGTGCAACAGCCAGCGAACCACGAGGCCGGCCAGGATCAAGCCGAAGACGACGGCCGGTCGACCGAGCACCAGTTGGGCGAGACGGGCCACCTCGTCGTGGCCGGTCCAGCCGTCGTCGATCCAGTTCGGCATCAGGTCCATCCCAGCATCAGGCCTCGCTCAGCGGCAGCGCACTGAGGGACGCCCCGTGAGCTCGATGCCCCAAAGCTCGATGTGCGAGGGCTAGATGTCCGAGGGCTGGATTTCATGGTCGCTTGAGGTTCGTGGCTACCGGCTGCATGGCACCAGTATCCAACGCGGGGGATAACCCCTCCCGCGCGGTGACCCGACCGGCGGGCCGCGGCGACGGGGTGGATATCCTGAGCCGGTGAACACTGTCGTGGGGCGTCTGGGGCTGCTGACTATCACGGGCTTTGCGTTGCTGCTCAGCGTCCCGAGGCCGGCGTCCGCGGACATCGCCGAAGGGTGGAGCGACCCGCCGCCGGTTTCCGGCCTGGACATGTTGTGGATCCTGCTTGGGGCGCCGGTTCTGTGTTACGTCGTGGTGGCGTTGCTGGCCTATCTTCCCGGCCTGGTCAAAGGGGAGAAAACCCCGTCGAAGAGCTTGGAGCGCGACGACACTTGGTTCCGCGACCCGCGGCTATAGCCGCCCGGCCCACGCGCGGAGGCGGTCTCGTCGACACGCCACTGCGGCGGCATGTGGTTGGTGGGCCGTTCCGGCCACGTAACACCGACGACACACCGGCCACATCGGTGTAGTGGCGCGGTTAGCCGGCCGGATTGGCCCTTCGGAGACGGTAGTACCCAGCACACGATCACCGGGGGCACGGTCGTGCCGCTTGGACCGGGCTAGACGCCGGCGTCGCGAAGCTGGCCGGCCAGCGCGCGCGCCATGTCGTCGCGGCCCTCGCGCACGTACCGTTTCGCGGCCGGATTCGCCGCCGACGTGGCCAGCCAGTCGTCCAGCCGGGCCAGCGTCTCGGTCGAGGCCAGCGGCATCGGGAACATCCCCTCCAGGGCGGTGGAGGCCCGATGGGTGCCCTTGTCCTCCCAGATCGTGTCCGCGGCGGTCAGATACTTCTCCAGGTAGGGCGCCAACAAGTCGGCCTGGCCCGGAGTAGCGAAGGCCATGGCGATCTGGCGCTGGGTCTCGTTGGGTACGTCGTCCCGCTCGATCACGTCGCGCCAGGCTTGGGCTTTGGCCTCGGCAGTGGGCCGCACGGTCAGCGCCGCCGCGGCCCGCTCCTGCCCGGAGATCGTGTTGTCGCGAGCCAGTTCCGCATCGATCCGGTCCTGGTCGGCTCGGCCGTTGGCGGCGAGCGCGGTCAGGAAAGTCCACCGCAGATCGGTATCGACCGCGAGGCCAGCCAGCTGCACTGACTGGTCCAACAGGCCGTCGAGGAAAGCCAAGGCGTCGTCGCTGTGCGCTGCGTTCGCGTACGCGCGGGCGAACGACAGCTGATGGTCCGAGCCGGGCTCGGCGCCGTCGAGCAGCCGGCGCAGTCCGGTCTCCCAGGTCGCCTTCAGGGCGGCCCGTCGGTTCGGATCGGAGTAGTAGTTCA
>JBOFLH010000058.1:0-16312 GCA_051657765.1 Nocardioides sp. | reverse complement strand
TCACTGCACGCCCGAGCTCAGCTGGATCTCCTGGCGGCCATCGAGACCAAGTTGGCTACGAGTCGGCAGGTCATCTACTCCACGCACTCGCCGTTCATGGTGGAGTCGAGCAGCCTCAACCATGCGCGCATCGTCGAGGACCAGGGCCCTGAGCTCGGCACGACGGTGAGTAACGACGCCGGTGCGGTGTCGGATCCAGACTCGCTTTTCCCACTTGAGGCCGCTCTCGGCTACGACATCGCCCAGAACCTGTTCATCGGCCGTCGCAACATCCTCGTCGAGGGGATCGCGGACTACATCTACCTCACGGCCATCTCGGGTCATCTCGAACAGCAAGGGCGGGCATCATTGCCTGTGGATTGCCGACTCATCCCAGCCGGCGGCGCAACGAACATCCCGACCTTCCTCGCGCTCCTCGGGACGCAGCTCGACGTCGTGGTCCTCATTGACGGGAACACCAGCGACCAGCGGATCCAGAACTCCATAGCCGCCGGTCGTGTGAAGCAGGCCCGCATCATCAGCCTGGACAACTTCTCGTCGGTGACCGGGGCTGACATCGAGGACCTCTTCACCCCAGCGGAGTACATCGACCTCTACAACAAGACCTTCGCCAAGTCAGTGAAACTGGGAGACCTCAAGGGCAAGGACCGCATCGTCAAACGCATCGAACGCAAAGAGCAACCGTTCGACCACGGCCTGGTCGCCGCCTACTTCCTCAGAAACCTCGAGGCCTCACTCGCGGCACTGAGCACGGAAACACTTGAGCGGTTCGAGAACCTCATCCAAGCACTCGCTGCCGCGCTCCCACCGACGGCGCAGTAGGACTGCGCTTCTCAAGGAACTACCAGCGGGCTGGGTAGATGGAAGCTCGACGACAGGAGTTTGGTGCGTGACGTGGCGTGATGAGCTTGAGAAGGAGATCGCGACCGCTGAAGACGCGACACGTGCTGCGGAGTCGCGGCGGGCTGCCGCCGCGGCGCTTGAGCCGCGGTTGCGGGCAGAGGCCAAGCATCTGCTCCTGGAGTCGGTCGAGGTGCTCCGTCGGCACGGTGTTGCCCCGGTTCGGGTGTTCACACGCCACGAAGGGCAGCACCCGAAACCCAAGCGTCTCGCCGGCTATCCCCTAGACGAGGGGATCTTCGTCGAGGTCGTGTCGAGCATGCTGCGTGAGCGCCGCCCGATCTACGTGGACCCCGCGGCTCCTAGATCGGACGCTTGGTCCACGCTGGGCCTGAGTGGGTCGAGCAGTGACACGGTGATCACCGAAGACGGGCAGCTGCGTAAGGGACACCGGCTTAGGATCGGCCGCTACTCACCTCGGGGCGGAGAACGGATTGGTGTGAACGATTCGACTTCCTGGGCACTCTGCATCTGTGACGACAAGGATCACCTAAGGTTCTGCTCCGGAGATGGACACCCTGCCCACTCCCCGCACCTCGAACTCGACCGGCACAGCGAGGACCGCCCGATGCACGGTGAACCAATCCCGACCTGGCTGAAAGACGTGGTCACTCGCCTGGCAACTCGCCCGCGGTGAACCCTGTCTGATCACTTGCCCGACGGCGCTCGGGCAAGACAGCCCCGGGCCCGAGGGGTCCGCACGACTAGGTCGGGTGGCCCGGCAGATCCGGCTATGTCACATAGCAGCAACAGGCACCGTGCAAGATTCGCTGCATCTCGACACCACGGGCGTCTATAGATCCTGCCCACCTTGCCCGCGACTATTACGCGCTATCAACCTTGCAATGGTGGTCGACCCCCCTCCTAAAATCGGCCCCGGGAAGGGTCCCGAAGAGGAAGGGGCCCGGGGCCGATTTCAGTCGAGCAGTCTGGGCAAGGCTCAGCCGCAATGGTCCGGTGGAGGCGAGACAGCCCACGACTGTGGGTGGCACTGCCACGAGTGATGGGCTACAGGTCATTCCCGGTCGGGGCGAGGGCGCGGACCGGTTCGATCGAGGAGACTAGCCAGCCGACGCCCACAGCGTCGGTCAGGGTGCACATGATCGTCTCGCCGTTGGCGAAGTCGATCTGGAAGCGGTCGCCAGGGGCGAGGTGACGAACGCCAGCGACCTTGCCAGATGGGATGCGGGTCAAGTCGGTGTAGGCGAACCCGGCCAGCAGGTCGGGAGTGACGTACGGCGTCAGGCCGGCGAGCCAATCCTGCCTGTCGAGGCTTGTGTTAGTGAAGGCGTGGATGAACTTCTTGGCCGTCTCCTCACGGGCCTGCTTCTCTTCGCGGCGGTGGTCGCTGCCGGCGCGGTCTGGGGCTGCGGGACTAGCCGAGGAGACCGGGGTGGTAGGGCCGCCGGGACGCGACCCCGGCGTTTGCTGGGTGGTCGGCCAGAAGATGAGAACGATGCCCAGCGTGACCAGAAAGCCCGCGAACAAGAACAAGCGCCCAGTCATCATCAGCAGTACCCATCGGAGGTGAGTTGGAGGGTGGCTCGTACGGCACGGTGGTCCGACTGGCCGGCAGGCATCACCATGGCGTCGACGACGCTGGTGCCGGGGTCGTGGAAGACGTAGTCAATACGGTTCTTCGGGGTGCCGACCGGGGAGGTGTTGCCCGGGCCGAAGCGGCCGCCCGAGAAGGCGTCGCGCATGGTGGCAGTCAGCTCGGCGTGAGGTTCGGAGCCGGGGGTGCTGTTCATGTCCCCCATCAGAACGGTGGCACAGTCAGGGGTGCCGACCTCGGAGCGGATCTTGGCAGCCTGGGTGACCCTGACGTTGCCGGTGTAGTGCAGGTGGCTGCCGTAGACGTCGACCAATCCGGCGCTGTCGCCGAGATCGACGGTGACCTTCAGCAGGCCGCGGGGCTGGATACCGGCACCGCCGGGCAGGTTGGTGTTGTCGGCCCTGACGATCGGGTACTTGGACAAGATGGCGTTGTCGATGATTTCCCGCCCGGTCCAGGTGCCCGTGACCGCGTAGGCGAACTGCATCCGCATCTGACGAGCGAGGTCTTGGACGACTGCGCCGAAGTCCCTGCCACTGAGATTGTCGGCCTCCTGAAGCGCGACGACCATGGCACCGGAGCTGGTGATCTCCTGGGCGAGAGCGGCCAGGCCGTCGCCCTTGTTCTTAGCAATCATGCCGCGCTTGATGTTGTACGACAGGACGGTCAGGGTGTCAGTGCCTCCCGGGGACGCGGCGACAGTACGGCCGGGAGCGTTGGCGCGGGCCACCTTCCGGGCACTGGTTGACGAGCTGGCCGAGGCCGTGAGGTCGTCCTTGCCGAGGTTGGCGGCGAACCAGGCGACCGGGTCGACCGGGTCGTCGTAGATCCGGCCGCCCTTGGGGTGGACCTCGAAGTGCAGGTGGCAGCCGCGCGAGTTGCCCATGTTGCCCACGGTGCCGATCGGCTGACCGGGGCTGACGGTCTGCCCATCCGAGACGCTGCGGGTCTGCATGTGCGCGTACCAGGTGGCAAGGGTGCCGGGCCCGCCGGTAGAGATCCGCACAAAACTGGGTCCGGCCCACCCTGCCTGGGCGTCGTCGAACTCGACAATGCCACCCGTGACGGCCAGCACAGGGGTGCCGCAGGCCACCGAGTAGTCGTTGCCGGTGTGAAAGCTGTCCCAGCTTGAGCCGGCCTGCCCGAAGTTGTTTTGATTGACGTAGCCCGATCCGGACGGCAGGGGAAGCACCACGGCGCCGCCGACGGCGGCCGTGGGCATGAGGCAGTCGGTGAACCCTCCGACGTAGACACCGTTGACCAGCTTGATCTCCAACTCCCCCGCGCCGCCCGAGGCGTTGACCTGCTCGTCGCCGCCGCGGCCGCCGGTGTCGGCATTCGAGCTCGAGCCGCCGATCGCGGCGAGCAAGTCGCGAGCCAGTGGTTCGTCGTCGGCGTAGGCGTCGGGGTAGGCCGACCGCTGGACGCGCTGGGCGGCCACAGTGACCGGGAGGTTCTGCCAGCCCTCGATCTTGAGCAGGGCCTCGTAGAACTTCCGAGCACTGATGGCCGGGTCCATCAGCTCGGCCAGGTTGCCCCACCAGGGCCACTGCTGCTGGAAGACCCCGAGACTGCCGTGATCGGTGCCTACCGCATCGTGCGGTCGGTTGAGGGAGGCCTCGATGCCCTTCTGGTCGGCCGCCAGGTCGCCGCCCTTGCCATCGTTGGCGTACACCCGGAAACCGGACTCCTGAGATGCGGTCGCGAGCGCGATGATGATGCCTTGGTCGGGGATGCCCATCTGTCGGCCCTGGGAGACCACCGCGGCGGCGCGCTGCATCTGAATCGTGGTCAGGTCACCGACGCCCGGACCGGTGTAGGTGACCTGGGCGGCGGGGGCGCAGCCGGCCGCTCCCCCGCCGCCGAGGACAGCGAGAAGCAGCACCGGCACCATCATCGCGACGACGCCGAGGGCCAGCACGATCCCGGTGGCCGCTACGAACTTATTCTTGGCCGACATCGCCGGGCTTCCTGGGTCGCGCAGGTGCCGGGCCAAGTGCGAGCGGACGGCGGCGGGTCGCGAGGCGGGCACGCAGCTGGGCCTCGGCATTGGTCGAGGACCCGGCCGGCGCCGGCGCCGGCGGGGTGCGGGTCTGGGTACCGGAAGGGCCTGGGAGTGCGAACGCTGGACTGCCGGGACTGCGCAGCAGTTGGCCCGAGCGGCTGCTGTGAGAGAGGGCGAGGCGCTCGGTCAACTGGTCCCCGGGAGGGAGTGCCATCACCTGCGCGGACATCTGCTGGGTGCCATCGCGCGGCTGGGCGCCATCGCCAGGTTGGACATCGGATAGGAAGCGGCCGCGGACCCATCCGTAGGTGCCTTTGCCGGCGTGTCCGACGCCGTCCGCGAGAGCCCCAGTTCCCGCCTTGTAACCGTTGTGAACAGCCTTGCCGACCCGGACGGCCCCCTTGGCGCCCGCCAGGGCCAGCATGCTCTTGTAGTACGCCTCGGCGTAGTTGATGCGCATCTTCTGCGGTAGAGCAGTCGGACCTCCCCCGCCGGGACGCTTAGACATCGCCGAGGCCAGCCGCTCAGTGGCGGCCTTGATGCGCTTGCGGCCCTTCCAGAAAACGACGATCCCGGCGGCCAGGAGCACGTCGACAATGAAGAAGGTCTCCATGGGACTGTCGCCGGTGGTGAAGACCGACTGAACGAGCATCAGGTAGGCGGCGAGAAAGACGACCGAGAAGATGATGGTGACCATTGCGGTGATCAACTCGGCGAACGTCATCCACAGCGAGCCGCGGGCACCTCCGGGCAGCATGGCCATTACGAGCGCGACGATCATCTTGAGGGACTGATAGAGCGCGTAGATCCCGGCAACGAGGATGACTCCGCACAGGACCATCGCGAAGATGACCACGACTAAGCCGGCAGGCATCAGCACGGCCAGGGACATGAACATGCCTGAGTTGGGGTTCTCTGCGACCTCGCCGAGCTCGTCCTTGCAGTCGCCCATGGCCTCACGCAGATCGTCGTCGTCGCCGTAGGGGCCGCCTTTGACCTTTTCGTCGTACGTCTTTTCGCACTCGGTGCCGTCGATGACCTTGCCGAAGTTGACCAGTTGCTGGGGCTTGCGCAGGAAGGTCTCGGCGATCATGCCGGTGACCTGGTGGCGAAGTTCGTCGGAGCTGGCACCGGTGTTGCCGCCGTTTTGGAGGCCGGAGGCGACCGCGAGCCCGACGTCACGGGAGTTCATCAGTACGCCGTCGTCTCCGGCGACCAGGCGCACGGGGTTGGACAGGATCCCGACCGCGAGGCTGGCGATCACCAGGGCCATGAAGAGCTCGAAGATGCCTAGAACCCAGCGGCCGCGTGCCATCCACAAGACCGCGGCGACGGCGGTGATAGTGAGTAGGGCCGTGGTGGCGCCGAACTTGGCCATGATCTGGTGCAGGCTGTCGCCAAGGTTCATGGCGGGGGTGGCGACCCAGCCGATCCAGTCCATGGACAGGGTCCAGTCGACCAGCCAGCAGGCCAGGGCGATGTAGCCGCGGTAGAGCTGCCAGAGCAGGTCGATGAAGATCGCCCAGACAGCTCGGACGGGGTCACTGACTCCGCCACGGTCCAGGCTCATTTCGTACTGCCAGATCGAGACTCCGTGAGAGTCCTTGACATCGATCCACGACAGGGCGGCCGGGGCTGTGGAGCCGTCGGCGTACGCCGGGACGCTGGAGAGAAACAGGACGACCGGGACACCAACGGCTACCCACACCGCACGACGGGCGCGCGCGCTGAGCCGGCGCCACCGGCTCAGCAGGAGCCGTGGCAGCCAGGCGATCACCTGGTCCGGGGTCAGCTCAGTCATCGTTTCCTCTCGCCGGGCGCGCTCGTGACGGGGCCTCTCACTTGAGGCAAGTGCGGCGACGGACCGGGGTGTGACATGGGCAGGGCAAGGACTTCCTGCGGCCGGGCAAACGCCCCGGCGAAACGACGTCCCCTTGGTGGGGTCGGGTCAGCTGGTGTACTTCCTCAGCTCGGGCGGGGAGGTCCGCACGGCCTTGTTCCGCTCCAACACCGAGGGAGCCAGTACCTTGAGCCGGCCGATGTTGCCGCTGGAGTCGCGGATGAAGGCCTCACCACGCCGCCACTCCTCGACACCGTTAGGGCCAACCGGCGAAGTGTCGGCGACGAGCATCTCAAGTAGTTCGTCGTCCTCAGAGTCCATGTCGAGCCACTTGAGACCCTTCTTGGCCAACGTCTTGTCCCTCTGCCGCATCTGAATGCGGGTGGGGATCAGGCCACGCAGTGTGTCGGACCCGAAGTCGGCCTCAGGATCATGAGAGCCGAGAATGACCGCGGCTTGGTGCTTGCGGCCGTCACGGACGAAGTCAATGATCTCCCGCTCGCCCTCCGGGCTAGAGGTGAGGTGGTGGGCCTCATCGACCACGAACATGCCCAGACGGGAGCGGTCGGAGAAGCAGATCTGGCGGGCGAGGCCTGCGGTCAAGGCATAGGTAGCTCGGCCGAAGATCTTCTCCAGGCGCATCTGCTCGAACAGGTGCGGAGTGTGCAGCTCCTCGCGGTTAGGCAGTTCAAGGGTATGCGTGCGGATGATGATGGCCGGGGCGTCGGCGGTGAGCGGGGCAAGGCTGTTGTCGAAGATGACACGGCCGAAGTCGCGGCGAGCGAAGACCCGCATGACGCGGGCAAGGTCGCTCGCTCCGGCCAGGGTGCAGCCGTCCTCGAGGTGAGCCAGCAAGTCGCCGAGACCGGTGAGCCGGTGAGCAGCCAGGTACTCGGGGTCAAGGACATCGGCCAAGAGCACACCACGCTCAGAGGTCGGAGAGACATTGAGCAGCGGGGTCAGGAAGCTCTGGGTGATCCGGGAACCAACGACCGGGCCGTACATGCGCAATGGGTCCAGGGAGACCACCGGGTCAGCGATGTCGACGACGGTGGCCTTGGTGACCGACGCGGCCCAGTGGGCCCACTCCCCCATCGCGGTGCGATCCGGAACGATGATCTGCCCGCCGCGGTCAACAACGTCGCCGGCGAGCTTCTTCTGGAGCACCGAGTTGTGGGTGGGAATCATGGATCGGCCGGCGAGGAACAAGCTCGAGGCGGCGGCAACGCTGATACAACGGACCGGGACAGAGGGCACAGGTCGGACGGCGGCGATGTACCGGTACCGGTGCCGAGACGGCTGGACATTTGCGGCCCGCTCGCTCTGGGCGATCTGTTTCCTGCTGAGCAGGAACACCTGCTCGGTGGTGGTGAAAGCGATCGTCCACTTCGCGCCGCAGTCTCGCCCGTGCAAGCGAGCCCGGCCCTGCCGCAGGGTGGTTCGGTAGCCAAGCGAGCACACGAGCTCGAACACATCGCGGGCGAGGCGTTCGTTTGTGTTCGTGAACTCAACCGTGCCACTGCGGGTGACCGTCCCGTCGGTGTCGAGAAGGCCGGCGAGCAAGGCCCGGCGCTGGTCAATGCTGGCGCGGAGATAGGCGGCGGGGACGTGCTTGTTCTTGACCACGCTCAGGGATCGCAGCCGACCGATGAGCGTGGACTGGCTACGGCAGCGTGTGCAGCGGCGGCCGGTACTCGTGACAGGCAGAGCGTGGCCACAGCGGTTGCACTTGCGGGTGACTGGGACGTGCACGCCGACCCGCTTGGCAACCCCGGAGCACATGCGGCTGCAATAGCGCCGGGAAGGGTAGGTCACGCGCATCTTGGCCGAGCACCACCCGCATGCAGCATGGTGGGGTGTGAACTCATCCTCGATCTCGCATTGGAGAGAGATCCCGTAGGCGTAAGGGTGAGCCCGCTTGGTGATGGTGTAGCCGGCGAGCTCAATGTGGGTGAGGACCTCGGGATCAGCAGAGGTGAGCTGGGCAGAGCGAGAAGATCCATCGCCAAGCCAGGCGCCGAGAACATACGGGGCGATCGGCAGATCAGCCTCCGGGAGTTCCAGCGGCATAGCCACGGGGATGGCGTGGTTTGCCTGGCTATTAGCGAGAAGACTTCCGGCAATGTCGCGGGTAGTTGTCACGTAGCCGTGCTGGTGCCACTCGGGACCGGTGAGCTGGGCAGTGACGTCGACTAGATCGATGAGCGCCGCGCCCCGAAGGCGGCGCTTGTAGTTGAGCTTGGCTTGCTGCTCACGTACGCGACGAGGGAGCGTGGTCCACAGGTGCTCCGCATCGGCAATGAGGGCCGAACCGTCGGAGAAGATGACCTCGAAGCACTCCCGGGCGTGCATAACGGGCGAAACGGCCGTGACCACCGTCGGGTGCCCGGTCTCGTCGAGGACCCGGTCTCCTGCGGTGAGCGTTCCCATGGTCGTCCATCCAGACGGAGTGGGGATCGGGGTGTCGATCGCGAGCGCCTTGCCGGCACCGAGCTCGCCAGCAATACCGATGCTGCCGGAGATGTCGCGCCGGGAGGCGCCGGCGATGTCGTGGAGGACCGCGCCCGGACGGCCCGTGGAGATGTTGACCCCGAGCAGACTGCCGCCGGAGTCGCCGAGTTCGGTGGAGGCGAGCGGGACGGTCGCGGACAGGGCGCGGGCGGTGGTGATCTGTGCGAACTCACGCACGGCCTTGTTGGCCGGGGCGCCGGGGATCATCGACCACCACAGGTCTTCCTGGTAGCCCAGCGGCTGCTGGAGCTTGTAGCCGGCGGCTCCGAAGTAGTCGGCAAGCTTGCGAGCCTGCTCGACGGTGGTCTCAGCCGACGCGGAGGCGACGGCGAACACGATGGTGGCCTGGGCTTCGACCTCGAGCTTGTCGGAGTCGAGGACCTTGGCGTACTCGGCCAGATCAGCCGCAGCACGATCGAGGGTGTTCAGGCCATGAGAGAGCTCGCCCTCCCGCTGCGTGAACTGCTCGTTGAGGTCGTTCAGTGCCTTGCGGTTCTGCCTGGCAATTTGGTCGCTGGAGCGGACGGTGAGCCGCATGGCCCAGTCGACCTCGAGACCGCACTCGTCGAGGCGGCCGAGGAACTCCGACCCCGGGAAGGTCATGCCGTCATCGGGGACGTCAGAGAGCACCAGTAGCGACTGGTAGGAGGCCGCGGCAGTTCCGGCGACGGCGTGGGGCTGGGAGACCTTGAGGTAGCGACGCTCAATCGGGTTCCAGGCGCGCAGCGACTTGCGGTCGAGGTCGGACTGGCCGCCCTCATCGAGTAGCGGCTCGGTCAGGGCGGCACCCGAGCGGGGAGTGAGGAGCTGCGCGGCGACATCGCCGGGCGTCTCGGGCAAGGTCACATCGGCGAACATGCCGCGCTGCTGGGCGTGCAGGTGCAGCCACACCAGCTGGGCGGCGGTAGCCGGAGTCGGGCGAAAAGGTGCCGGGATTCCCTCGGCGATCTTCTTCGCCTGGGCCACCCGGCGAGTGATCTCCTTGGCCGGGACGCCGGTGCGGGGCATGCCGAGCAGGTCGCGCAGATCGGCGGTAGCGGCGCGGAACGACTCCGCGGCACGGTCCTTGCCCGAGGCATCCGAAAGCGGGACCGCGAGCCAGTAGATACGCTGGCCGATACCGATCTCGTCGAGGGTGTCCAGGGTGGCGTTGCACTCCTCTGCCCAGTCGGGGCATTCGGACAAGTCAACGCCGTCGATCATGCGCTCGACAATCGCTGCCGAGTCCAGGCCGGCGCACACGCCCAGTAGCAGGCTTTCCCCGGGCAGTGCCCGGATGAGGGCCTGGTGGAGGGCTCGAGCTTCGAACTTTTCCTTGGTCGGCCGGTAGCCGTACGGAAGCGGGGTGAGACGCCAGATCGCCCACACCGAACCGGTGCGGGTCCACATCAGGTGGCCGGCAATCGTGCGTGCGGGGGATCTCATCGGTTAGGTCTCCATCTCGGTGCGGCGGTGGCTTGTGGCGGTCGGGTGGCTTGCCAGCAGGGCCTGAACGCGCGTCAGAGGGGCTCGGCGGGGCCCCAGAGCGGCCGGAGAGTCCAAGAGCCGGCTCTCGGGGCTCCGCGAGGCTGGGCGGGCCTCTAAGGGCCGCGGGCGGATCGCGAGGGCGCCTAGGAGCTTCTTCGGGGCGCTGACGCCACCGATGGGGACCGCAGACGGCATAGTGACCGCGGTCTCGTCGAGGATGTCGCGGTCGGCTGAGGCCACTGGCGTCGTGTCGGTGAGGGTGAGGACGACCGTGTGGCGAAGCTGGTGGGGTCGGCGGATGCGCACGGCGCGGCCACCGAGGCGGCCGGTCGCGGGCGCTCCGATGGCGTGAGCGATCCCGGTGGCCACCGAGAGTGGGTTGCGGGACCCGACCGGGATCCGGCCGAGCAGCCACACGACGGACCAGGTGACGGTCCCCAACATCAAGATGTTGCCGAGCAACCCGAACCGGGCCCACAGGCCCATGGTGTTCAGGCCAACGACCAGGATCAGTCCCCCGCCGACGGCCTGAGTCACGGTATACGGGCCGAAGGGGATCCTGGCGCCGTCGGTCGTGCGTCCGATCAGCTGCGGAAACCGGCGGGCACGGGTGTACCACTTGACGATGTCCGGCCCCTGCTGGTGCTGCTCGCTCATTGCTGCTCCCTAGGAACTCGGGCCCAAGCTCAGGCGCTTGGCATGGTCAGGGAGGGCGCGACGGGTGCCGGAGCCGAGTTCACCTCGTTGTCGACGCGCTCCTTGAGGTCGGTGACGCTCCAGACGATCCAGACGAACAGGCCGGCGGAGAGGGCGGAGATCACGATGCGCGCCATGGCAAAGCGAGACATGACGGCCTGGACGATCACGAACGCCATACCGACCACAATCGAGGCATTGCGCAGCACGTCCATGAGCTCGTTGATCTTGATGTCCGCGAAGCCGAGCAGGTCATCGCCGGCCATCGGCAGGATGGTCGCAACCTCGGTCATGAAATGGATGGTGGACATAGTGTGGGTGTTCCTTTCGTGGGTTCCTCAGTTGGTGGATGACTCGGCATGGGTGGTCGGATCTGCGGCCGGGGACGTACCGGTCTCGTTGACCGCCGGGCCCGCATCAACCGAGGAGATCTCCCAGCGGCCAGCGCGAGCAGTGACGGTCAGGGCGTATTGCACGGTCAACACCCCGGCCTTGGCAGTCGGCGTGACGGTGGCGGTGACGAGCAGTTGCAGCTGGTCACCGTCGACCGGGGCTGCGACGTCAGAGTCGGTGAGGTCCTCGTCGACCTGAACGTCATCGACTGCGACAGCGGTGTAGGGCGCCGGCGTGACGGCCCGGATCGGGGCGGACGGGCTGATGAACCGGGTGACGTCCCCGCCCACGAGTAGAGCGTCAAGGAACTCCTGTGCGGCGGCAGCGACCGGGTCGTCGAGTCCGGCGCGGTACCGGTAGTCGAGCTTGGGAGCCGCCGCGAGCGCGGGGCCGGCCACCGGCGCCGGCAAGGCCTGGGCGACCAGGGCGCCATCGGCGTAGACGACCGGCACCCGGAAGTAGCGACGAGTCGCAGCAGACTGGTCAGACTCCGAGACCGTGGCGGCGATCGTGACCGACCAGCCACCAGGCAGGGTCGGCGAGGTCACTATGCCCGCTGGTGCGGCGTCTCGAACCAGCCACGACGTCTCGGGCAGCGTCAGGCCGGAGTGGGAGACCATGTAGGGCGCGAGCCGCTTCTCCTGACCGGTGGTGGTGGTCAGCCAGGTGACCACAAAGTCAGCGGCGAAGGCTTCGACGGCTGAGCGCTCGTCGATGGTCTCGGCCTCACTGGAGACCACGGGAGTCGAGAGCGGCATGGTGGCCGAGTTCCACAGCACCCACCCGGCCAGCAGCAGACCGACCGGACCTGCGACCAGGCAGGCGAGCAGACTGCCGGTGACGGTCTTGGTGATCCAGGCAGCCGGACCAGTCCACGCGACCGGGGCGCTCTCAGTGGGCTGGTCCTCAACCGATGAGGTGTCCTCGAGACGGCGCGTCAGGAGCCTCACACCGCACCTCCGGCAGCTACGGCAACGGATGCGCCTGGGGTGCAGTCCTCGGGATCGGTGTTGGATCGCGACTCCCTACGGTCCACCTTGCGGTCACTGACGACGCTCAGGTGCGGCCGCCGGGGCACCTGGATCCGGGCCAAGACCCGGCGGGCCCGGCGGAGTTTCGAGCTGGCCAGTACCTCGCGCATCCGGCCCGCGGCGGCCTCGTCCAGAGGGCTCGCGGCCAGATCGGCTATCGCTCCGTCGACCTCGCGCTTGGCGGCGCGGACAGTTGCTGCGGCGGCGATATCTCCAGCGACTGCCTGCTCATGCTCGTCCATCTCAAGTGGGTTCCTTCCCGGTCGTCTGCCTCGTAGTGGTCGGCCCTTCGTGGGGGGCTCTCACTTGGGGCAAGTTCGACGCGGAGCGGTGCTGTGACAAGAGCAGGCAAGAACTTTTCCCACGTCGGCCTGCTGAGGGTGTTTGCCCAGGTCAGAGGGCATCGGGCAAGAAGCCGGGGACGACCTTGCCCGCAGATTGCTCCCCGAGTGCACTGCGGCGGGCAAGAGATCAGGCAAGGGGGGATTCATTGGATGAGCCACGTCAGGACCTACCGCTCACTGAAGGGAACCTCTCGTGGCAACCAGCACAGGCTCTGCCCCCAACACCGGGGTGTTCATGCAGCACGACGTCGCCCCTGCGCTCGCCTCTCCCCTGCTACGCCAGCTATGCGAGAACTGGGCGCGCCTCAACGCCTCCGCGGAAGCACGCGCGGGCGTCCGGAGATGGGCGGCCGCCCACGAGTCGATATCCGGGCTGGGCACGCCCGGACAGATCCTCGATCACATCTCAGCCAGCAACCCGACCATCAAGGACCAAGTTCTCAGGGTGCTCCTCGACCTGGTCCGGGAAGGCGACCGCCTGGCCGGCCAGGTGCTGCTCCACACGATGCTCCCGCTACTGACCGAAATGCCGAGGTCAATCCGACCCCCGCGTGGTGAGGAGGGCTACGAAGAGACTCTCCAGCGGGTCCTGGCCGAGTTCTGGGAGGTCATCATCGCCGACCGTAAGCTCACCCGCCCAGGCGTCGCCGGCAGGCTCCGGATGGACACCCTGCACCGGATCACCTCGCATCGCCGCAGCCGCGACGTCTGGGAGGAGTACGTCTGCTACGACGAGGCCCTCGAGGACCACCTCGATGCCACGCCAGCCGACGACAATGCAGGCCTGTACCTGGTGCCCAACTCCCCCGCCCATCAGCACGACCTCGACCCCCAGGGCGACCTCGCCAGCGTCTTGCTATGGATGCGGGACTGCGGCGAGTTCACCGGCGAGGAGGCTCGATTCTTCGGCGAGGTCTACCTAGTCTCCGGGGGCGACCAGAAAGCAGCAGCCGAACGACTCAAGCTCAGCCACGCGGCCACCCGCCAGCGCATCACCCGACTCCGCAACCGCCTGTGCGCCGCCGTGGCCGCCGAAGTCGACAGCACCCTCAGCCACCTGGCAACGGCCAGCTGACCATGCCACCCCGAACGCTACGGGGCCCGGAACCTGGGCAGACGTCCGCCCGCCTATGTGACTGATTGCCCCGGCTACTCCCCCCGGGCACCCGGGGCCCCCGCCCGACTGGGGGCGGCGCCCGTCGGCCTTCGACGGAGGGGTGTTCCGAGCGGGGGGGGTCGTCGGGGGAGAGCGCCCCCAGCGGCAGGCTGGGCGGGGGCATCGTGAGTTGCTCGTCGAAGGAGCCATGCCACCGAACTCTGGCACTGCGCCTTGGCAAGGACTATTGCATCTCGTTCTAGTCTTGATTTATGCCCAGCGCTATTGCTCGCAATAGTGTTTTGCTCGCATGCTTTGCCTACATTGCGTCGTACTCTGTCTGCACTAGAGGGGCCGCTTGCTCTAGTGCAACACGCTTGCCGCCATACCTTGCATCTCTTATGTGTTGCCACTATTGTGGGCTAGAGTTGCCACGTCACCTAGCAACTTCATATAGACCGGTCACTAGGCCACGCCAGCATGGCAGCCGCTCTAGCGTGGCAATAGTGACCAGTCACCATTGCTTACCCAGGTCTTCCAACGAAGCAAAGCAACCCCCCAGCCAAACGAGGGGAAGGGGGAGACCTCCACGAAAGGACTCCTAGGGGCAAACATGACCACCACAGCAGCAGGACTTCCCCGCACCGTCGCCGTCATCAACGGCAAAGGAGGTGTGATGAAGTCGAGCATTGTCAGCTCTGTCGGCGCGCTACTAGCCGAGGCCGGCTGGCGGGTGCTCCTCATCGACCTCGACATCCAAGGCAACCTGTCCGAGGACCTGGGCCTGGCCGACGCCACCGACGAAGGCCAGCACCAGCTCGACGTCGTACCTGGCGGCAAGACCTTCCAGCCCGTTGAGACCGGGCGCGACCGGCTCGACATCATCCACGGCGGCATCGAGCTCGAGGACCTGGCCTCGGTCATGCAAGGCCGCCAGGCACGTGACCCCGAGTGGATGCACGCGCTCGCCAAGGCCATCGAGGGCGCACATGAGAACTACGACCTGGTCCTGATGGACTGCCCCCCTGGACTGCCGATCCTCCAGACCCTCGCCCTCGTCGCAGCACGCTACGTCGTCATCCCCACCCGATCCGACGCGGGCAGCCGCAAGGGCATGCGCCTGGTCGCCCGCCGGTTCGCCGCAGCCCGCGCCTGGAACGAGGAGCTCGAGCTGCTCGGCGTCGTGCGCACCGGCATCACCTCATCGGCCAGAGGGATACGCGAGGAGGTCCGGGCCGAGATCGCCCAAGACCTCGGGGGAGCAGCTCCGGTCTTCGAGACCTGCATCCGCTACGCCGAGCGGCCCGCCAAGGCAGTGCGCGACACCGGGAAACTGCCCCACGAGCTTGAGCCCGAGGCAGATCGATGGTTCAAGGACCGGTTCGCCCGCCTGAGAGAGCGCAAGGCCAAGGATGCTTCCCAGCCGGGCAAGCCCGGCGCCCACCGCGCCGCCAGGGAGGCCGAGATCGTGCTCGCCCCGAGCACCTCCGGCCTCGCGCAGGACTACGCCGAACTCGCCCAGGAATTCGTCGACCTGCTCACCGCAGCCGAGGGACGAGCGGAGGCCTCCGCATGAACAAGCCACTACCGGAGGTAGACCTCTCCAGCACCTTCACCAAGCCATCCCGGGCCGCCGGGATCAAGCTCCCGCCGGCCAAGAAGGCTACTCAGAGCGCGCCAGCGGCCCATCAGCGGCCCGTGAACCCTGCGCCGGACCCAGAGCATCCCACTCCAGCCACACAAGCCCGTCAGATCACCACAGAGACCCCGGAATCAACCCGCGAAGAGAGGCCGGCACCGAAGACGGCCCGGAAACCGAGCAGAAGGACCGCCACAAAAGCCACGTCGCGCAAACCGGCAGCATGGACCGAGACGACGACTGCGGCTAGCCGGCCCTCAGCGGGCCAAGGACGACTGGTCCTATGGACGCCAGTGACGATCCGCGCGCGCATGCAAGCTGTACAGGCGCAGCGCGGAACTCGCTACCTCGACCAGGTCCTCGACGCACTCGAGGCCACCGTCGACCAGCTGCCCGCCCTCGTAGTCGAGACCACGAGCACCCCGCACATACAGGGCAAACTCTTCGAGCGCGCAGCCACCACCCCGCCAAACGAGACCGGCGGCAGACACCGAGTCCAGCTGACCATCCGCGGCGTACTCCCCAGCCAACTCGCCGTCATCGACCAGCTCGTCGAGAGCAGCGGCGCCCCCAGCCGCTCCGCATTGATCAACGCCGCCCTCGACGCCGTCTTGCCCGACTGACGCCCGGGGGCCCAGGGGGGTTCTCGCCGCCTCCCGGGCCCGCAGGTGTACGTACGTTCGAGGGGCTCAGAGGTCGCTGTAGCCCGGGTGCTTGTCGAACGCCTTGGCCAGCAAGGTGTGGATGTTACGGACCGCGGCCGCTTCGTTACGCAATTGGAGGGCTCGCTCGGCGTCGCCGCGGTCGGCGGCTTCACGAGCCTGCATATCAGCGG
>JBOFLH010000057.1:0-2225 GCA_051657765.1 Nocardioides sp. | reverse complement strand
GTCGGCGCCAGGATCTCGGCCAGCGCCTGTTCGAGGTAGGTCGCCGGCACCGTCGGGTTGAGCTCCCGCAGCTTCGCCAGTGCGCGGCCAGGGAGCACCAGCTCGTCCCACGAGGTCCGACCGCCCTCCGCGCCCGGCGCGACCTTCGACCCGGGGAGATTGATCCAGCCGTGCCTGGACAACTCCTCGAGAGTCCGCTCTTCCCACTCCGCCTCGCTGAGCATCACAGCACCTCCTCGACTGTCTTTTCGGCGTCTCTTACGCGGACCTTGCCGGACATCAGGAGGGGCAACAGCTCATCGCGCGTGCGGGCGAGCGTTTCGGACTCGGCACGGAGTCCGTTGGACAGACCATCGAGATGGGTGAGCTTTCGCGACACTTCGCCTTGCCGTCCGCACGGAGGAACGCGTAGCTCCAGGGCCGCGAGTAGGTCCCTCCTGAGTTCGGTCTGTCCGGTGCTACCTTGCGCGAGGCCCTCGATCTGCCTTTCGAGCGCGAGCACTGCGTAACCGGCGCACACGGGATCGACGTCAAGAGCGTTGAATCGGATAAGCGTGATGTGGGTGTCCACGGTGGCTTCCACGTTAAGCGTCCACCGAGCTACTCGGCCCAGAGTGCCCTGGCCGGTGGAATTCACTAGGACATCATCGCGCCGGAGTAGCCGATCAAAACGCGATTGAAGCGGCGACATTCGTCGGGCCGGACCCAAGGAAACAGTCTGATCTCTGACGCACTTCTGATTCAGAATCAGCTGCCCTTCGCCCTCAACATACTTGGGTGCAACACCACGGGTGACGAGTGGTGCCACTTTGCCAAGTGCCACGCAATCGCCATCGGAGGCGGCCCTACTGAACATGCCACGAGCCAACTGGGCGACTGTGCTAACTACTCGGTCGTTGGCGGCGATCTTGTCGTCGAGCGCCCCCAGCACCTCCGCAATCGCCCGCTGATCCAACAGCGAAGGATGGATTTCGAACCCCAGTTTTCCGAAGTCCCCCTTCTTAAAGTGCGGGATCATGGTTCCAACATGCATATTGACGATTGAGGACTGCACGTCAGGGGCGGTCAGGCGATAGTAGAGATATCCAGGGTCAATGACGTCTGGGGCGGCACGCAACGCCACCATGTCTTGTGCGATACAGAACGGAACTGGATCAGGCACAACCGCTACTCGTCCGGGCGAGCCCTTACAGACGAACAACACATCACCCGGCTGGAGGTGCGCCCTGAACCAAGTTGTAAGGGTTCGGTCATCCACGTAGCGAACATTCTCGAAGACCGGCGCCCGGTGACCTTGCTTGAGGCAGTTCGTCGCGATGAGTGGAAACCCGGATAGCGAAGTGGGGCAGCTGCGGCCCCGGTTGTCAACAATCTGTGACAAGACTTCGGGCAAAGTCACAGAGACCATGGTGCTCACAACCGCTCCAACTGCTCGCGCACGACCTTCTCCAGCCGTGCGGACTCGTCGAACGCCGCCAGCAACTCCTTGCTGAGTCGTTCGATCTTGGCGTCGATGGGTTCGCCGTCGTCCTCGACTTCGGCGGCGCCGACGTACCGGCCGGGGGTGAGGGCGTAGTCGGCGGCCTTGATCTCGGCCAGGGTGGCGGACTTGCAGAAGCCGGGGACGTCGGCGTACTCCCCCGTTGCCGAGGGCGAGCCACGCCAGGCGTGGAAAGTGTCGCCGATCCGCTTGATGTCCTCGGGGCTCAGATCCCGCTCGGCGCGGTCCACCATGAAGCCCAACTCACGGGCGTCGATGAACAGCACCTCCCCCGCACGGCTCTTCCCACTCTTGGGCCCATGTTTGGCCTTATCCCGGGCGAGGAACCACAGGCACACCGGGATGCCAGTGGACCGGAAGAGCTGGGTCGGCAGCGCCACCATGCACGACACCAGGTCCGCCTCCACGATCCGCGCCCGGATGTCGCCCTCGCCCTTGGAGTTCGACGACATCGACCCGTTCGCCATCACCACCCCCGCCTGGCCACCCGGGGCGAGCTTGGCGAGGATGTGCTGGAGCCAGGCGTAGTTGGCGTTGGTGGCCGGCGGCACGCCGTACCTCCAGCGCGGATCCTCCACGTTGCGCGCCCAGTCCTTGATGTTGAACGGCGGGTTCGCCATCACGAAGTCCATCTGCATCCCCGGATGGATGTCGCGGGCGAACGTGTCACCCCACCGGGGACCGAGGCCGCCGCTGTCGATGCCGTGGATGGCCAGATTCATCT
>JBOFLH010000056.1:0-1293 GCA_051657765.1 Nocardioides sp. | reverse complement strand
GCTGGGAGTAGGTGCTGAAATAGAACGTCCTGGGCATCCGCTCGCGGAGCCAGCCATCGACAGCAACACGCAGGTTCCGATCTACCCCTCCAGTGATCTCCCAAAGTTGCTCAAGTGCCTCTGTCGCGTCGGTCGCGATCGCCGCCGTGTCCGCGTCGTCGCCGGCGCGCTCGGCCAGGTTCTTCAGCGCGGTGATGAGATCCGACGATGTGCCAATGCTCGTACCCAAGGCCTTCTGGAGACGGTTCGGGCGCTTGCCCACGAATGATTCCACGAACTTCGGATAGTCGATCGGGGCCTGGACGTCGACGACGCTGGGTTTGGCGTAGGTCCGTGACACAGTGAAGGACGGCTCCGACAAGACCTCTACACCGAACTGGGCCTCGAGCTCAGCTATCTCCTCGTCCGTGAGGCTAAAGGTGGCTGTGATCGGGACAGCACTGCCGATCTCACCCGTGATCTCGTGCTCCTTCTTGAGCCAACGCGGGTACTCATCGAGGAGATCAAGTACCTGGGCGGGCTTCGCCGGGTTCAAGGCATGGAGGGCCTGCATGACCGCGGACTTCCCAGACTCGTTCTTGCCCACCAGGCATGTCACATCGTCGACCTCGATCAGCGTGGAGTCGATGACATTACGAAACGTCTTCACAGTGAACGATGCAAGCCGCATACCCGAGATCTCCTTGTGCGCCGGGGGGTGACCCCTGATCCTAGACGCCGTTGCCAGTGCTCGACGGGCCGATACGGATCAAGGAGCCCGGCGCAAGTCAGTGGCCCCCAGCGACCTGGTTGAGGTCGGGCCTTTGACCCTCCGAGAGTTGCCAGCTACTGAGAGTCACCGCCTGAGCCTGTGGTCCACATTCCCCACTTCACCTGGTTGAGGTCTTGCTAGACCTTGGCCGCGGTTAGAGTCCAGGGTCGTGGACACCGACGAAGCTGCACTAGTCGTAAGCGGCTTTTCGTTGCTACTCGCCGCCGTGGCGATCGCGTACACACGGCACCAGACCAAGATAGCCGCCGCCGCCCTCGAGCTGACCACCCGTATCGAACGCGGCCGCGGCACACTGAAGTCTGTCACCTTGCGGCGCCACCCGCTCCGCCGCCGGTTCGTTGTGGCCGAGCTCGCCTCTGGGGACAGCGGAGTCACGGTCGCGGAGGTGCGCTTCACGGTCATTTTGCGACGCCCACCCAGACGAGTCCTGGGCTACCCGATCTCCAGCATTGACCGGTTCTACTTCATGCCCCCATCGTCGGCGTGGGTGTTCTTCGAGGACGGCGCGCCGTCGTTCCCTC
>JBOFLH010000055.1:0-2316 GCA_051657765.1 Nocardioides sp. | reverse complement strand
ACGAAGCGCTCATGGGTTGGTATCGATCTACCGAACCCGGTGTTCGGTCTCGCGGCACGATGTACTTCGCCGTCAACTCTCATGGCCAGCACGCCTGGGGAAGATGGGTCGGCCTTAGCCAAGCCGGCGACGTCATCACTGGGTGGGGTGGCCTCGCCCGCGCAGAAACAGACGCAGAGAAGATCGTCCAACGGTTGATGGAGTCCAACGGAGCGTCTCGTGGAACCATTGCGTAGCGTCACCATGACGGGCCCGGACGCCAAGACACTTGCGTCAATCTGCCGGACTCTAGTAGACGAGCAACTTATCGCCAGCGCCAACATCGTCCCGGCTATTCGGTCGATCTATCGATGGCAAACCGAGGTCCATGACGAGCAAGAGGCGTACGCCGTACTCCAGACAACCGCAGCTCGTGTCGGCGCCTTGTTCAAACGTGCGGCCGAACTGCACCCATACGACACGCCACACCTGCTATCGGTGGCCGTTGAGGAGGCAGCGGAGACCTACGCCGACTGGGTCATCGAGAATGTGCAGTCGGAAGAAGCGCCGCGCTAGCCCCAAACCCACCTAGCGCGGCGGCAAGTCCGTACCGTCGCCGGGCATCCGGGGTGGGCGCGAGTCGGATGTCGGCTGTGGTGAGGATGGACAGGTCAAGCGTCCAGGTGTTGAGGTTGCGGCGGCACCAGATGTCGAACGCGGCGTCGAGGTGGGCGGTGAGGGTGTGCTGGTCCCAGCCGTTGACCTCGGCCAGGTGTGCGAGGGCGCGGGTGTCGCGGTGCTCGAGCATCGCGAGGCCGAAGTGGGTCGCTTCGTGACACGCCGAGCAGAGACAGACCAAGCGGCGCAAGTGCTGGGTGAAGGTGATGTCGTCGTAGTGCCACCGTTCGTGGGCTTCGAGCCGAACCTGCCTGGCGCGGTCCTCGCCCTGGCCGCAGGCCTCACATCGGTTGCCGGCCCTGGCGTAGACCATCCGTCGTAGTCGGTCCCAATCCCTGCCGTCGGTACAGGAGCGGACATTGGTGAACCAACACGACCGCGGCACCAGATCCACGAACAGGCCGGCACCGAAGCCTCGGTCTTCACCAGGCAGCAACTCGGGAAGATCCGGCAACGTCGCCCACCGGGACAGGCCCGCGATTCCGGGGCGCGGGGCGAACCATCGCCGCGCCTGCGGATCCCACCGAGCGCCAGCTGCCTTCGCTTCGTCCTTCTCGTCGAACGACACGTCCAACCACACGCGATCGACCATCGCAAACCACCTTCCCAAGACCACCCGATATCGGCGTTGCAAGTGTCTCGTGCGACACCGACACCCCGAACCTCAACCGTGCCCGTGACCGCTTCATTACAAGCCTGTCCCAGTGGCCCCGATCGCGGTCCGGTGGACGGTGCTGAGCGGCGCGATGCGCCGGCAACTGTCGGTCATTGAGGGTCGTCCATGGATCTGCGGGGGCACCACAGGGGCATTGCTACTGCCCTGCGCTTCTCATTGCGAAGGCTAGGAAGGAGCGTCCCAGGGCGTCCGTGACGCTCGCTAGCGTTGCCTGAGTTGCCCTGCGTAAAGATCGCGGGGTGCGCCAGGGGTGCGCGGCCCTCCCCGGACGGTCGGGCGTCGCGTGCCCGACGATTTGGATGCCGGGTCCATGACTCGCGCCCGGGACTGGCTACCACAGGTCCGCGTTTCCTACTGCGCCTGTGGTTCCTACTGCGCAGTGGCTCGACAAGAGCCGGGCGTGAGTACTACTGCCGGTTTTCCTTGAACAAGTGCTCTTGCCGTCTGATACAGTCTTCTCATAGCTCCCCACCGTCCTCCGGGCCTGGTGGGGCTTTTACACTCCCCCCACCTTGGAGACTCCTCCCTTGGAGCAACGTGTCTGGCTCTACATCGACTATCAAAACGTGCACCTGTCTGTGCGCGAGACCTTCGCTCCCCCGGGAACTCCACATCACCGGACGCTGATTCACCCCGGCAACTACGGCGATGCTCTGATGGCTCGTCGCAAGGCAAAGGGCCGGATCGGAGCCCTGGAGAAGATCCAGGTCTACCGCGGCCAGCCAAGTTCTGATCGTGAGCCTGGTATGGCATCCCGGAACAAGGCACAACATGCTGAGTGGGCGCGAGACCCACGTGTAACAGTGCACAGTCGCCCGCTTCGATACCCACGCCACTGGCCGGATGATCCGGCACGCGAGAAGGGTGTAGACGTTCGACTGGCCCTGGACTTCGTTCGCGCTGCGGTGGATAGAAGCGCAGACGTTCTTATACTTGCTAGCCGCGACACAGACCTGGTGCCAGCTCTGGAGTCTGCATCAGAT
>JBOFLH010000054.1:0-11147 GCA_051657765.1 Nocardioides sp. | reverse complement strand
ACGTACTGCCAGTTGATCGGCCCGTCGTGTGGCTGCATCAGCGCCTGCATCTGACCAAAGATCTGTTGTAGGTCGGGCAGGCCCCCCAATCCGGGCAAGCCACCGGGTGTCCCCGGCGGGATTGCTCCCGAACCACCGGCCGGCCCGCTGAAGTCTCCGGACATGCCGAATCCTCCGCGCAGGGGTCCGCCGAGAGGACTGCCTGGTGCCGGATCCTCGCCGGGCGGCCGGGTGCCGAACACGCCGTCGCTGAGCATCTTGAACATTTCCTCGAGGGGGTTGTTGGCAAGCGGCTTGACCGGGTCGGCCGGAGTTCCCGTGGAGTCCCCGCTTTCCTCGGTGGGATCGTCCGGGATATCGGGCGTGTTCTCTGGCGTGTCGGTCATGCGATCTAAGTTACCCCCTGCCCCATCTGCCGGGTCGGCATGGCGGGTCGGCTTGGCGGGCCGGCGACTTTGTCGCTGGCTCCGCTGAGGAGGGTGTCATGTCCTAGGGTGAGCTATCGTGAGCGCCGTCCGCCTAGCCGACCTGCGGGAAGCCCCACTCGACTTGGGTGAGGTGATGGCTGCTCTTGAGGGAGCTGCGGATGGTGGAGTCACGGTGTTCCTAGGCCGGGTCCGCGATCACGACGAGGGACGCTCGGTGCTAGGTCTGGACTACTCCGCGCACCCCACCGCGCTGGCGGCGTTGACTCGCGTGTGCGCCGGCGTGGCCGCGGAGTACGACGTGTCCGGGGTCGCCGCGGTGCACCGCGTGGGCGCGCTGGTCGTCGGCGACGCAGCCGTGATCGTCGCGACGGCGGCGGCCCATCGAGGTCAGGCATTCGACGCGTCTCGAGCGCTGATCGACCGGCTCAAGGCCGAGGTGCCGATCTGGAAGCATCAGCGGTTCGCGGACGGCACCGACGAGTGGGTCGGAACCCCGTGAGCCGGCCGCCCCGCCGACCCAGCGCGTAAGCCGGCCCGGCGCTCACCAGAACGCGCCCAGCCGCTCCTGGCGGGGGCCTCGGTCGCCGCCGACGCCCGGCTCAGGTGTCCGGCCCAAGCGCCAGCGAAGTCTTGATCGCTTCGCTAGGCTGGCCGACGTCCACGGGAGACGTGCTTGATGATGTGGTGTTGATGGAGGACTTTCCAGGGGGAACCGTGGGTATGGGTGGTTTGTCTTTCGGTGTTGCGCGCGACCGAAGGATCGTTGCGGCACTCTCCGGCCTCGCTGCGATCGCCGCGCTTACGACCTCGTGCCAGTCGGCGCGCGAGGAGTCGCCGGCGGCCGACTCCTCAAGCGCCGGCGGCCCCACCAGCTCGTCGGACGCCTCGGCCGAACCGGTGGCGGTCATCAGCAGCCTGGGTTCACGGACGCGGTCGGTCCCGATCAGCACCCAGCTGCGGCTGACTGCTGAGGGCGGCGCCTTCGCTTCGGTGCGAGTTCGGGCGAAGGGCGCGGCGCTTCGTGGAAAACTTTCCGCCGACAAGGCAGCCTGGGTGGCAACTGACCGTTTGGAGCCGGGCACCCGTTACGAAGTGACCACCGTGGCCAGGGACTCGGCGGGCGTCGAAAGCCGAACGCGATCGTCTTTCAACACCCAGGAACTCGACCTGTCGATGCAGACCTATCCTTCGGTGGCGCCGTTGGCCGGCGAAACGGTGGGCGTCGGCATGCCGGTGATCGTCACCTTCGACATCCCGATCAAAAACAAGGCCGCGTTCGAGTCTCACATGAGCGTGACCAGCAGCCCGCGCCAACCCGGCTCGTGGCACTGGCTCAACGATCGAGAAGTGCATTGGCGCCCCGATCGTTACTGGCAGGCGGGCACCGATGTCACCGTCGACATCGACATCAACAGCATCCCGGCCGGCGCCGGCGTGTTCGGCCAGGAGAGCCGGCGGGTGACGTTCCGCGTCGGCGACGCGGTGATCAGCAAGGTCAACGCCCAGACTCACCAGATGCAGACCTTCATCAATGGAAAGCTAGCTCGGACGATCCCGATCACCACCGGCAAACCCGGCTTCACCACCCGGTCCGGGGTCAAGGTGATCATCGAGAAGTTTCGGATGAAGCAGATGAACTCCGAGACGATCGGCATCGCCCAGGATGCGCCGGAGGGTTACAACATCGACGACGTGGAGTACGCCATGCGGGTCACATATTCGGGTGAGTTCCTGCATGCTGCGCCGTGGTCGGTCGGTTCGCAGGGCTACGCGAACGTCTCGCACGGGTGCACCGGCATGTCCACCGCGAACGCCGCCTGGATCTACAGCGTCAGCAAGCGCGGCGACGTGGTGGAGTACACCGGTACTGACCGTGGCATGAGCCTGGAAAACGGTTTCGGTGACTGGAACCTGTCGGTCGCCGACTATCGCTCGGGCTCCGCTCTCGACTAAGCGGCCACCCGTCCGTCGACCGGTCAGTTGGCGTCGCGACACGCCAGGGAGAGTCATTCGGTTGGCTGACTGGCCGAGCCGGCGGATGCGGCGAATGCGTTTCGCACTCCCGCGCGCCATCACGCCGGGTGCGGTCGTGAGGTTCTAATCTCGGATCGTGGAGATCTTGTGGTGGCTCGCGCCGCCGGTCGGAGTTGGTCTGCTGGCGATGGCGTGGGTGTCGTGGCTGGGGCGCGAGAGCTATGGGGCGGTCGCTCCCGAGGTCGCAGCCAAACGTCTTGCCCTCGCGCTGGCGAAGGAATTGCCCCAACAACGGCCGCGGACTCGGCGGTTTGTTCGGGGTGGGCGCAGGTCCGGCCAGTCAGGGTCCGGCCAGGCAGGGTTCGGTAGAGCGGAAGCCGTCGCCCGGCAACGCACCAATCCGGCGGCGCGGTCCGAGCGCCCACGTAGTTCTGGGGTTGCCTTCCGCGCCAACCAGCGGCCGTCCAGTCACCAGTGACCCAGTCACTAGTGGACCCAGCAACCTGTGGACCCAGTCAGTCAACGAGTCCGAGTTCGGCCTGGTGGTCGGCACGGGGTCCAGTGCGATCCGAGTGAGGCCCAAGTGAGAGGCTTGCCCTCATGATTCGGGTCCAGCAAGCCGCGACCTGCCGGGCGGCCCGGCCTGGCCGGTCGAGGGTGTGCCCGTGAGCCGTCGTACGCTGACCACGATCGTGACCGTGTCGTCGCTGCTGGCGCTGTGGGCGGTGGCGTTCCTCGTGCCGCTTCCGTACGTCACCTATTCCCCGGGACCAACCGTCGACGTGCTGGGCACGGAGAAGGGGCGGGAGTACATCTCGGTCAACGGCCACCCGGTGTTCCGTGACGACGGCCAGCTTCGCATGACCACGGTGTACGTGACCTACCCCGATGCGCGAGTCAACTTGTTCCAGGTCATCGGTGCGTGGCTGAGCCGGGAACGGGCGGTCTACCCCCGCGACGCGGTCTATGCCGACGGCGAAACCCGGCAAGACGCCGAACAGGAATCGAGCATCCAGATGGTGTCGTCCCAAGATGTGGCGATAGCCAACGCGATGACCGAGCTGGGCATCGACGTGAAGGCCGCCTGGGAGGTGTTGGGCGTGCTCGAGGACAAGCCGGCCGACGGCAAGTTGCGGGTGCGCGATGTGCTGGTGAAAGTGGGCGGCACCCGGATCACGTCGGCCGAAGACGTGATCACCGCGGTACGACAGGCACCCGAGGGGCAGCCGTTGAAGTTCGTGGTACTTCGAGACGGCACGGAGCGAACCGTCGAGGTCACGCCCAAAGTCATCGAGGGGCGCAAGCAGATCGGCATCGCGCCCGGACCGGGCTATACCTTTCCGTTTCGAGTCGACGTCAACGTCGATGAGAGTATCGGCGGCCCGAGCGCCGGGCTGATGTTCTCCCTCGCGATCTACGACACGCTGACCCCGGGCTCCCTCACCGACGGAAAGGTGGTTGCCGGCACCGGCACCCTCGATGCCGCAGGCAAGGTGGGTGAAATCGGCGGTATCCAGCAGAAGATCGTCGCGGCCCGCGATGCGGACGCCGAGATCTTCCTGGTCCCCGCCGCCAACTGCGCCGCGGCACTGGGCGCCCCTCGCGGGGACCTGCGGCTGGTGAAGGCGGAGACCATGCATGGCGCGGTGTTGGCGATCAAGAAATGGGTCAACGACCAGGATGCCGTACTCCCGACCTGTGAGGGCGCATGACGGACCAGGCGACCCTCGAAGCCGCCGTCGCCGAGATCGAGGCGCACGTCGCGGCCGGCGGATGGGACCAGTCGGCGCGCCTGTATGCCTTGGTGCCGACCGCCAGCCTGCTCCGGCACGAGCCCCAGTTGGCCAAGCAACTCGGACTGGACCCGGCTGCGACAACCTCGTTGACGCCGATCGAGCAGGAAACCCACGACGGCCATCAGTCGCTGGAGGAGTTGTTGGCTTCGGTAGTCTGGCCAGGTGAAGTTGTTGGCTGCGCGGTGGTGGTCGAGCGTGTGGTGCTTCCGCCCGAGGCCGAGGCTCAGCTCCCTGAGGATCCCGACCAGGCCGCGGCCTACGCGGCCAGTCATCCGGGGCGCCATGAGGTGCGGATGGTAGCCGGCGTTACCCGAGACGGCGCGGCGTACTGCGCGCTCCGCGTGCGTGCGGACGATTCCCCAGCATCGCCCAGTAATCAGAGTCCGGATGACCAGAGTCCGGATGACCAGAGTCCGGATGACCAAGGTCCGGGCGACCAGGGTCCGGGCGAGCACCCCATGATTACCGGCCCGGACCTGGTTCCGGAACTGATCGATTTGTTGCGCATCACCCTGGATGAGGAGCCTTCGCTGTGAGCGAGTTGTTTGACGATGAGAATCCCCGCGCGACCCAGGTTGACGAGTCACCGCGGGCCGGTCGTTCGCGAGCCCTGATCATCACCGGCTTCATCCTCGCGATCTGTTTCCTCGGTTTCACCGGCTTCTCGTCGCTGTGGACCGAGAAGTTGTGGTTCAACTCGGTCGGCTACGAGAACGTGTTCACCACCCAGTTGGTCACCCGGGTCGGCCTCTTCGGCGTCTTCGCGTCGGTGATGGCGCTCTCGCTGGCCTCCACGATGTATCTTGCGCATCGATTCCGGCCGTTCGTGGTGCCCACTTCCGTGCAACGTGACTCCCTCGATCGTTACCGCGAAATCCTGACCCCGATGCGCCGCTCCCTGCTGCTGGGCATCTCGGCGCTGATCGGCATCTTCGCCGGCTCGTCGGCGTCCGGTCAGTGGCGGATCTACCAGCTGTGGCGAAACAGCGTGGACTTCAACCAGGTCGACCCCTACTTCCGGCGAGACCTGAGCTTCTACGTCTTCGATCTGGCCTGGCTGCACTTCCTGGTGGACTTCGCCATGGCGATCACGGTGGTCTGTTTGATCGCTTCCGCGCTGGTGCACTACCTCTACGGCGGGATCCAACTACAGTCCCGCCATGACCGCTTCTCGGACGCCGCGCAGGTTCAGCTGTCGGCGCTGGTGGGGATCTTCGTGCTCTTCAAGGCTATCGACTATTGGCTGAGCCGATTCGACCTGGTCAGCGACGGCGGCGCGCTGGTCACCGGAATGACCTATACCCGAGACAACGCGGAACTTCCGGCCCGTAACATCCTGATGAGTATCGCGGTGATCTGCGCTGTCCTGTTCTTGGTGAACGTCTGGTTCCGGACGTGGATGTTGCCGTCGGTTGGGCTGGCACTGCTGGTGTTGTCGGCGATCTTGCTGGGCATGCTGTGGCCCGCGTTGGTGCAGCAGTTCCAGGTGGCCCCGACCGAGGCGGACAAGGAACAGCCGTATATCGCCCGGAACATCGAAGCCACCCGGGCGGCGTACGCCTTGAAGGACGCCGTGGTCGAGCCTTATGCCGGCAATCCGACGCTGGCCGACAATGAGCTGGCCACCGCGGCGATCAACAACCCCGGGATTCGGCTGGTGGACCCGCAGCTGGTGCAACAGACCTTCGAGCAGAAGCAGCAAGTGCGGGGCTACTACTCGGTGGCGCCGGTGCTTGACGTCGACCGCTATGACATTAAAGGTCAAGAGCGCGACCTGGTGCTCGGCGTGCGTGAACTCGACCAGCAGGGACTGCCCGACGACAGCAAGAACTGGGCCAACCTGCGCACTGTCTACACCCACGGCTACGGCGTGATCGCGGCTTACGGCAACCAGCGTCCGGCCGACGACGGTGACCAGGTGACCGGTGACGAGCCGGCCTGGGCGGAGACCGACATTCCGCCGAAGGGCGACCTGACCGATCTCGGCGGCGACGGATACGAGGGCCGGATCTACTTCGGGGAGAACAGTCCGGAGTATTCCGTGGTCGGCAAGACCTCCGCCGACGCCGACGATATCGAATACGACCTCCCCGGCGGGGAGGACGGCGACAGCGGCGGTGACCGTACGACGACGTACGACGGCGCGGCCGGGGTGCCGGTCGGAAACCTGCTGAACAAGGTGCTCTATGCCATGCGGTTCGGCGACGCCAACTTGATTCTCTCGGGTCGAGTGCACGAGAACTCCAAGATTCTCTATGACCGCAACCCCCGGCTGATGGTGGAGAAGGTTGCCCCCTGGTTGACCGTTGACGAGGACCCGTTCCCCGCTGTGGTGGACGGGCGTGTGGTGTGGATGCTCGACGGCTTCACCACCACCGATCGCTATCCGCTGTCGCAGAAGGGCTCCTATGCCGCGATGACACGCGACGCGTTGGCGCCGACCAGCCCGCAGTTCCAGACGCTGCCGACCGACGAGATCAACTACATGCGCAACGCGGTGAAGGCCACCGTCGACGCCTACGACGGAACGGTTCGCCTCTACGCGTGGGATGAGCAGGACCCGATCCTGCAAACCTGGATGAAGGCGTTCCCGGGAACCGTGTTGCCGAAGTCCTCGATTCCCGACGGCCTGTTGCAGCACATGCGCTACCCGGAGGATCTGTTCAAGGTCCAGCGGTTCATGTTCGCCCGCTACCACGTCACCGATGCGGACGATTTCTACAAGCAAAACGACCAGTGGGACGTCCCGAAGGATCCCAACCAGGGCGCCAGTCTGCAGCCGCCATACCGCCTGTCGGTGCAAACCCCGAGCGGCGGCAACACCCCGACGTTCTCGTTGACCTCGGTCTACGTGCCGTCGAAACGGCAGAACTTGGCGGCGTTCTTGTCGGTCGACGCCGACGCTTCCCAGGACAGCTACGGCACGATGCGGGTGTTGCGCCTCGGGTCGAGCACCCAGATTCCCGGCCCGGGCCAGATCGCCAACCAGATCGGCTCGGACGAAGAGGTGAAACGGGTGTTGTTGCCGTTCACCAATAACGCGACCGCGACGGTGCTCTCCGGCAACCTGCTGACGCTGCCGGTAGGCGGAGGGCTGCTCTATGTGCAGCCGCTCTATACCCAGCGCACCACGGGGGACGGCAATTATCCGGTCCTGAGATTCGTGGCAGTGTCCTTCGGCGACAAGGTCGGCGTGGGGACGACGTTGTCGGAGGCGATCTTCAGCTTGCTCGACATCGATCCCGATGCCGAGCCGACACCGACCAAGCCGCCGGCCACCGACCCCGGTCCGGGCACCGATCCGGGCGGCAAACCCGACAAGCAACCCACCGGTTCGCCGGAGGCACAGATCCGGGCCCTGCTCGCGGACGCGGACGCGTTGTTCGCCGAGGCGGACGCGGCATTGAAGGCGGGCAATCTCGGCACCTATGAGGCCAAGGTCAACGCCGCTCGCGCGAAAATCGACAAGGCCCTGACCATCGCCCAGCAGAACCCCGGATAGCGCGTCCGGTTTGGCCCTGGACTTGGCCCTGACCCAGGTCGGCCGCGGTCGGCGCCAGTCAGGTCGGTTCGCGCGCCGGCCGGACTCGGCGGCAACCGATTTGGTGCCACGCCAGCCCTCGCCTAGGCTGGTGGACAGCAACGCGGGGTGGAGCAGTTCGGTAGCTCGCTGGGCTCATAACCCAGAGGTCGCAGGTTCAAATCCTGCCCCCGCTACAAAGAAAGTCCAGGTCAGCCACAGGTTGACCTGGACTTTTCTTTGGGGGAATCATGCGATCCCATCGTTTACCCATCACATTGACAGGTGTGCAGCGTCGGCCAGCGGGGCGGCTGCGCCGTTGGTTCCGGTCGTGTCGGGCTCGCGCTCGGCACTGCTCAAACACCTACTGGGCATGAGTACGACGAAACTGGGGCTCGAGCCCCTCATCGGGGTCGAGGAACTCGCTGAGTACCTCGGCGTCCCCGTGCAGACCATCTACGACTGGCGGCGGCCCGGCCGGGCGCCGCGGGCCTACAAGTTCGGCAAACACCTGCGATTCGCGACCAGCGACGTCCAGGCTGGCTTGATGATCAACATGAACCTGATCATCGTGATCGTGCTGATAATCGTGATGGTGATCTTCATGAGTAGGCCACGCATCCCCATAGGCGGCTACGGCGAGATCGCGTTATCCAGCGAGGCAAGGGCAAAGTGGAGGCGCGCACGCGCTTCCGGGACTGGGACACGATCGAGCACTACATCCGGCGAAACGAGCAGGTGAACCCGCTGACCGCTGAACTCCTCGACCAGGCGTTCGCGCAGGATGACCGAGGCGAGGCGCAGTGACTGTCGACCCAGTTCGGGAAATGAGGGATTTCCGTCGACAGCGGAACGTAGCTGTTTTCCGAACGTTCTGTTACGATGTTCGGGTAACTTAGGGATTCCGCTGGCAGCGGAACCGCGTATATACCGGACGGAGTGTTGGCGATGGCGACCAGTGATGCGCCCACCAGCGACGAGGTCGGACGTTTCGTAGTCACCTCGGTGCGCGAACTACTGCCGAAGGAGTGGAAGGTGGCCGAGTCCTTTGAGTCGGGGAAGGGGCCCCTCCGTCCTGACGTGGAGATCGCGATCGACGCCCCGGACGGACGCTCCGCGCGCCTCGTCGTTGAGGTCAAACAGGTTCTGGAGCGTCGCGACGTTGGTCGGGTTGCTGAGCAGTCGCGGAGCATGACGACGCGACAGGCCGACGTTCCCGTCGTTGCAGCCCGCTACCTGTCCGCCTCGGTGCGCGACGCTCTCACCGAAGAGGGCATGTCGTACGTCGACGCCACCGGCAATCTGCGCATCGTGGTCGACAAGCCCGCCGTCTTCATTTCGTCGCAGGGCGAGGATCGAGATCCGTGGCGCAAGGGCCGACCCCGCGGAACGCTCAAGGGCGAGCCTGCAGCTCGGGTAGCTCGCGCACTGCTGGACTACCGACGCGACTGGACTGTGCGTGAACTCATGGCTGCCTCCGGTTCCTCCAGCGGTGCTGCGTACCGCGTGCTCGAGTACCTGGAGCGCGAGGACCTGGTCGTGAAGGATGACAAGCGGTACCGGGTCACTGACTGGCAGCGGCTGCTTCGCGCGTGGAGCGCCGACGCTGCCTTCCAGACCACGACTCGGGTGATGGCCTTCATCGAGCCTCGTGGCGTCGACTACTTCCTCGCGAGGGTCGCCAAGGAGTCGAAGTTCCCGGTCGCCGTGACTGGCTCCATGGCCGCCAAGGAGTGGGCGACCTATGCGCCTGCCAAGGCCGCCTACGTCTACGTCTCATCAATCCAGGAGGCCGCCGAGCGATGGGGCCTCCGGCCCAACGCCGCTGCTCCCAACGTCATCCTGCTGGAGCCCATGACCGTGGGGAACGTGCCATTCGTCAACACGGTTCGCTCCAAGGACGGCTATCTGGTGGCCGCCCCCGCCCAGGTGGCAGCGGACTTGCTGAATGGGCCTGGTCGCGAGCCGGCCGAAGGCGAGTACCTGATCGATTGGATGAAGGCCAACGCGGAGCGCTGGCGTCGTGACTGACGAAGTGACCATGGCGCGGATCGGGCTGCTCGATGCGCTGGAGGCGTTGGAATCGCACCTCGACGCGCTCGTGCTCATCGGCGCCCAGGCCGTCTATATGCACACAGGAGCGACGGAAATTGCGCTCGCGGAGTTCACAACAGACGGCGATTTGGCGGTGGATCCCGACCTCTTGAGCTCCGACCCGCTGGTCGAGGAGGCGATGAGCGCGGCGGGCTTCGCGCCGGATCCGCGGCCGAGCGCGATTAGCTCGTGGATCTCACCGCGTGGAGTGCCGGTCGACTTGATGGTGCCAGACGCCGTCGCCGGAACCGGGCGTCGTGGAGTTCGCGTGCCGCCGCACGACTCGAAGTCGATGCGTAAGGCGCGAGGCATTGAGGCGACCTTGATCGACAATTCCAAGATGGTCATATGTGCGCTCGACGCCGAAGCTGACGCGCGTGAGTTCGAGGTCTCCGTAGCCGGGCCGGCAGCACTGTTAGTGGCCAAGCTGCACAAAATCCACGATCGGATCGCCACGCCGTCGCGACAGGACAATAAGGATGCACACGACATCTATCGCTTGTTGCGGGCCGTCGAGACGGACGTGCTCTCGGCCGCCCTTAGCCCCCTGCTCGGTGAAGCCTTGAGTGAAGAGGTGGCCCGCGAAGCTCTCGTACATCTCGGCGAACTCTTCGCTCGGGGGCCGGACGCGCGAGGATCGGTCATGGCGGGTGCTGCCGAGGAGTTGGTCGGCGACCCAGTCGCAGTGGCCGAGAGTGTTGCGCTCCTGGCACAAGACTTGCTGGACGCCCTGGACTCCTGGACGTGATCACACAATTCGGCGTCGGCCCGCATGGTCACCTCGAGGCCAAGCCATTCGCCCGAAGGCCAGCCCTGACCCTTCGTCACATGCCCTGATCACCGTTCCCGACTCCAACATCCACCGGCCTCATGACTCATCAGCTCCGCTGAGCCCAACCGATCGCCAGCACGACCTCGACCCGCAACCCCCTCGATCCATACCCCTCGTAGCGATTACGCCTCTGGCAGATCGAGGTTCAGGGCGGCGAAACAACTCCGGGCTGACGCCATCAACGCGCGGTTCTCGGGATGCCTCAGGGAAGATCGGGATCTGGACGGTCGGTCGAGAACCGTCCCTCTGTCGGCGGCACGTGAAAACTGGCCCCCAAACGGCAACTGAAAACTGACCCCTTCCGAGTGCCTGTCCTCGACCTCGGGGCAGGAGATGCGGGGTGTTGGCAGTGGAGGACTGGGCCGAGATCCGGCGGTTGCACCGCGCGGATGGAGTGTCGATCAAGGTGATTGCCAGGTCGATGGGGATCTCGAAGAACACGGTGCGCAAGGCGCTGCGTGATGAGGGTCCGCCACGCTACGAGCGGACCGGTCGTGGCTCGC
>JBOFLH010000053.1:0-3434 GCA_051657765.1 Nocardioides sp. | reverse complement strand
TGGGAGGGGATCCAGGCGGCGCGGTGGGACCCGAACGGATCCGTGCTGCGAGTTGTCGAGGTGGGTGCTTGGGGGCGGCCCCGGCCGGTGCACGAGGTGATGGTCACCGAACCCGGTCGGTTGGTGGAGCTGATCCGGGAACGGGTGACGGCGAGCATCCTGTGGCAACGGTACGTCGTGGTCGACGCCGGACGGGGTGTGCGGGTGATCGCCCGTCGAGCCCCCGACGGCAAGGCGTCGGCTCGGTGGTTCATCGAGTACGACGACGGGCTTGATCCGCAAGATCCGGCGGTCCAGCACGTGACCGAGGCGGTGCTGGCGCACGCGCGCAGCGACCTCGGTGGGAGCTGATTCGCCCTCGCTAGCGAGACCTTGCTAACCTGTGCCCGCTAGCCAGGCGCCGTCCATTTCGGGCGGACTATCCCCTGTAGCTCAACTGGCAGAGCATTCGGCTGTTAACCGGAGGGTTGTTGGTTCGAGTCCAACCGGGGGAGCCAGTGACTCCCGCCTGACCCACCCCTGTGGTCAGGCGGGAGTGCTCATCCGGAGCCCGCCCGGGCAGGGCTAGTCGCCCCACCCCATGGAGAAGACTTCGAACGGCGCGGCGAAAGCCACGCCCATCCGCTGTCCGGTCTGCCGGGCGAAGCCCTCCAGGAATTCACGCGGGTCGAAGGACTCCCAGCCCAGGCCCTCGATGTAGGCCGCGTGTGCCTCCAAGGAGGCAACTCCGGCGTCGAAGGTGCCCGTGGTGTCCACCCCGTGCTCGGCATCGGGGGAGGCGGCAGCCCACACCTGGCGAACCCCTCCCCAGGGTTCGAGGCCGTCGACCAGCTGATCGGTGAAGATCCACCGGTTGCCGGCGTCTCGCACCGCGTCGAGAACCGCCTTCCCGGTCGCGATGTGGTCGGCCTGGTTGAGGTTGCGGCCACCGAAGGTGTCCCGGAAGTTCCCGGTGATCACGATCTCCGGTCGGTGGCGACGCACCACCCGCGCGATCGCGGCCCGCAGCGGTATGCCGTACTCCAGCACACCGTCGGTCAGCCCGAGGAACTCGACGGTCTCCACGCCGACCACTCGGGCCGACTCGATCTGCTCGGCTTCCCGAACCATCCGGCACTCGTCGGGGTGCAGGCCGTCGATGCCGGCCTCGCCGCTGGTGACCATGCAATAGACCACTTGCTTTCCTTGCCCGGTCCAGCGGGCGATGGCGGCGGCGGCGCCGAATTCCAGGTCGTCCGGGTGGGCGACGACGCACAGTGCGGTTTGCCAGTCTTCGGGCAGCGGAGTCAGGGGCGCGATAGCGGCTTGAGGTGACATGACCGCGAGCATGCCATTGGCCGTCGTTTGCGGGAAGGGCATTGCTCATGGAACGGAAGGGCATCGTCACCAGTTGAGTTGTCCGATTGCCACCATCGAAGCCGGCGACCGACTCGGCGCCTACCCGGGACGAGATCCGCCCGTTGCGCGAGGTAAGCTCCCGGGCGGGGCGGTAGCTCAGTCGGTCAGAGCAGAGGACTCATAATCCTTGGGTCGCGGGTTCGAGCCCCGCCCGCCCTACCAGATCCTGGTCAAGCGCAAGCCGGGTTGGGACCCACGATAAAGCGCCCACGGGTGATTCTCCCGGTGGGCGCTAGCGTGACAGCTAGCAGCCGAGTAGCGGTCGCGGGATCCCGCGAGATACTCCGGTCCGGATATCGGAGCAAAGGGTCGACGCAGACCGTGCTGCGATTGCCGGACGCTAGCTGCTCGCAGCGGGGCCAGTAGTGATCGGCGTACGCCAGTCGGCGAGCGCAAGCCGTGCAGATCAGGAGCCGGCGCCGCACGCGGATGCGGCCGCCCTCCGGTGGTGTGGCGGAACGGCCCCGGGCTGATCGCCGTCACCGCGTGACGACAGTTCGTCGGTGACTCGAAGCCGTCCCAGACCTGGGAGCGAGGGCGGCTCAGCCGCGCAAACAACGGGGATCGATGACTACTCAACAACCCGATCGGCTCGGGAAAAGAACCTGAAGGACGCATCGATCAGCGAGCCCCTAAACCTGTCGATCGCGGTCTGCGTCTAGGTAGAGATACCTCCAACCTTGCAAGGGAGAACGTTATGAGACGAAGGAGCCGAGTCCGGCGGCTGATCCTGGCCGGCATTGTCGCGGCACTGACGGCAATCACCACGCTAGCCGCGTTAGGCGGGAACGCCGGCCAGGCGGTGAGTGCGACTACCGAGGCCGAGCCGGCCAAGAGGGTCACCCAACAGCAGTTGGCCAAGTTCGAGAAAGAGTTTAAGGCGCGGGCGACCTGGTATGCCAGCGACGAACCGGTCGGTCCGAACCCCGCTACCTCCTTGGTACCACCGGGACAGCCTCGGGACTATCAAGGGTGGGCGGAGGCGGCCAAGAAGGGCGCCGCTGAGCGGGATCGGGCTGCCGGAGGCCGGACTGGCTCCGCGCCCTTGAGCGCCCGGGAGAATGAGTCGCGGGGGACGAGGGGGTTGAACGACGTCCAGGGCACCGCTGAGGACCTTCCGGGCTTCGGTACCGGACGGAAGAATCCGAAGGCGGCGTTGCAAGGCGTGCTGTCTCCGGAGGTGGTGCCGGATTCGGCACTGATAGCCATCAAGCCCAGCAAGGAAGATGATGGCGGTCCCGACGGGGCACTCGAGACCGGTGTCAGCGGTGACCGGGTCGGGATCAAGACCACCGGATTCCGTGGTGACGCGCCCGGCGATACGGCAGAGGAACGCGCGTTCGACTTCGACTACTACCGGTTGGAGGTTGCCGGTGGTGCGCTGATCGACGCGCGGATGGTAGCTACCAGTGGTGGTCTGCTGCCGGTGATGATCGTCGTGGATGAGGATCTGAACTTTATCAACGCCACTTTCTACGAAGAAGTCGACGAGGATGTGGAGTTCAGAACCAGCGTCCCGGGGGGTGGTGTGTACTACCTGGTGGCCGCCGGATGGAACGCGCTCGGTGGTGGTTTCCAGCAAGGTGAGACCACCGGAAAGTACTCACTGAGCGTGTCGGCGGGCGAGGATGATCGTGACGTGTGGGCGGTTGACCTGCGGGCCGGTGACGTGTTGGGGGCGACGTTGGACTCGCCCGGCTTTGTCTCGGTCAGCGGTCCGCGCGGCACCGAAACCCATCGCTCACCGCTCGATGCCAGCTTCATCTATCCGTCGGACAGTCCGTTGCCTGGTGCTGGGGGTGACCCGGTGACCGACTACGTCGCGGCGAAGGACGGCCGGTACTTCGTGAGGTATGGAGGTGGGGAAGGCGCCTACACCGGCACCCTGGAGGTCTATCGGCCCGGCGGCGAAGGCGCTCGCAAGCAGACGATCTTCCTCGACACCGACGGTGCCCGGGTGAACACCCGGATCTGGGACGAAGGTTCCCGGTTGGTGAATCTGTCGCCGTTGTCGTCGTTCCTGGGCAAATGGGGCC
>JBOFLH010000052.1:0-1562 GCA_051657765.1 Nocardioides sp. | reverse complement strand
ATCCGGCGGGTGGTCGCTGGTTGTTCAAGGAGCAGCCGACCGGGGCTTCGCTGGCTGAGATCGCAGCGTCGAAAGTCATGCGTGCAGCGGGCCTACGGGCACCCGAGATGTACCTGATCGGGATCAGTGCTGAAACCAGCAATGAGGGTCAGAGCGGAAATCGGGTGAGGACAGCTGATACACCGCAGGTCCGATACGGCTTGATCCAACGGTTGTTCAAGTCGGCGTCGCTTTTCGACGACCCACGGTTTGAGACTATGGACTTCATCCCATGCACGACTCCGGAGGTCATGGAACTACTGAAGCAATTGGCTCCACTGTGGATGCTTGACTACCTCTTGGACAACTTCGATTCTCATGGCGGCAACTTCCAAGTTCTCGACAGTGGGGAGATCGTCGGAATCGATAAGGGTCGCGTCGCGACGACCTGGTTCCAGTCCCGGTTGGTTCAGGTGCTCGATATCGACAACTACGAGAGCCCGTTCGGTCACTTCGGCGCTGGCCGCAACGTATACGAGTTGTTGTGGAACGAGGTTGTGAGACGTCCGGAGATCGATCTGGAGCAGGTGGGTGCCATGCTGATGGACGCTGCGGCACGGCTTCAAGCGATCGACGAATCGGCACTAACCGGGTGGATACGGCCGATGGCAATAGCACGCGCATTGGAATCGAATGAGGAGCGAAACTCCTTCGATAGCTACAGCAGTCGGTGGAAGTGGTTCCGGGCCGCCCGAACCGAGGCCGAGCATGAGGGGCTGGTAGAGCCCAACCTCGGCATCGTGAACCTTCGTGAATATGAGGCGTTACTCGACCTACAAAGGGCCGAGCCCGCGATCACGCGCTCGGGCGTGTCACTGGGTGGCATCAGCGCGGAGTACTTGGTTGATCGGGTGCTGCACCGAAAGCGAGCGCTTGCCGAGCACATCGCCGAACTCGTGGAGAGCACCGCAGTACGAAGATTCGCCGACGATCGAAGCGGACTGTCCGGCCGGGCCACTCCCGGTGACGAGATGCTTGACGGCTACCCGCCGGCATCGGTCGATGCTACGCGCCGCTCCTTCGAGGTCGGCTCCCACCGGGCTCAGGTCTTCATCGGAGGACGCCGGGACTGGTTGTTCGTCGACCACGCCTCCACGAGCGAGGCCCGGGGCGAGGTGGTGGCGACCTGGTTGGCGGGTCGGGCGGGCCTGTCGGTGCCGCGGGCTTACCTCCACCAGGTCGAGGACACCTGGGGTGGGCGGCCGTTGGTCCGGATCGGGGCGATGCGTCGGAGTCCGGTCGAGGATGTCCGGTGGCGTGAGGACGGATTGTCGGCGTGGCGGCGGGAGCGGTCTGGCTCGGAGGACATGTGGCGGTTCGATCCGTCGCGGCTCGAGCCGAAGGACGTGACCGAGTTCCTGCGGCATCTGGTGGTGTCGTGGCTGTTGGACAGCATCGAGGTCCCGCCGCCGTATTTCGGTCGGGACGCGGACGGCAACGTCGTACGGTTCGTCTTCGGCGACGTGTATCAGGACGCCTTCGCGTCGGACCTGACCTCGCTGCTGGGGCCCGGCAGCTCCGCC
>JBOFLH010000051.1:0-2248 GCA_051657765.1 Nocardioides sp. | reverse complement strand
ACCTAGAGGGGGGGCGTTCTGCGCTCGCCCAGGACGAGGCGACTCTTTCCGAGGGCGCCCACACGACGCTCGGCTTGTACCTTGGCGCGAAGGCGTCCAAGCCGCCCGGCAGCGGTCGATGCGACTCCGCGTGGGAGTGGGGCACGGCCATGTGGATGACCGTGGAAGCCAAGTCCGAGCAGCACTCCGGTGGCCTACTTCCGCTCCACGACATCCGCCAGGCCAACACTCAGCTCGACCAGCTGGCCGCAGACCGGGGCCTCGATCACCCGCCTGCGGAGAGCCCAGCGGTCATTGTGTCGGATCGGCTGACGATCGATCCGCAGCATGCTTCGGCGGCAAACTCGAACGTCTATCTGACGTCAACGGAGGTCGTCGAGCAGATCGCGGGAGATGTCTCAGCCGTCTGGAGCGACCTGCTTACGAGTGCTGTCGGCGTCCCGACGGAGGCAGCGCTGCGCAGGCATGTTCGAGCCGTGATGACGGAGAACGGGTGCCTTCCAAGCCAGGTAGTCGATCGGTTCACTCGGAACCGGATCCGGCCGAGCGAATGAACCGGAGCTCCTGGCGAACTCAACCGTCGGGATCCGACGGTCTGACGGCATCGTTTGCGATAACGGAGCATGAAGTTCAAGCGCCGTAATCTCGAGGCCATGGGGTCACTCATCGTGGGCAACGTTGGCCGCGACGACACGAAGAACGAGGAAGAAGCGAAGTACTTTCCGTATCGCTCCAGCATGTACATCACAGAGTTTTTCCAAGAGCTGGGGGCCGACTACCAGCACGACGGCTCCACTCGCCACCGTTGGGTTGCGGACGTTCTGGAGGAAATGCTAGACGAGCCCCACGACGGCCCCAACCGTCCGCCTGAGATCTTCTGCCGGCTCATCGACCAACTAATGAGTCAAGCCGAACGGCTCAATGAGGGGCCGGATCGTCCGCATGCACTGGTGCAACTTAACGAGATTCTTGATCGCGAAGGCTTTGAGGCGTTCTACGCCGAGGACAGCCATTGCTACCTACGGCACATTGGCACCCGGGCGGTTGCGATCCTCGCCGGCAACCCGCATCGCCCGTTCAGCGAGGCAGAGTTGGAGCGGCGCCGGCTTCTGTCGGCCTACCTCGACTCCTGCAGTGAAGACGACCTTATCGAGGAGGTGCTGCTGCCGCTGTTCCGCCAGCTTGGATACCACCGGATCACGGCAGCGGGACACAGGGACAAGGCGCTGGAGTACGGCAAGGACGTCTGGATGCGCTACACCTTGCCAACCCAGCACCTCCTCTATTTCGGCGTCCAGGCGAAAAAGGGCAAACTTGACGCCTCGGGCGTCACGAAGGCCGGCAATGCCAACATGGCCGAGATACATCACCAGGCGCTCATGATGCTCGCTCACGAGATCTTCGATCCTGAGACGAACCGCCGAGTGCTGGTCGATCACGCATTCATCGTGGCAGGGGGCGAGATCACGAAGGCTGCGCGCAACTGGCTCGGCAACGCACTTGACGCGACCAAACGCAGCCAAATCATGTTCATTGACCGCGACGACATTTTGAATCTGCACGTGGTCACAAGCCTGCCGCTGCCTCTCGCCGCGCTTCCTGCACCCCCGAGCTCATGGCCGAACAGCGACCTGCCGCCGTTCTGAGCAGCGGGCCAGTTGGCGGCGGTCGCCCCTAGCTATTCGGGCGTGCTGCTCTGCCAGAGCAGGCGACTCAATCGGTCGGCGACGTCTTGGCGCACCGGGTCGACCATGTGGGCGTAGCGCGAGGCCATCGCCGTGTTCGACCAACCCATGAGCCCCATCATGGATCGTTCGCTGACGCCGAGCATGTGGAGCACGGTGGCGGCGGTGTGTCGGGCGTCGTGCAGCCGGCCGTCGCGGACGCTCGCTCTGGCCAGCAGCTCCTTCCAGTGGGTCCAGTCGGTGCGTGGGTTGATCGCTCGGCCGCGCTCGTCAGCGAAGAGCCAGCCGCCCTCCCACCACAACTGGCCCCCGGCACGGCGCTCGGCATCCTGTTGCTCGCGGTGCAGCATCAGGAGAGCGAGCAGCTCGTCAGGCAGACCAAGGCGTCGACGTCCGGCGCGCCTCTTGGTGTTGTCCGTCTCTGGACGGACGCTGACTCGTTGCGGGCAGTAGCCGGCGTGTTTCTTGCCGCACGGTGATTCGCATCCCCCTGAGCCTGTGGCTGACGCCTCCCGTCGCGGGCAGTAGCCGGCGTGCTTCTTGCCGCATGGTGACTCGTATCC
>JBOFLH010000050.1:0-2648 GCA_051657765.1 Nocardioides sp. | reverse complement strand
CTGAGGTGGAGTCGTACCCGGCGCTGGACTGGCTGGCCCAACGACGCGATGGGGAGTCGGCGGCCGACATCGCCGCCGCCGAAGGCGTATCGCACCAGCTGGTGAGTCTCCAAACCAGGGATGCTGGACCGCTTCTCCGGGTTCGACAGGTCCGGCTGGAGGCGGAGGAGTGGGCCCGGCGCCGCCACGGCGGTGAGTCGCTTCGGGTGATCGCAATGGACGTGGGTGCCACCCGAGGGCAGGTGGCGGTGGCGATGAAACCGTACGGGCCGTTCCCGACGGTGGTCCCGGGCCTCCCGGCAGGGCTGGTGGGGATCACGGGCACGGCCCGACTCGCCGGGGTGAGCCAGCCGACCGTTGAGCGGTGGCGCGGCATCGGTCTGCTGCCGGGGCCGGACTTCGTCACCGCCACCGGTCGCGAGTTGTGGTTCCAGACCACGATCACCACCTGGCTCGAGCAGGCGGCGATCCTGTCCACGTGCCCGGTATGCGGCGCGCGCTGTCTCAGCGTGGCTCAGCACCGCTCCCATGCGCATCGAGACCGCGGCCAGTTGGGCCGCAACTCGATGTCAATTGCCCACTGCTCCGATGCGCGTCGAGACCGCAGTGCTTGACGGTACGGCTCCGATGATCCGGAGTGGTCGACCGCGACGATCCGGCCCTGGCGGCGAATGTTGCTGACCTGGCGCAGGCTGACGCCGAGAATCGTGGCTACCTCTCGCGACGTAAGAAGCTCAGCCATGACAGAAAGATCCCGCCCTCGGAACTTTTCCGTCAAGTGTCTAAGGAGGGCGCTGGTGGGTTCGTCGAGGACATGGCGGGCCCGTGCTGGCTCTTCCAGAGCCGCCGTAAATCGCATGCGCTCGACGCAACGCTCGGCCGCTCTTCAACGAGGTGGAGGCGCTCTTGACCGTCGTCACTGCCCTACGGACGCAACAAACCCCCGGCTGCCGCAGCTACACCGGGGGCCAACCTGACTCACACGCTCAACGGGGAGTCGAAGCCTTTGCTGAAGTTCAAAGTACCTCAAGATGCCCGGCCAGATCGAACCGCCTGGCCCGGCCTGCGGCCGACGTGTACGGCTCGCCGTCGATGGTCTGGATGGTCCGGACCGGCCTCGACCGTAACCCAGATAGTCCGATTGGCATCGCGTAGCTGACGGGAGACACCCCGCCCTGACTTCGCCGCGATAACCGCCACTTACTCAGCACGTGACGACTTCGACCCTGTCGGCGTTGCCGAAGGGATCCAGTGTCGTGATCTGCTCAGTGTAGAGACGGAAGCATCCCAGCGGCAACAGGTCGTCCTGCACAGCGTCGATGTCCACCTCACCAGGCGGTCCTTGAATGCCCGGCGGACCTTCTGGTCCAGCAGAACCCTCCGGACCAGCGGCACCTCGCAGACCCGGCACAAGCGTGGCCGCTGCGTAGCCAGCAGATGGGCCGAGGAGCAACGCCACCAGGGCGAGCACGACGGCGACCGTGCTGCGTCGTTGCAACCGACGGACCTCTTTGGCGAGGTCGGGTGCCGGCTCTCCCAATGTCATGGACCGACCGTAGGGCCGAGCACGGTGGCCGGGAGCGCAATCCGGAGAACCAGCGAACGGACACCCGGCGTGCAGCCGACCCTCAACCCAGAGGGTCTGAACAAGGAGTGTCGGACTCCATCCGCTCGCCGAAACAGGCCACCGACATGGCCGTAGCCCGCACGACTACCGGGCCGGACGCCCGTTGTCCCATGTTCGGCCGGATCCATCGTGGATCACATGTGCTCAACGCTGTAGCCGACTGAGTTCGCCCACACCTACGGCGTTAGCCCTAGATAATCCGACGGGCATTCCGCAGCCTCCCTGCTTGCCGCTCACTCAAGGGTGTCCAGCCGCCGGTGAGACATGCCCTCCATGTCCGCTCGCAGTGCATCCAGTCTGAAGATCGCAGCTGGTAGCTGTTCGTCGAGGAGCGTTGTGAATCGTATCTCCTCGAGATCCGACTCCGTACGACGAACCACATCGGCGACGCCGGAGCCGTCTTTCTCGAAGCGATCGCTGGCGCTCTCCAGAACGGCTTGGACCTCGTCAAGCGTATAGGCCACGGCTTCAAACTCGGCGATGGCTACCAGCAAGTCTGCTGCCACAGCGACGTTGTGGGCGTTCATCTTCATGATGATCAAGCACCCGAGATGGGTTCACTCACAGTCGTCTCGATGCCTCAGCCAACAGCCACTCTACGGCTGCCAGAGGAACGGGTTGATCCGTGAAGACAGTGAATGTTCGAGCATGGCTTTCGCCGTCTTCGAAGACCTCGGCAAGCTGTTCACCAGAATCATGAGAAAGTTCCAGGGCCATCCCGTCCCTTTCGCCTACCACACTCACCAGCAGGAGCCTGTACCCGTTCATCCGACCGACTCCAAGAAGCCCATGAACGAGCCGTCGTTACCGTAGCGGACACCACGACCAGCCGAGTCCCAAATGTTTGTGACCCGATTGAGGACCTCGGTTCGGCCTCTTGGATCGTTGAGGATTTCGTCCAGTACGCGCAGTCCCTGGTCGTTCCGCGCGGTTGCACTCCCGCTTGACAGCCCGTTGAAGACGCTGCCCTCGCGCCCAGAGTGCTTCTGAAGCGCTCGCCCAACTTGTGTAAGGCCATTGC
>JBOFLH010000049.1:0-1358 GCA_051657765.1 Nocardioides sp. | reverse complement strand
ACGGGCGAGCTCCCGGAGATCGTCCAGGCCGAGGACTGGTTGGCCTACGCCGTACTGGCCGCCAACGTCGCCGGCGTACTGGGCATGGCCCAGGAAGCCACCCGAACCATCACCCGACCTACCGGGAAGTGAGGGACCGCCGGCCGGGCAACGTGTGGAGCCGCCTATCGGAATCGAACCGATGACCTAATCATTACGAGCCCAGCCGGTTGCGCGATGGCGCTCCGGTCAGCCAGGCTCGCCAGTCTGCTGCGGTCCAGGGCTGTAGCCACGAGACCGAGTCGCTAGAGGAACAGTTAGTGGTCCGACGGTTCAGCGGGGTGTCGGCGGAAACCGGTCAAGCCGCGCCCAATCTTCGGTCGCAGCGATCATGAGTTCGCGAACCCGTGTTTTGGTCTCGGCTAGAGCAAGGTCAATGAAGCACTGGCATCGGGTGAGATCGGTTCCATCAGCCACGCACACCAAGATGCCTGTGATCTGTACGCCTCGGGCCACTGCGATGAATTGGGTGTCGGGCGGCAACGGGATCTTCTTGGTGAGTTCCGCAGCCAACTGTTGCGCAAAGAGACCTAGTTGGAGCCACCTTGCGACTTGCCCGGCCGCTGAGCCGACAATGTCGTGCAGCACTTCCTTCTGTCTCAAGACCGCCCGCGCCAGGTCAGCTAGAAGTCGACAGCGGCGGCCGCTACCTCTGAACGCGCGTCTCCATGTGGGTTCGGTTACGTACTTGTTGGCGCGATCCGCTACTGCTTCTGGCCAGCCGTCTACAATCACGTCTGCTGTGAATGCCGCGGCCACTTCAACGATGTCGCGCTGAGCTGGTGTCAGGTTGCCCGTCGTCGAACGTTGTTCGGAGGTGCCGATCACATCGGCGCTGGTGGTGAGTCTCGACGGCTCAGACATTGACGGTCGATGCTGGCGAAGCTGCGTAACGGCACTACGAACCGACGTATGGGCAACTCGCAGTATGACTCTCGATCGCTTGGATAGCTCCCAGCGATGATCGTGGCATCGTCTGCCAAAGCTGCGTACGAGCCGCCTACACGGCAGACCGTCTAAGGTTTCGCCCCCGCACCTAAAGCTCATCGCGAGCGCCCGGCGTTCGGACTAGCTGACGCTTTGGTGGCTAGCTCGCTCATCGATACTTCATCTTGCAGCAAGTTCGAGCCTGGCAAACGTGCGAGCTACGGTGAGCGAGCGCTATCTGACGTGATGTGCTGTCCATGCCGATCCCTCCGAGTGGGTCAACGGAAATCACACACTTCTAGAATATCGCGAACCAATCCAGTATCGAGAGACGGGTGGTGCGCCGCTCAGCCTCATCTCCGGCGGCGATCCTGCCCCGTTGAGCTTGGGTA
>JBOFLH010000048.1:0-17942 GCA_051657765.1 Nocardioides sp. | reverse complement strand
AAGTCCGGGCATGTCGTGACAGAGATCAGGGACGCCCCAACTAGCGATCGCCGGCTAGTAGTCCCGGTCGTTCTGGTCCCGACGGCGCCGCCAGCGCTCTTCCATTCGGGCCGAGAGGGATGAACTGCCACGTGTCTTCGGCGCACGTGAGCGACCTCGCGCCCGACTCCGCCCGCCCTCAATGACCTGGAAGTCACCGCTCGGGTGGGAAACCTTCCGCCCCTCCCCCAACTGGCTACGACCTCGCAGAGCCGAAATAGCCACCGTTGCGGACAGCAGCATGGTGACGAAACCAGCGATACCAATCGGGGTTGACCGCGACACCGCCCCGGTCATCAACACACCGATTCCGGCAACGAGACCTAGGCTGGCCAGCAACGCGTTGCGCTTGGCAATCTTCTCTTGCGTGGTTCCCCGCAAGGTCGAGGCGAATTTGGGGTCCTCCTCAACCAGGGCACGCTCCATCTGCTCGAGAAGTCTGTTCTCTTCTTCTGAGAGTGGCACGGCTCGGTCCCCTCGCTTCTTCCCGACAGTTATTCGCCGATTGTACTTCCCCGCCTAGCGCTCGAACACCAATCTGCGCATTCGACCGAACTCTAGTCTAGGCAAGCCCGTGATCCCAGGGTAGCCGCATCGGAAAAATCCTCTGATTCTGGGGGTCCTAGGAGAACGACCGAGCAAGAACGATAAGGCGAGGACGGTTGATCACCGCCAGGCGGCCCGGTGCTCGCTGGCCTCAGCCCGATTCGGCACCGATCAGGCCGTCCGGCGTGCGAACACATGAAGATGGGTGGCTAGCGTGAGGTATTCAGGTCGCGCGGCAACCGCCCGCTCGAGCTCGAGCAAGGCCCGCGTGGCACCCGGCTCGCTATCGACGAAAGCTCCCGGACCCAGGTCGGTGAACACCCGGGCAGCATGAATCGAGTCGATGACCAAACCGACGTCGGTGAGCATGCCGGCGATGTTGTGCGCCGTGAAGCGGCGACCGACGCCCTCATCAAGCAGGGCGATGGCTTCATTGAAGTGGCCTGCCATCGCTCGCGCCACCACGGCGGCGTGCAGCCCCGGGACGAGCAAGCTAAGCGCTCCCCCCGGACGCAATGCTCGGACAATGGTGGTCAGCGCCGAGGCCGGGTCCGCCAACACTTCCAGCACCTCATGACATAGGACCAGGTCGGGTCCATCGGTGGCGGCGAACCGTTCAACGTATGCGGTGATGTCGGCAACCTCACCTTGATGGGCGGTGATCAGGTCGGTAACTCCGGCCTCGTCCGCTCGACGGCCAAGTGCCGCCAACGCATCGGGGTTCGGATCTATCACCAGTACCCGGTGGCCAAGCGTGGCTAGCGGCACCGCGAAGCCACCGGTCCCACCGCCGATATCGACGATTTCCGCACGATCGCCACGGTAGGCGCCGGGCACTGCCAAGGAACGTCGGACGGTGACCCACACCACCTCCGCACGGGAACCCAGCCGCGCGCTGCCGAGGGGGCCGGTCGGTGAGCCGTCTGCATGTCCAGCGGGTGCGTTCGGCGTCATGGCCTAACCCTAGATGAGATGGGATGAGCCAACCTACTGTGCGGACTCAGCCGTCCAACCCAGCCGCCCAACCTCAACCACTCTGCGCGAACTCCAACAGCCGCAGTTCGTTTGCCTTGGTCCGCGATGCCAGGTGCGGCACGAGCCCCAGATTGTTCTCAATGACGGCGAGGAAACGGTCGACCTCGCGGATCAACTCATCGGCCGCACGATCGGTCACCGCATGCGGCGAGCCGGCCGGACCGGTCGCCCTTCGGGCAGGGCCGCCCGCGAAGAACTCCGCCCAGGCAGCCAGTTCCGGCGCGACGTGAGCCAGCAACGTCCAGGCGTTGTGTGCCGCGGGCGGAGCGCTCCTCGACCAGCCACCGCAGCGACCGGAGCCGACCGATCGAGTCACTGGCGATAGTGGCCGAGCGGACAGCACCGCAAGGGCGGCACGTAAGGCGGCCACCTGGGCACAGGCGTACTTCGTCAGCACATCCACCGAAGTCATGGCCTCGTGAAGCGACTGAGTGGACCGGGTGAGATGTCGCTCGGTGGCCGCCAGCAGTGCGGGTGAGACTCTTGAGGCCCCTCGGTCCCGACCGTCACCGACAGCGCGGCTCTCCCGCTCGCTCTCCCGCTCGCTCTCGCGTGTCACCGCGACCTCCCAAGGGCGCTTGCTTCATCTCGAACACCTGTTCGATAGAAACAGTACACCGCTTCGTCGAGCACCCGTCAACCGAGCATCACAACGGCCGCACAGGTCCGCACCGCTAGACTCACCGGCATGGGTGAGCAGCCACTGGAGGACTCGGAGCCCCCATCAGTCACCCGCTTTCGTGCCGAGCACACCCGCCTCGGCGGCACCGGCCCTATCGTCACCCTGCCTGCCTCGGTGCATACCGCGGCGTTGGCGGCGCACGCGCTCGGCTGCGAAGTGGGCGCAATCGCCAATAGTCTCCTGTTCGACGCCGCGGGCGCACCGGTGCTGATCTTGACCTCCGGGGCGCATCGCGTCGACACCGCCCTCGTCGCCGGTCGCCTCGGTGTTCCTCGACTCCGTCGCGCCAGCCCCGACTACGTCCGCGAACATACCGGTCAGGTGATCGGCGGGGTCTCACCCTTCGCTCACCCCAGGCCGCTGCCGACCTACATCGACTCCTGGCTCCGCGACCACGAGATACTGTGGGCGGCCGCCGGGCACCCGGCGGCGGTCTACGCCACGACCCATCTCGAATTGGTCGCGATGACCGGCGCAGCCGAAGTTGAGGTTGACCACACGCCACGTTCCCCCGAGCACGCGCCGGAGCGAATCTGATCCCGAACCGACCAAATAGGGTCGGCGGGACCCGCGATCTGTGGCGGCATCGGCGCCACCCCCGGACTCGCTCCGTATGCTGTGCCGCGTGGACGCCTTACCTCTCGTGTTTTCCTCCGGCTGGGCAAGCGGCATCAACGCCTACCTCGTGGTGTTGGTGCTGGGCCTCGCCGACCGCGTCAACAACTTTGACCAGATCCCTAACGTGTTGGCGCGCTGGGATGTCCTTGCCGTCGCCGGACTCCTCTATGCAATGGAATTCGTCGCCGACAAGATCCCCTACGTCGACTCCACCTGGGACGCCGTGTCTACCGCGATCCGGCCCACCTCGGGTGCGGTGATCGGAGTTCTCCTCGCCGGCGACGCGTCGTCGCTGGATCAGGCGATCTTGGGAGTTGTCGGCGGTGGCACGGCCTTGGCCTCGCACCTGATCAAGTCCGGCAGCCGGTTAGCCATCAATGCCTCACCGGAGCCGGTCACCAATGTCGGCGCCAGCCTCCTAGAGGACTTCGCCGTGCTGGGGGTGGTGTGGTACGCCATTGATCATCCACGGACCGCGGCAGCCCTCGCCGCGGTGGCCCTGATCATCGGCCTGATTCTGCTCTACCTGATCGGAAAACTCGTCCGCCGCGGGTGGCGCCGCTGGAAGCAAGTCGAGACCTCGCCGCCGCGCGGCGCATAGTGCCTCGATGGCCGTCGTGATTGTGATCGGGGGTGGCCTCGGCGGCATCGCCACCGCTGCCCGACTGGCCAAGCTGGGCCACGTCGTCACCGTGATGGAGCGCGCAACCACTCTGGGCGGCGCTCTGGCCACGGCCTCGCTGGCCGGCTTCACGTGGGATGCGGGGCCTACCTCGACGCTGCTCCCCGCGGTGCTCCGGGACCTCTTTCGCAAGACCGGCCGGCCGCTTGAATCCGAGGTGAGCATCCGGCCCATGGACCCGGCCCGCGTCCACCGATTCAGCGACGGGAGTTCGGTCGCGTTGCCGAGCGGCTCCCGGTCAGCGCAAGCCGCAGCGCTGGCCGGCCTGGGAGGCGGGCTGGATCATGCGTGGCTCGGCTACGTAGCGTCGTTCGCCGACCTCTGGGCTTGGTTGCGTCGCGACTTTCTCGAGCGACCCTACGACGTCCGGCTGGCCGCGCCCGAGACACGTCGCCTGCTGGCTAGCCGTGAGTCCCTCGCCGGGCGCATCCGACGCTCGCTGCCGGATCCCCGATTGCGGGCCATCGCCGCCTTGGCGCCCCGACTCGAAGGCCACCAACTCCGCCAGGTGCCGGCGTGGGTCGGCGTCGAGGCCTACCTTGCTCAGCGTTTCGGTGAATGGCAGATCGACGGTGGGTCTCGCGCGCTTGCACTGGCCTTGGCTAGCCGGCTGGCGACCCGAGGGGTCGACGTCCGCCTCAACACCCGCGCTGTCGACTTGGTCGTACGCAAGGGTCGTCTCGTCGCGGTTGCTACCCGGGACGGCACCGTCGATTGCGACGTGGTCGTCTGTGCGACCGACCCTCGATGTCTGCCGGCACTGCGCGTCCACGTGCAACGCACCAGGCCGACCACGCATCCGAGGGTCTGCCACCTGGCCGTCACCGGCCCAGACCCGTTCCACGCCGAGACCGCGTGGCATGGAAGTCCACTCCTGATCGCGCGTCCGGGCCGGCTCTCCCAGGACGCGAGCACGCTGACTCTGCTCGTGCGCGGAGAAGGCGACCCGGTCGACCTATTGGCCGATCGCGGCGCCGATCTGCGCGGCCGCATCCTGGCGCGTCTCGATCAGCGGGCACCGGCTCCTGACTCCTCTGCCTATGGTGTGCGCTGGCGCGGACGGGGCACGATCAGGCGACGACTGGGCCCGAGCACTCCTATCCCCGGTGTTTATGCCGCGGGAGCGCACGCCAATCCCGGTTCGGGACTACCGTGGGTCGGGCTCTCGGCTGCCGCGGTCGCCCAGCGCGTGGGCCCCGCCTAGCGACTCAGCTGAATTCCCAGGTCACCGTCAACCATGCACCAACACGTGATTCGCCCGGCTCGATGGCCATCGCGGCGTCTTTGGCAAAGGCCATCCCTGCGGCACCCGACGCCGTATCGCCACCGCTGTCGACGGCGGAGAGGACCGGTCCTAGCGACTCACCACTCAAGGCGGCCAGATGTTCGGCCTTCTGGCGAGCGTCCAGAAACGCAGCTTCACGTGCGGCGACGAGTGCTGCCGTCTTGTCCGAGATCTCCAAGGAAATTCCTTCGACAACGAGTCGGTCACCGATATCGTGGGCAAGCGCGCCGAGTAGTGCACCCGCAGACGCCAGATCCGCACAGCCGATGGTGAATCCGTGCCTCGCCTCGAATCCAGCGTGCCCGCCGTGGTTGTCATACGCGGGCCACACGGTGAATCCGGCGGACATGACCCGGGCAGCATCGGTGAAGTCTCGCGCCATCGCGGCGACAGCCCGAGCGGCGGAATCGACACCGGCGAATGCCTCAGCAACTCCAGCTGCCCGGTGGGTCACCGCTACCCGCAACACAGCAGCGTCCGGTGCTGCTCGCGCGAAGCCCGTTCCCGTGGCCGTGACACTGCGTAAGGTGACCAAGCGATTCTCTCCTGTCGTAGTACGCCTTCTCTGCACCTGATCCGGCCGATATGTCGGACGGCCGGTGGGCACATCAGCCGGGCGGTGCCATACGCACACGAAGCTAGCCGAAACAGCAGCTCACGCGGTGATATTGAGGTGCTGGAAAATCTCCAGGGTGGCCCGGGATCGATTGAGCGTGTAAAAGTGCAACCCCGGTGCACCCTCGGCCAACAGAACATCACACAGCTCCGCCGCGATAGCGACCCCCTCGGCCCGGAGCGCGACCGCATCTCCGTCGTACCGCGACACCCGGCTCACCACTTCGGGTGGTACCTCACGCCCAGAGAGTTCGGCCATTCGGGTTACCTGTCGCAGATTGGTGATCGGCATGATCCCAGGCAAAATCGGCAGCGTGACGCCCGCCGCACTCGCTCGCGCCCGCAGACTCAGATAGTCCTCGGCGCGGAAGAACATGTCGGTGATCGCAAACTCCGCGCCGGCACGCTGCTTGTCAGCCAATACGGCGACGTCGTCGTCCAGCGAACGCGCTTGCCGGTGGCCCTGCGGGAACGCCGCAACGCCGACACAGAAGTCTCCGGAGCGGCGCGCCAACGCCACCAGTTCGCTGGCGTAGTTCAAACCCTGATCAGTGACCGTCCACGGGGCGGCCGGGCCACCGGGCGGATCGCCGCGCAAGGCCAGTACATTGCGGACTCCGGCGGCCGCGTAGGCATTCAAGATACCTACCAAATCCGCCCGGGTGTGCCCCACGCAGGTCAAATGACCCAGCGGCACTAGCGAAGTCTCGCGAGCGATGCGGCCAGTGATTTGCACGGTGGTGTCTCGGGTCGAGCCACCCGCGCCATAGGTCACCGAGACGAACGAAGGACGATACGGCTCAAGGTCACGAATCGCGGTCCACAGTTGCTCTTCGCCGACGGCATCCTTCGGCGGGAAGAACTCGAACGAGAACGATGGCTCCGCGTCACCGATCAGAGTGGCGATGCGGGATCGATCTGCACGTTGTCCGTCACCGCAGTGGATGTCCACGCTACCGAGATCTGTTCCCATAGACCTATCGTAGGACGCCCCCCGGTGGCCGCACCGTCCTGTCCACTTGGCGCCCCCGGTGGCCCCGACGACCGACCTGGAGCAGGTGACGTAGTGTCACCAGCGTGACCTCTACAGAACAGATCCGTGGGGAGCTGGGACCGTTCGTCGACTTCTCGTTCCAGGAGAGCGTGCAAACCACATTGGACGAATTCCTGAGCGAGCAAAGTTCCCGACTGGCTCCGCTCGGCCCGGACGCGGAGCGCCTCCTGACTCAGGCTCGGCTGTCGGTCTCCGGCGGCAAACGGTTGCGGGCCGCCTTCTGCTACTGGGGATATCGGGCGCTACGATCGGACTCGGTGGACGAGACGGCCTTGTTTCGGGCCTGCGCGGCGCTCGAGGTGCTGCACGCCAGCGCACTGGTTCATGACGACCTGATGGACGACTCGGATACCAGGCGGGGCCAGCCGGCACGCCACCTGGTCTTCGCTAGCGAACATCTCAGCGCACGCTGGCGCGGCCGGTCGGAACAGTACGGCGCGGCCGCTGCGATCTTGTTGGGTGATCTCTTGTTGAGCTGGGCTGACGAGCTACTAAGAAACTGTGGACTTCCTGATCAGGACCTGGCCGCAGCAATGGGCATCTTTGATCTGTGCCGTAGCGAGGTCATCGTCGGTCAGTTTCTTGATGTCTCGGTGCAAGCGCGGGGGCAAGCCGATGTCGACACCGCGATGGCCGTGTTGCGCTATAAGTCGGCCAAATACTCCATCGAACGACCACTACAAGTCGGCGCGGCGCTCGCGGGCGCGGACCAGACTCATCTTGGTCAGTTGAGTGCCTTCGGACTGCCGCTCGGCGAAGCGTTCCAGCTTCGTGACGATCTGCTCGGTGTGTTCGGCGATCCGAGGACGACCGGAAAGCCGGCCGGCGACGACCTGGTTCAGGGCAAGCGGACGGTGCTGATCGCGCTTGCACTGAACGGGGCACCCACTCCGGAGGCAGAGCTTCTCGACCAGTGGCTGGGGTTGCCATTGGCACCAGATCAGATCGACCGCCTGCGCGGCATTATCGAGAGCTCCGGAGCGCGGGCGCACGTTGAGGAAGCCATCGAGGGTCTCACTGCCCGGGCCCGGGCAGCCCTGGAGAGGTCGGACATCGACGAGCAGGCCCGCAGGTCGTTGCATGCATTGGCGGCCGCCGTCACGGATCGGGCTCGCTAGCTGGTCGAAGCAACGGCGGTGCCAGGTCAGTCGAGGCTGCTCACCTCGCCGAGGGCCGGGCCAGCACCACGCAAGAGCACCGCGAATCTGCCGTCGGCGACGGCTATTCGATTCCGGAACACCGCCAGCACCCGGTCGAAGCCGGACTCGTCGGCTCTCGCCAGCGGAGCCCACCCGTCCCACAACAACAGCACCCGGGCAGCTGGGTCGGCCGGCGTATCTCGCAGGCCGTCAGCCAACGCATCAAGGTTGCGGCCGTAGTACTCGGGAAAAGCCAGGGCGACGCCAGCCGCTCGCAAGAACTTATGCATGGTCTGAGCCTGCCAGCCGTCGAGGTAACCAAACTGCCACCCGGCTTGCTCGACCGCACGTGCAATGTCGTCGACCTCGATAGCCGCTCGCCACCGATAGACCCCAGCCGCCCTGGTGCCTGCCAAGACCGCCGCCAAGCCGCTCATCCCCGGCCGTCCGGGAGCCGACATCCGCGGGATCTAGGTTTCGCCGGGCGATCGTTCAGGCAGCGGCCGCCGCCAAGCACGCGTCTCACGGATCGTCGATTCGGCTGAATGAGGCATAGTGGTCTGTTGTCCAGTAGTACTCGCCGCCTTCGCCAACCACGATGCGCCGGGCCCCACGCCCATCGATGCCCGGCGTGGCCACGGTGTACTCGCGATAGTAGCCCCGAGGCTTGGCCGGAAGCAGCGCTTCGAAATTGCCGAAAACTCCGTCGTCGGCGGCGTAAGGAAACTGACCGCCGTTCCTGATCACCAGGATCGTCTCAACAGCCTCGGCCGGGAGTGCGGTCACCGGCACCAGGCGAAGGCCACTGTCGGGGTCTCGGGAGCCAACGGCGGTAGCGGTAGCCGCGCTATCGGCGTGCTCATGCTCAGACGGCGGCCCGAGATGCGCCCACCACCACCAGCCGAGAATCATCACCAGCGGAACGAGCAATAGCGCGGCCGGGATCCCGGGTGCGCGCCGGCGCGGGTGAACCTGGTGAAACATCACCTCAGAAAGCAAGCGATTGGGCGCGGCGCCTGGCCTCCGAGCCGCGGTTTTCGCGAAGCGCGTCGATCGGCCGGCCGGGCAGCTCAGCTTCGGTGAAGATCCACGCGATGGCCGCGCGGTCGTCATACCCCGCATCGTGCAGGACCGTCAGCAGCCCGGGCAGACCCTTGACGATCAGGCCGTCCCGAAGGAACAGGGCCGGAATCCGTTGCCCGCTCCCGGGCACCGGCACAGCGGCGGCCAGCTCATGGGTTCGGATCATCGTGCGAACCTTGGCGACGGTGACGCCGAGTTCCTCAGCGGCAGCTGACCAATCGATCCACTCGGCGACCAACGCGCCAAGATCGTGGTCGCTGGTCGGATTGAGCGAAGGCATGGCGACATACAATCACGCGCCGCCAGCCCAGGCGTAGGCAGCACGCCACGCCGACGCTCCCCAGCGCGGTGCGCAAGCTCGCACCTACGTACCATGGACCTGGCCGGATCTTTCCTCATCTGGACATTCCAGCCGCACTCCGGTCGACAACCCCGGCCGAACCGTCTCGCCAGAGGCCCTTGGAGGACCCGACATCGTGGACACCGGTCAACAGCCTCGCTCGGGCGCAACGGTGCGCCAGACGCTGACCGGCCAAGTGCTCGGCCAGCGGTATCGGATCGGCCCTCGCATTGCCCGTGGTGGCATGGCGAGTGTCTTCGAGGCCACCGACCTGCGATTGAACCGCGAGGTAGCGGTCAAGGTGATGCATCCCGGGCTGGGCGGGGGCTCAACCGCGCCCGCTCCGCCGGCCGGCACCTCGTTCGCCGACCGGTTCGTGGCCGAAGCTCGGGCCTCAGCACAGTTGGCGCACGACAACATAGTCGGGATCTACGACCAAGGCGAAGACTCCGACGTCGTGTACCTGGTCATGGAGTACGTTCCGGGGCGCACCTTGCGAGATGTCATCCGAGCCGAGGCGCCGGTGTCTGGTCAGCGTGCGCTGGCGCTTCTCGAGCCGATCCTCGCCGCTCTGGCAACAGCGCACCGGGCTGGGATCATACATCGTGACGTCAAGCCGGAGAACGTGTTGATCGCCGACGACGGCCGGATCAAAGTTGCCGACTTCGGTCTCGCCAAGGCGGTCGGCGAAGAAACTCAGCACACCGCCACCGGCGGCGTCCTGATCGGCACGGTGTCCTATCTGGCTCCGGAGCTGGTGGTGGACGGCCGCGCCGATGCCCGAGCCGACGTCTATGCCGCCGGGGTGATTCTGTTCGAGCTGCTGACCGGCCGGAAGCCTCACGAAGGCGAATCCCCGATCCAGATTGCCTACAAACACGTCCACGAGGATGTCCCACCTCCTTCCCTGCTGGCTCCGACGATTCCGCCCTACCTGGATGCGCTGGTCGCCCGAGCAACCGCGCGAGATCGCAATCTCCGGCCGGCCGACGCCGCGGTGCTGCTGCACCAGGTCCGCCGAGTCCGCAGCGCTCTGCTCGAAGGAGTTGGCGAGGATCCGGAACTCACCGCCGACCTGACGCCGCTGATCTCGTCGGTACATGGAACCGAACCACTCTCGACCGGCTCACTCCGGACCGGCCCACCCGCGCCCGATGACGAGCCGACGCTGCCGGTCCAACGCGCGGCATCGTCCTCGGTCGACGAGCCGACACCGCCTCGGCGCGCCTGGTGGGTGCTGGTGACCGCACTACTGCTGGTGGGTTCCCTGGCCGGCGGGATCTGGTGGTTCGGGATCGGGCGCTACACAGCCACGCCGGATCTGCTCGGCCTCACCCGAGCAGGTGCCCAGCAAGCCCTGCAACAGGCCGGGCTAGGCCTGGACCAGGCGCCGGCCGCCTACTCCGAGACCGTGCCCGCCGGAACGGTCCTACGCACCGACCCCGAACCGGGTTCTCGCGTTCTCGAAGGCGGTAACGTCCGCGTCGTCCTGTCCCTCGGCAAAGAGCGATATGACGTGCCAAAGCTTCGAGGGAAGACCCCAGACGAGGCTGCCGACGCTCTGGACGCTATCAACCTAGAGGCCGGCGCGACCAGCGATGCCTACGATCAGCGAATTCCGGCCGGGGAGATCATCTCCAGCAACCCCGCCGCGGGCACTAGCGTGAAGCGTGGCGACCAGATCGACCTGGTGATCAGCCGGGGCAAACGGCCCGTGCCGGTCAAGGACTGGACCGGGAAGGACGCCGACCGCGCCACCAGCTGGCTGACCGATCAAGGACTGGTGTCCGACTCTGCCAGCGAATTCTCGGCGTCGGTGCCAGCCGGCCGGGTGATCAGCCAGCAACCGGCCACCGGATCGGTCTATGTCGGCGATACGGTCACCCTGGTCATCTCCAAAGGCCCGCCATTGGTCGAGATCCCTCGCGGCATCCGAGCCAGCGGAGTTGCCCAAGCCGTCGCCCAACTTGAGGCCTTGGGCCTCACCGTAGTCACTCGAGAGTCCAAGAACTATCTCGGGCTCGGCTACGTGCTTGCGGTTCAGCCACGGACGGGCAGCCAGGTGCCGGTCGGCAGCACGGTCACCCTCTATCTGGTCTGACGCCGATGAATACGCCGGCTAGGCCTTGCGCAACATCTCCGCCACCAGGAACGCGAGTTCCAAGGACTGCACTCGGTTCAGCCGCGGATCACACACTGATTCATAGCGGTCGCCGAGGTCGACTTCCAGCAACTCCTGCCCCCCGCCGACGCACTCGGTGACGTCGTCACCGGTGAGCTCGATGTGCACGCCGCCCGGCCAGGTCCCGACCGAACGATGGGCATCGAAGAAGCCTTGCACCTCGTCAACCACGTCGTCGAACGCCCGAGTCTTGTAACCCGAGCTCGCTTCGAAGGTGTTGCCGTGCATGGGGTCGCAGACCCAGCCGACGACAACTCCGGCGGCAGTGACCTTCTCCAGCAGCTCGGGCAGACCGTCGCGAATCCGGCCTGCTCCGAAGCGGGTAATGAAGGTCAGTCGGCCCGCCTCGTTCTCTGGGTTGAGGCGGGCAGCCAGCGCCAACGCGTCGTCAGGGGTGGTGCTGGGTCCGAGCTTGACACCAATCGGATTGCGAATGCGGCTCAGCAACTCGACATGTGCGCCATCGATCTGCCGAGTGCGCTCGCCGATCCACAGGAAGTGACCGGACACGTCATAGGGCAAGTTGGTGCGGTGGTCCAGCCGAGTCATCGCATGCTCGTACTCCAGGATCAGCGCCTCATGGCTGGAGTGGAAGTCAACTCGGTGGAATTCGTCGGGATCGGCGCCGATGGCCGCCATGAAGGTCAACGCTCGGTCGATCTCCCGCGCCATCTTCTCGTAGCGTTGGCCCACTGCGGAACTCTTCACAAAGTCGGTGTTCCAGGCGTGTACCTGTCGAAGGTCCGCATATCCACCGGTGCCGAAGGCGCGCACCAGATTGAGAGTCGACGTTGACGAGTGATAGGTCTCCACCAGCCGTCCCGGATCGGGCTCCCTCGCCTGCGCGGTGAAGTCGAATCCGTTGACCGCATCCCCACGATAGGCCGGTAGCGTCACACCGTGCCGAGTTTCGCTGTCGGACGAACGCGGCTTGGCGTACTGCCCGGCCAGCCGACCCAGCTTGACCACGGGCACTGACGCCGCGTAGGTCAGCACCACGGCCATCTGCAACAGAACGCGCAGCTTGTTGCGCACGTTGTCGGCTGTCGCACCTGCGAAGGTCTCCGCGCAATCGCCGCCCTGCAACAAGAAGGCCTCGCCGCGGGCCACCGCGCCGAGTTTGTCGCGGAGTTCGTCGCACTCGCCGGCAAACACCAACGGTGGCAGGCTGCGCAAACGCCGCACCGCCGCGTCAACGGCGGCTGGGTCTGGATATGCGGGCTGCTGCGCGGCGCCTTGATCATGCAACGCGGACAGATCCGGAATAGGCACAGTCACTCCGCCAGGATATCCACCCACCCGCCCCGACCGTGATTCGTGCGCACCGACCGGTCTCACATGCAAGACTGTGACGGCTTTAGTCTCGGTAATCGGATCACAAGGAATGTCATGTCGTCTCGGAAAGTCGTCCCCCCAAACATCTTCCTCGGCCACGCCCTGCGCCTGGCGCTGGCAGTCGGGCTGCTCGTGTTGAGCGGGCAACCACTGGCGAGCGCCCAGGACTCGACGCAGTCGGCGACACACTCCGCTCCGCGGACAGACTCGACATCGCTGGACGCTGCCCAGACGACGGAGGAGCCCGACACCGAACCTGCAGGGCCCGAAACCTCGGAGCCGGCGGCGCCTGATTCCCCGACCTCGGACCCCTCACCCTCGCCGGCGGCCCCGCCGACGCCCCCAGCCGCCCCGACGTCCCCAGACTCCTCGCCATCGGCCCTACCGTCGCCAGGCACGCCTACGAACGCCACCACCTCACCGTCCGACACTACGGGCACCCCCTCCGCTGGCGCGAGATCCCCGGCGCATCCGACGCCGCCAACCGGCCCGCCTGGATCCGGCGCGCCACATGCTCGGGACACCGAGGGCGGAACCGGCGAACAGGCTCCCGCCACCAGCCGTGCGCCTGCCAGCTGTCCGGCCAGTGACCGCAGTGACACGGTGACGTCGATCACCGTCAACCCGGTCGTGGTGGCAGCCAATGACACCGTCAATGTCACGTTCACTGCCCTGTTGAGTGACGGTGGGTGCGATGGAGATTTCATCGACATCACCGTGCCACCCCAACTCGTCGGATTGACCGGGAGCTTTCCCATCCGCTCCCCTGACGGATCGGTCATCGCGGTGATGGTGGTCACCGCCGGGCATGCCGTCATCACGTTCAACGACTATCTCGAGTCAAACCTCAATGTGTTCTTTCAGGGCCGCCTGAAGGCCCGGGTGCGGGTCAGCGTCGAGCCCGATACCCGCTACGACCTGGAGTGGCTGGCCGGCAACGAGGTTTTCGTGACGCCGGTGACCACGGAGCCCTGCGACAATTGCGGCGGAGGCATTGTCCGAGCTGGCAAGTTCGCCGAGTATGAAGCGGGTCCCCCGCCGTTCGTGCGATTCGCGATCAACTCGGCTGCCACCCGGAGCGCCACCGAGGTGGTGACCTTCACCGACACCGTCGATCCCGGTCACGAGATCAACTGCTCGGCGATCGCCGTCCGGATGGGCACAACCCTCGACAGGTGGGGCCGCATTCGGTTCACTCGGCAGTGGGCGAACTTCGCGGTGCTGGCATGTTCACCCACATCGGTCACCATCCGGGTTAACGCCACGGCGACGGGGCAGTACTTCCAGGTGCTGGGCAGGTCCACTCCTACTGTGGAGCAGACCAGGTACTCCGACCGAGCCACGGTCAACCAGGTGGGAGTGACTACCTCGCTTCGAGCCTCGGCCCGGCTCACCGATGGCGGCGGCGAGGTCGATGGCACCCGGCGCGTGCCACAGGTGGCGATCGAAAAGTGGTCGACCGTGGACGGCGAGGTGGCCGGTGACTACGACGAGGACTACAAGCCGCTGCTGGCAGACCGGGTCGAAGGCATTTCGTTCACGATCACCAACAGTGGGAACGAAGTTCTCGCCAATGTCGCGGTGACTGATCGAACCACGGCCGGCACGGGCGAGCTTCGCGGACTTGTCTGTGACTTCAGTCGGCTCGGTGGGCCGTCCGCGGCGACGACCTGGTCCGGTCCGTTCGACATCGGCGCCTCGTTCACCTGTCGCGGGCGGCTGCCCGCACTCGGCCCCGGGGTCAGGCACACTAACCGCGCCACAGTTGCCGCGATTGGTCGGGGGACCACCACATCGGTGTCCGACAGCGATGACTGGAACGGCAAGACCGGGGAACCGACGTCGGACCGGCCGACACCACTAGTTGACATCGAGAAGTGGTCGACCGATGACGGGCCGCAAGTCGGCGACCACGACCACACGGCAAAGTCCCTTCGCGCCGGACAACGCGAAGCACTGACGTTCACAATCACCAACCGAGGCAGCGAACCACTCGTCGACCTGCGCGTGCTGGATCGCGTCATCACGGGCTCCGCGCGGGTCGAGGGTTTGACCTGCGACTTCTCGCCGCTCGGTGGCCCGACCACGGGCACTCGATGGCCAGGGCCGCTCGAGGTTGGCAAGTCGTTTGTGTGCCGCGCGACCCTGAGCGGATTGAGCGACGCGGACCAGCACGTTGACCGCGGCGTCGTTACCGCTGTCGGAAGCCGGAGCGGCAAGCCCGCCAGGGATACCGACGACTGGCGGGCCGCGACAAAGCGAACAGATACCCCCAGCGATCCGCCGAGCAATTCGCCCGATGAACCGACGAACCAATCAGCCAACGATCTGCCGAGCGTTGGCTTGAGCAGCCGGCTCGCCCCGACCGCTGGCATTGGACTCTTGCTCGCGCTGACCGGAGTCTGGCTGGTCCGGCGCAACCATCAGCAACGGTGAGCCGTGGGCTACCCGAAGAAGACCTTGGCCTCGGCGTACTCCTCGCGGCTGACCAGCTTGAGCTCACCTGTTCCTTCGATCAATGGCACTCGGACGATGTTCGTCCCCCGCAGTGCCATCATCGTGCCGAACTCTCCGTCGCGCACCGCGGCTATCGCCTGAAGACCGAATCGAGTAGCGAGCCACCTGTCGAACGCGGTGGGCGTTCCGCCGCGTTGCACGTGGCCGAGCACAACGGCGCGCGCCTCTTTGCCGGTTCGCTTCTCGATCTCCGAAGCGAGGCGATCACCGATGCCGCCGAGCCGGACATGTCCGAAGGCGTCCACCTCGCCGCTGACCAGGGTCATCTCGCCGCCGGCCTTGGGTACCGCTCCTTCGGAGACCACGATGATTGGCGAGAACATCGAGGTGAACCGAGACTCCACCAGAGCACAAACCTCATCGATGTCGAACGGCATCTCCGGGATCAACACGATGTTGGCGCCACCGGCGATGCCGGCATGCAAGGCGATCCAGCCGGCGTGGCGACCCATTACCTCGACCACCAGGACCCGGTGGTGTGACTCGGCCGTGGTGTGCAATCGGTCGATGGCCTCGGTGGCAATGTTGACCGCGGTGTCGAAACCGAACGTGAAGTCCGTACCGGACAGGTCGTTGTCGATGGTCTTGGGTACGCCGACGACGTTCACCCCGGCTTCGGCCAACTTGGTGGCCACACCCAGGGTGTCCTCACCGCCAATCGCGACCAGCGCGTCGACTCCGTGGGCGGCCAGGTTCTCCTTGATCGTCGTCACGCCGCCGTCGATCTTGAACGGGTTGGTTCGCGATGAGCCCAAGATCGTCCCGCCACGCGGCAAGATTCCTCGGCATTGCTGAACACCGAGTTCCATCGTGACGCCCTCCAGCGGCCCACGCCAGCCGTCTCGGTAGCCCACGAACTCGAAGCCGTACTCGCGCACGCCACGCCGCACGACAGCACGAATCACCGCATTGAGCCCCGGGCAGTCACCGCCGCCGGTCAACACTCCAACACGCATGCAAACTCCCCCAAAAGGTATCAATCGGCTGGTCAAGGATTTTGATCGTTCACATACTGACCTACCGCACAAGACCAAGCAAACTTGACGCACTCGTCCCAGCAACGTCCGGGTCCCGACCTCCGATGGGCACTAACCTCTCAGTTATGAGCATTCTTGCCGTCGACGCCGGCACCACCGGGGTCACCGCGATGGTGGTCGACGGGCACGGGACGATCCTCGCCCGCGGCTACGCCGAGTTTGCCCAACTGTTCCCGAAGCCCGGCTGGGTGGAGCACGCCCCGGAGGACATCTGGCAGGCCACCCTCGCTGCCACCCGGGCGGCACTGTCGGGCCACGATCCAAAGCAGCTCCGTGCGGTCGGAGTCACGAATCAACGCGAGACGATCGTGGTGTGGGATCGTGACACGCTGGCCACACCGCGCCACGCGATCGTCTGGCAGGACCGCCGTACGGCCGAGATCTGCGACGAACTACGATCACGGGGCCGCGAGGCGCGAGTGCGTGAGTTAACCGGCCTACGTCTGGATCCCTACTTCTCGGGCACCAAGCTCCGCTGGTTGGCCGAGCATGAACCCGCCATGTGGGCTCAAGTGCAGTCCGGACGCTATGCGATTGGCACTGTCGACTCCTATCTCATCTCACGGATGACGCACGGTTCCCAGCATGTCACCGACGTCTCGAACGCCGCGCGCACGCTGCTGTTCGACCTAGCCGATGGCGACTGGTCCGCGGAACTCTGTGAACTCTTCGACGTTCCTCAAGACGCACTGGCTACGATTGTTCCGAACTGGGGGGAGCTGGGCAGCACCGAACCGGCTGCGTTCTGTGACCTGTCCTTGCCGATCACCGGCCTGGCCGGAGATCAGCAAGCCGCGTTGTTCGGGCAGACGTGCTTCAATCCCGGCGAGTCCAAGTGCACCTACGGCACCGGCTCGTTCATCTTGACCAACACCGGCCCCGAATTGGTACGAAGTGATTCCGGCCTCCTGACCACCGCCGCGTGGCGCGCACCGGACGGCGCGATGAGTTACGCGTTGGAAGGCGCGATCTTCGTGACGGGCGCGGCCGTGCAGTGGCTACGAGACGGTCTGCAGATCATCGAATCGGCATCGGAGACCGCGGCTCTCGCCGGCACGGTCGCGGATTCAGGCGGCGTAGTGTTCGTGCCCGCGCTCACCGGGCTTGGTGCACCGCACTGGGATCCGCATGCCCGCGGGCTGATCATCGGCATCACCCGCGGAACCACACGTGCTCATCTCGTGCGAGCTACTCTGGAGGCCATCGCCTGCGAGGTCCGTGACACCCTGGACACGATGGGCGAATTGAGCAATCTCAAGGTGGACGGCGGCGCGAGCGCCAACGACCTGCTTTGTCAGCTTCAGGCCGACCAGGTCGGCATACCGGTGGAGCGTCCGAGAATCGTGGAGACCACCGCGCTCGGCGCCGCCTTCCTGGCCGGGCTCGGCGCTGGCCTCTGGGATTCGACCGACCAGCTACGAGCCACCTGGCAGCGCGATCGGCGGTTCGAGCCAGATGCCGACCGCGACGCTGCTGATGCCATCCATCGCCGGTGGACCGACGCGGTAACTCGGGCCAAGGGTTGGGCCACCGAGTGAGCCGATCAGTCGGCTAGCTGCTGACCGAAAGCGGGCTTTGCCGGAGCCAGTTACGCGATCAGGACCAACTGAGCTCGTCGAGGTTGTGTCGAGCCAGGTCTCGATCCGCCTCTAGCCGGTCGAGCCGCGCGCGTGCGTCGGCTTCCACGAGGTCCGCGTCAGTCAGCTCCTCCTCGTGGGCCGCCAGCGCGGTATCCAACTCAGCCAATCGATGT
>JBOFLH010000047.1:0-8765 GCA_051657765.1 Nocardioides sp. | reverse complement strand
TCAAGGTGCGGTAGTCGTTGCAGACGATCCGTCCGGAGCGGCGGTCCCACAGCGCCGGCACCGAGACGTGGCTGTCGTAGTCGGGATCGGTCGCGATGTACGCCTCGGACAGCAGGGCGAAGCCGTTCACCTCGTCCAGGCCATGGCCGGTGCCTTCGCGGAACGCCCACCCGCGCCCGTCGCGCAACGGATCGGCCATCGAGACGGTCACCACCTCTTGCAAGCCTCTGAGGTGCAGCACGATCGTGGAGCGCTGCGAGAACGGGCACGGGGCCGCCACGTAGAGGTGATACCGCCCCGGCTCGGCCGGGTAGTCGCCGGACCCGTCCGCGGTGATCCGTCCGCGGAACGCGGGTTCACCACGCTGCAACACCTCGCCGGCCCGGTTCTTCGGCAGGTAGGGACCGAACTCTTCGAGATCGAACGGCGATGCGGCGCGAGGGCTGACGGACATCGTTGAGGTGCCTCCTGAGTCGACGGCGTGCGCGGCTGGCGGTGGTGTGCCCATACTCCTCGTCCGTCCGCACGTCCGCCCGTTGCGTTGCTCGGACGCGGAGCTCTGTATACGCACGGAGACCGGCTCGGATGACGTTCTCGACCAGCACCCCGGCTGGGGCCCTCGATTCCCAGGCCCGCCGAGCACACGACTGAAGAGGGACTGCTGTGCCGATAGGTGACGCAGTCCTCGAACGGCACGTGCGGGCCTCCGGGCCTGCGGGCCTCCGGGCTTCAGGTCGTCCGGCTGCACGACACCCGCCACGGCGCATGCATCGCTGATGCTGGCCGGAGGCGTGCCCATCGAGGTGGCCCCGATGATCCTCGGTCACTCGTCGCCAGCGGTCATCCGGCAGGTCTACGCACACGTCATGAAGCGCGCCACGGCCGACCAGGTCGGCACAGCCACCGAACTCCTCGCCTGTCACCGCCGTGGGCAGTCGGTGGGCAATCCGGTGAATGGGAAGGACTCCGAGCCGGAGATCACTACCCCAAGATGAAAGAAGCCGCAGGCCGCGCATGGCGCTGACCTGCGGTTTGATCAGTGGCCAGGGGCGGGGTCGAACCGCCGACCTTCCGATTTTCAGCTATTGGCACCTGAGCCGTCATGGCGTGCGCCGGGTTGCCGAGTGGGTGGAGGACGACGGGTAGGTCTCGGCTCGGCTGGTTGTGTCTGGTCCCGTTGCTATCAGCGTCGCCATCAGACCGGCCGTCGCGCCGCTCCTGCCCCGACACCCTGACAGCGGCCAGCACCAGGACCCCGGTCGGCGGGTCAAGGGTCGAGCTTGCTCGATCGCGCAGCGACGCTCCGCGCCCTTGACGCGGTGGCCGGGGTCCGGACGATCGGGCTGCCAGGGTGTCTAACTCGTCATCACGCACCCGCTCCCAAGGTCCGGCCCGGGCGAGGACGGCGCGCCAGCGCCGCCCGCAGCTGGGCCGCTGCGCCGGCGGAGCCGGCGCCTTGACGGAGTACAGACATTCCTCACCGCGCACGGGAGAGCGGAGGCGTGGAACGCGACTCGACATGACTATCGCGGCTGCGAACGTTGTCGGCAGGCGCCATCATCAAGGTGGCGTTTGCCTTGAGGCGATGCCGATGTGCAGCACCGACTATCCAGCCGTGTGCACCTCGGTCTGGTCGGTCCAACGCGCAATGGTCGACAGCACGGCGAGAAATTCAAGGGCCTCGTGCTCAGCCCAAGGTTCGTCGACGTGGGCCGCGATGTTTCGTATGCCTGCAAAAGCGCCTTGCGCAACCAAGTGAAGCCCTTCCTGTCTGGACCGCCACGATTCATCAGATCGATCGCCTGGAAGGTGTAGTCGCCGTGAGCCTGCATCAGGAGGGTTGGGAGAGAACACTTGCGCGACGAGTTTGCGGTCCCGTAGCAGCGAACCCGACTTGGCTCGGATCTGCGCGGAGAGCGCGGTGCATGCCAGTTGTACGGCAGCGCGATACTCAGTGGTGTCCCACACCGTCGAGGCGGCTCCCCAAATGCGTGAGTGCAACTGATCGGCGGCAACAACAGGGCCGTCAGGCTGCAGGCGAGACTCGATCTCTTCCGCGTCGTCTAGTGCGCCAAGGGCTCGACGAACGTACTGCTCACTATCAGCCGATGAGTAACTGGGGGGCATCAACGGAAGCGGTGCAAGTGGGTATACCTGATGCACGATCCGCTCGACCGTTGCCAACTGCTGCTCGGCCTGTCGGTTCCGCTCGACGCACAGCCGGTCCCACTCGTACCCGTTGCCCGCCTGGTGGCTAGCGATCTCCTCGCAGAGCCGCAGGTACGTGGTCAACCGCTCTCTCGACCACGCGACGTCCACGAGGTGCAACGTACATGCGCGCTCGCAGAAACGCGGTTCCCACGCTTGTGCTCACCCTCGTGAAGCTGCGAGACGCTGGACAGCGTGCCGGCGGGCTCGTTGTCGGCGGCGGTTGGCAGGATCGCGTCTATGGACATCCGCAGCTCTGAACCGACCCTGCTCAGTGAGCCGCAGTACCCCGACGCCGGATGGAGGGGCGTTGCGGCCGCTGAAACCAGCCTGATGACATGGAGCAACAGCCTGTACGAACTGGCCGGGCTGAACGACGAGCGGGACAGGTGGACGATCTTGGCGATCGACCTCCACGCGCACAGCCACGGGCGCGAGCCTCGTTGGACCGTGCGCGTCTACGCCGCCGATCGCCAGGAACTCGGCGTCAGTGAGCACAGTGACTGGGCGGGCGCGGCTGAGACGCATGGGGGCATCCCGGTTACCAGCATCCTTCTCCACAACGTGTCGATTGAGGACGTCCTTAAGTGCTGGAAAGACTTCGGCGTACAGCTGCGGGCGGGCGGCGTGCAGCTTCCCTTGGTTGAGACCGGGCTCGCCGACTACCCCGAGCAAGACTGATCTGTGATGCTCCTCGGGCACTCCGCGACGTAGACCCGATCGATGGGGCACGGTGCAGTCTGTGAGACACACGAGGAGACAGAATCCGAGCTACCCACTCGAGGAGACGATCAGGGATGCGTCGGCTCTCATGACTGCGTTCTGCGGCTCTGATGAGCTGGATGCCGGCCTCATCGAGATGACGATGACCAACGCGCTGGCCGCCACCGACCACACCGAGCTCGTGTACCAGCTGGGCGGCATGATGCGCATCATCGTCGGGATCGCCTGCCAGGGCACGGGCGAGGGTCGTGCTGAACTTACTCAGTCGCTAGCGCATGCTGTCATGTCCGCTGTCGAGCGAGACCCGAGAAAGCCCTAACTGCACGGGTCAAGATGCTGCAGTCCCGTCGAGTGGTCGGTGTCGGTGTGGCGTGCAATGGTCAATGCATGGCATCGGGTGCGATTGGGGAGCGGGTTGCTGCATACCGCCGTCGGCGCGGCCTCAGCCAAGCAGCCTTGGCGGGCCTCGTCGGGCGGAGCGAGTCGTGGCTGTCACAGTTGGAGCGGGGGCTGCGCTCGGTCGACAGCCTGTCGGTCATCCTCGACTTGGCGCGCGTGCTGCGGGTCGAGCCGCAGAAGCTCATCGGCAGGCCGTGGCAGTTTGCGCCCAACGGCGGTCATGACGCCGAGGGGCTCGGCGAGGTCCGGAGCTTCTTCACCCGGTACGACGACCTCCTAGACCCGCGGCCGACCGCAGCAGTCGACCTCGCTCAGGTGCGCGCCGACATCGCCGCCGCGCACCGGACCTACCAAGGTGCGCGGTACGAGGCAGTCATCGGACGCATCACGCCGATGCTCGCTGGTGTCGATCGCGCACACCGAGGTATGCGCACCGGGCAGGTGCCCGAGCTGACGCTGGGCTACGTGTCGGCGTACGTGGTGACGGCCAAACTGCTGACGAAGCTCGGAGCCACCGACCTCGCCTTGATCGCCGCCGACCGGGCAGCCAACCGAGCGATGGAGTCCGACTCGCAGGTGGCACGCGGAACCGCGGCGTACCAAGTCGTGTGCGCGCTGCTCCGCGCGGACAGGACCGACGACGCCGAACACTTGGCCGTCGGCATGGCCGAGCAGGTGCAGAAGGGCGCTCGATCCGATCGCCCGACCGTCGCTTCGGTCGCGGGCTCGCTGTGGCTCATCGCTGCCGTCATCGCCGCTCGCCGGGCGGACCGCGATGAAGCCTGGGTGCGGCTCGACCGGGCGGACCACCTCGCCGGCCTTCTCGGCGAGGACGCCAACCACGCCTGGACTGCGTTTGGTCCCACCAACGTGGCGGTCCACCGCATCTCGGTCGCCACCGAGATGGGCGACGCGGCCGAGGCACTGCGGCTCGCCGCCGACGTCGACACCGATCGGATGCCGGAGGGGCTCGCGAGCCGGCGTGCGCACGTGCACCTCGACCTCGCCTGGGCTCAGGCTCAGCGCCGCCATGACGCCGAGGCCACCCTGCATCTGCTGGAGGCCGAGCGGACCGCGCCCGAGGCGGTGCGGTACAACGTCATCGTGCGCGAGCTCGTCCGTGACATGCTCGCGCGGTCAGGCAGAAGCCAGACCAGCGCACTGACGCAGCTCGCGACCCGCGCTGGGGTGATCGACTGAGGTGGTGGCATGGCCCGGCTCGGAATCTTGGTCTGCGGCGCGCCGTTGGCCGCTCGCGCCCATGACGTGATCGCCGCCGCTTCCGACGCCGGCTGGGACGTCGCCATCACCCTGACCGACGCCGCCGAGAAGTGGGCGCAACCGCCGGCCACGGTCGCTCCGTTCGGCCGCGACGTCGACGCGGTGCTGGTCTGCCCGTTGACGTTCAACTCCGCGAACAAGTGGGCGGTCGGTATCTCGGACACCCCATGGCTGACCACGCTGAGCGAGCTGTTGGCCTCGGGCAAGCCCATCGTGGCCATCCCGATGGTCAATGAGTCGCTCTGGCGTCATCCGGCGTGGGACGAAACGCTTGGCCGGCTGTCGACTGCCGGGGTAACACTGGTTGACCCCGCCACCGGGGCACCTGAGCCGCGCGCGGTTGCTCACGGAAGCAGCGAGCAGATCGCGAAAGCCTTCGACCCGGGGAAGATAGTCCAACTACTGCGATGACGGGCTTTGCTGGGCTCGCAGCGGCTTTGACAACGAATAGAGGATGGCGTCCGTAAGCGCGAGGTAGTCAAGCGCCCGTGACTCGTCGAGCCTGTCGGCCTCGCGACCGTGAGCAGTCAGGTTTCGCAGGACAGCGGCGCCCTCGATCGCGCGGGCTGTTTCGGGCTGTATCAGGCCGTGATTCAACGCCATTCGAGCGAGCTGAGTCGCGCCACCCGTGGGCGGGTCAGCACCCGTATCCGAAAGCATGGTTCGCAAGCGCACTTCGATAGCGGTGAATGCCTGAATGACGGCGCTAGCCGGGGAGAGTTGTGCCAGCTCGGCCAGTTGCGCGCTTACCGCGTCAGTCCGCCCTTCTGAGGGCGCCAGAGGCTCACTCTGGCCGACGTCGGCCTCTGCCTGTGCAAGTTTCGAGTCCCAAACGGCTTCGAGCGGTCCTACGCGAAGGCTGTGAAACGGACGGTCGAGGAGCGCGACCACTTGGCGACGGAACACCGCTGCGATGATAAGCACCACGATTGGCCACGCCAGTGCTGAGACCAACGCGACGACAAGTTCCGGCATCGACATGCATGCACGCTAGCGGGCGATGGCGCCCGTAGAGCCGCTGTCGCGATGTATGCCAATCGTCATGCACTTGTCAGGTGGGCTCGACTTCTTGACATGTCCGCGTCAACCCGCACTTCTGTGCGGGTAGCACTCGCGTACGGGGTGCCGGGCCTCGACAGGGCCACGGTGTCTCGGTCAGCCCCGGAGCCGCTGGGGCCGCCGAGACAACGGAGGGGCACGATGCCCAGCTACGTGGTGAACAGCGAGAAGCAGCCGATGACGGCGACCGGGATCGTCGAGATGGTCCGCGAGTGGGAGGAAGGGACCGACGGCCGGCGCCGACCGTCCGAGAAGCAGGCGCGCAACGAGAACACCGGCATGCCGCTGTGGGCGGTCGAGGTGATCTACGTCCAGACCACATACGGCCGCAAGGCCACCGTCACCGCGAAGGTCGCGGTCGACTCCGTCGACGAGCCCAAGCCCTCGCCGCTCACGCCGATCACCTTCGGCGGGCTGGTCGTCGAGGTGCGGGTCACCAAGGCCGGCGGGCTCATCGAGTCCTGGTCAGCGGAGAGCGTCGACGTCGGCGCCCGGCCGACCGCTCGCCCGACCCCCGACAAGGCAGCCTGACCATGTGGTGGCTGACTTCCGCCGTGAGCGCCCAGGAGGTCGCCGGCCTGGTGCGTGAGGCCGCCGACCTCATCGACCGTGGCACGTCTGCGTCGCAGCAGGACTGGCAGGCGTACCACGACCGCAAGCTCGACCTGCTCGACCGCATCGCCGGCGACCCGGGGCCGTTCACGGACCCCGACGAGGCCGCGTACGTCAAGCAGGTGGCGCGGTCCCAGGCTGAGGCGATGCGCATGGGCGCACGCCCGCTGATCGGAGACCTGTGATGTCGACGGCAGCGGCTTGCATCGTCCTCGGCCTCCTCGTCGCGGTGTTCATCAAGACGAAGGCCATCAAGCTCTGGGGCGGCCTGCACTGCGTGGTCTTCGGCATCACGCTCGCGGCATCACCGGTCGGCCCGGCCATCGGCGGCGTGCTGGCCGACCTTGGGGGCTGGGCCTACGAGCAGCTGAGGGCCGTCTGATGCGCACGTCGTCGGTGCGGGTGGGCGGCTGGGCCAACGGGCTGCACGGCTCGCGCTCCACCGAGCTGATGGTGCCGGTGTCGCGGCCGTCGCTCCTCGTCGTGGCGCTCGTCAACCTGCTCCGGATGACGGGCGCGCTCGCCCGGCTCGCGGCGCGCCATCCGCTGCTCACCTTTGTGCTGGTCCTCGTCGGGTACGTGCTGTACCTCGACGGCATCCGCGGCGTGATCCTCGCGACCGCTCTCGCGGCGGGCCTGCTGGTGGGCTGGTGGCGCGGGCACCCGCGCTCGTTCTGGCGGCTCGTCGTCTCGCCGTGGCGGGGCGCGCTGATCTACGCCCGTCGCTGGCAGCCGGCGATGGTCACGTGCGGGCTCTCGACATCGCTCGACGGCACCGAGTACCTGCCTCGCGTGCGGCAGGTGGTGTCGTCGAGCTGCGTCGACCGCCTCCTCGTCAGTGTGCTGCCGGGGCAGGCGCCCGAGCAGTACGAGGCCTGCGCCTCGCAGCTCGCCCACACCTTCGGTGCGCTCCGCTGCCGAGTCGTGCTCGACCGGCCGGGGCGGATCTGGCTGGAGTTCACCCACGGCGACCCGCTGGCCGCGACGGTTCCGGCGATCCAGCCCGCCGAGCCAGTCGACCTCGCCCGGCTCACCATCGGTCGCTGCGAGGACGGCGCGCCGTGGAACCTCCGCCTGATCGGCACTCACCTGCTCGTCGCGGGTGCCACGGGCGCGGGCAAGGGCTCGGTGTTCGGGTCTCTGCTGCGCGCGATGGGTCCGGCGATTCGGGACGGCTCGGTGCAGGTGTGGGCCGTCGACCCCAAGGGCGGCATGGAGCTGTCGCCCTCGGCCGGACTGTTCGCCCGGTTCGCCTACGACGAGCCGGAGACGATGGTGCGCCTCCTGGAGGACGCGGTCTCGTACATGCGCTTCCGCGCGGAGCGGCTCCGGATGGAGGGCCAGCGCACTCACACGCCGGCGCCTGGCGACCCGTTGCTCGTCGTGCTCATCGACGAGATGGCGGCGCTGACCGCCTATGTCGGAGACCGCGATCTCAAGCGGCGTGCCGAGTCGGCGCTGCAGCTGCTCCTCTCGCAGGGCCGCGCGCCCGGCGTGCTCGTGGTTGCCGCCGTGCAGGACCCCGGCAAGGACGTCGTCGGGTTCCGCGACCTGTTTCCGTCGCGCATCGCCCTGCGGCTTCTCGAGGACGTCCAGGTCGACATGGTGCTCGGGCGCTCGGCACGACTGCGCGGGGCGGAGTGCGACCAGATACCGGCGTCGCTGCCCGGTGTCGGGTACGTCGTCCTGGAGGGCGTGCGCGAGCCGGTCCGGGTCCGGGCCTCGATGATCACCGACGCCGACGTGGCCGACACCGTCGCGCGGTACCGGCCCGGTGAGTCGCAGGGGCCGGTGCGTCACCTGGGCGTCGTGGAGGGCTGACGTCGTGACCGACCTCGCTGCCCCGACCGACTCGCTGCTCGGCTCTGCCGGTGTCGAGTCGGCGGAGCGGCGTGCGCGCGGGTGCAGCCGGCCGGTGCGGCTCCGGGGAGCGAAGGAGCTCGTCGACACGACGACGGGGGAGGTCCGCACGCTCTACTCCTCGGCCGACGAGCTCGACGGCCAGACCTACGTACGGTGCGGCAACCGTCGAGCGTCGGTGTGTCCGACGTGCAGCCACGAGTACAAGGGCGACGCCTGGCACCTGCTCATGTGCGGGCTTGCCGGCGGCAAGGGCGTCCCCGAGACGGTGCGTGACCGCCCGTGCACCTTCGTAACGATGACCGCGCCCTCGTTCGGTGCCGTCCACGGGCTCCGAGACAAGGGGCTGTGCCGCGCCCGGCGTGACCGGCCGGTCTGCGAGCACGGCCGCCCGCTGTGGTGCACCAAGCGCCACCACGAGTCCGACACCCAGCTCGGCCAGCCGCTCTGCTGGGAGTGCTACGACTACACCGGGCACGTGCTCTGGCAGTGGCACGCTCCGGAGCTGTGGCGGCGGTTCACCATTGCCCTGCAACGCGACCTCGCCAAGCGAGCCGGGCTGTCGGTCAGCGACTTCCGCGGGCACTGCCGCATCGCATACTCCAAGGTCGTCGAGTTCCAGG
>JBOFLH010000046.1:0-11374 GCA_051657765.1 Nocardioides sp. | reverse complement strand
GGGTTAGGGTGGAGAGGTGCCCGAAGCAGTGATCGTTGCCGCTACCCGAACTCCTATCGGCCGCGCCGGCCGGGGCTCCCTCGTCGAGTGACGACCCGACGATCTCGCCGCCTTCGCCGTGCGCGCCGCGCTTTCCAAGGTGCCTGGGCTCGACCCTAAGTCGGTCGATGACCTCTACCTCGGATGTGGCCTGCCCGGCGGCGAATCTGGCTTCAACATGGGTCGCATCATCAACGTCCTCAACGACATGGACACGGTGCCGGCCGCTACAGTGACCCGCTATTGCGCGTCGTCGGTGCAAACCTCGCGGATGGCGTTTCATGCCATCAAGGCCGGCGAGGGCCAGGTATTCATCTCGGCCGGCGTGGAAACGGTATCCCGGTTCGCTAAGGGCTCCTCGGACCACATTCCGGACACCCAGAACCCCGCCTTCACGGCTGCGGCCAAGACCACCGCGGCTTATGCAACCGGCGGCCGCGACTGGCAGGACCCCCGCGCCGCGGACAACTTGCCCGACGCCTACATCGCGATGGGCCAGACCGCGGAGAATGTGGCCCGGCTCTACGGACTCGCCCGCGCGGAGCTTGACGAGTTCGGCGTCCGGAGCCAGAACCTCACCGAACAAGCGATCGCCGCTGGCTTCTGGGCCCGAGAGATCACGCCGATCACGCTCGCCGATGGATCCGTGGTCACCGGTGATGACGGGCCCCGAGCCGGGGTGACTTATGACGCGGTCTCCCAGCTCCCTCCGGTTTTTCGTCCCGACGGCGTGGTCACTGCCGGCAACTGTTGCCCGCTCAACGACGGCGCGGCAGCGATCGTGATCATGGCCGACACCAAAGCAGCTGAACTCGGCGTCACCCCTCTGGCACGTATCGTCGCAACCGGGGTGAGCGCGCTGTCGCCGGAGATTATGGGTCTCGGCCCGATCGAGGCAACCCATCGCGCGTTGGCCAGCGCCGGCATGAGCATCGGTGACATCGACCTGGTGGAGATCAACGAAGCGTTCGCGGCCCAGGTCGTCCCGTGTTATCAGAAGCTGGGCATCGATCTCGACCGGCTCAACATCAACGGCGGAGCGATCGCGATCGGGCACCCGTTCGGCATGACCGGCGCGCGCCTGCAATGCACGCTGGTCAACTCACTGAGCTTTCACGACAAGAGCACCGGCCTCCTGACATTGTGCGTGGGCGGCGGTCAAGGTATGGCCATGATTCTCGAACGAGTGTAGGGATCCGGCGACCCACCCGAACACGATGGAGCGACGATGACACGTCAGGACGCGGCCGAGTCGGCAGTCCCGCCGAGCTCGACCGCGGGCGCCGAGCCCGGCGGCCGCGACAACAATGCTGGTCAAACGCGCTGGCTGGACGACGAGCAACAACGTGCCTGGCGAGGCCTGTTGCTCGGCACCACGCTGTTGTTTGATCGGCTCGATGCTGATCTACGGCAGGCGTTCGATGTGTCGATGGCGGAGTACGAAATCCTGGTCCGTCTCTCGGAGTACCCCGATCGTCGGATGCGGATGTCGCGCCTGGCCGATGCGCTTGCCCACAGCCGCAGTCGGGTGACCCACACCGTGGCTCGTATGCAGAGGGCCGGTCTGGTGGACCGGAGTGAGGCCAGCGACGACGGCCGCGGCATCTACGCCTCGCTCACCGAACACGGATACGCCGTGCTGGTCGAGGCGGCTCACTTACACGTTCGCGGAGTCCGCGACCATCTCGTCGATATCGGTAGCCCCGAGGACTTCGCGGCCATGGGTCGTCATCTGAACGCGGTCGCCGATCAACTCATCGGCGGGCACCCCGAGATGGAGATTCGCTAGTCGCGAGTGAGGCGACGATGCGTGACCCGATGTGGCCGCGCCTCCTCGATGCCCAACCGTTCGACCTTGTTGATCTCGTATGCCGCGTAGTTGCCTTCGAACCAGAACCACTCGGCGGGATTATCGGCGTCCCCCTCCCAGGACAAGATGTGCGTGGCCACCCGATCCAGGAACCAGCGGTCGTGTGAGGTGACCACCGCGCAACCCGGGAAGTCCAACAAGGCATCCTCCAGTGACTGCAGCGTCTCCACGTCGAGGTCGTTGGTCGGCTCATCGAGCAGGAGTAGATTTCCGCCCATTTTCAAGGTGAGTGCGAGATTCAGCCGGTTGCGTTCGCCACCGGACAGCACTCCCGCCTTCTTCTGCTGATCCGGTCCTTTGAAACCGAAGGATGCGACATAGGCCCGTGAGGGCATCTCGAAGTTGGCGACCTTGATGTGATCGAGCCCGTCCGAGACCACCTCCCACACGTTCTTGCCCGGGTCGATGCCGCCGCGGGACTGATCGACATAGGAGATCTTGACGGTCTGACCGACCTTCAGTTCCCCCCCATCGGGTTGTTCGGCGCCGGTGATCATCCGAAACAAGGTGGTCTTGCCGACGCCATTGGGGCCGATCACGCCGACGATGCCGGCCCGCGGGAGGGTAAACGACAGCTCCCGCATCAGCACACGGTCGTCGAAACCCTTGGTCACCTTGTGCGCTTCCAGCACCACATCGCCGAGGCGTGGTCCGGCTGGGATGTTGAGCTCGGCGGTGTCGATCTTGCGCATACGATCGGCATCGGCGGCCAGCTCTTCGTAACGTTGTAGACGGGCTTTGCTCTTCGCTTGGCGAGCCTTCGGATTCGACCGCACCCAGTCCAGCTCTCGCTCCAACATCTTGGCGCGCTTGGCGTCCTTGGCGCCTTCGACCTTGAGCCGCTCCTTCTTGGTTTCCAAGTAGGTCGAGTAGTTTCCCTCGTAGGGATGCGCCCGGCCCCGGTCCAGCTCCAAGATCCACTGCGCCACATTGTCGAGGAAGTATCGGTCGTGAGTCACCGCGAGCACGGCACCGGGATAGGAAGCCAGGTGACCCTCCAGCCACTGCACCGACTCGGCATCGAGATGGTTGGTTGGTTCGTCGAGCAACAGCAGATCCGGCTGCTGGAGCAGCAGCTTGCACAGGGCGACCCGCCGGCGTTCGCCGCCCGAGAGGTGATCCACGATCACGTCCGGCGGCGGGCACCTGAGAGCATCCATTGCCTGGTCCAGTCGGCTCTCCAGGTCCCAGGCGTTGGCATGATCGAGATCGGTCTGCAGATCGCCCATCTCCTTCAGCAACGCATCGAAGTCCGCGTCCGGTGCGCCCATGGCTTCGGAGATCTCGTTGAACCGATCCATCTTGGCCTTGATCCCGGCGACAGCCTCCTCGACGTTCGCCTGCACGGTGGCGCCCTCGGTCAGCGGCGGCTCCTGCTGGAGCATGCCGACCGTCGCCTCCGGATCGAGAATGGCGTCGCCGTTGTTGGCGTGGTCGAGCCCAGCCATGATCTTCAGCAGCGACGACTTGCCGGTCCCGTTCGGGCCGACGACGCCGATCTTGGCGCCGGCGAGAAACGACAAGGTGACGTTGTCCAGCACGACCTTCTCGCCGTGTGCTTTGCGGACGTTGCGCAGGGTGAAGACGTAGTCGGCCATACGCCCAAGCCTACGGTGCGAGGTGGCGGCCAACGACGCGGTCTCCGCCGCTGGACCGACCGCTAGACCCGGGTCACCCAGCTAAAGACGCCCTCTAGGCCGCCGACATCGCCGAGTCGCCGCCCACCGACTCATCGGCCGGTCGCGGTCCGGCGACGGATGGCGTGACCACCTCGCCGTTGGCATCCAGGTTCGGCCCACCCTCGTCGTAGGAATGAACGACCTGTTGCACGGCAGTGTCGTCGGCCGGCACGTTGTGCGCACGCGGAGACTTCACGAAGGTGGCGGTGCCCTTGTTGAGATCGTGGCCGATCGAGGTCGCCACCACAAGGTATCGCGTAGACTTCTGACCGTCGGAACGCTCCCAAACGTCCGTGGTCAGTCGTCCGGTCACCACCACGGCATCGCCGCTACGCACCGACAGCTGGGCGTTGCTGGCCAGGCTTCGCCAAGCCTTCACGGTGAACCAGTTGGTCGGTGCGTCCTGCCAGCTGCCGGCGACCAGGCGTCGCGGCGTCGAGCCGACCCGGAAGGTGGCCACGGTCTGACCGCCCGGCGTCTCGGTCAGGCTGACATCTGAGCCCACCCAACCGGTGAAGGTGACCTGGGTTTCGTTCATGTTGTGCCTCCATAGGTGTCGTTGGTCGAACAACACCTAGGCTGCCGGCATTGCGGCGCGGCGGTAGCGCGGCGCATCCGGGACTGTGGAGAACGACGCCGACCGGCCGCCTGTGCAACAAGAACGGCTACTTCAGGGTCTGAATCAATCCGTCGCGAACCGCGGAGTACGCCGCGAGCTCGGCTTCGATCGGAACGATCACCAGCTCCTGGGACACGCCGGAGATGGCATCGCGCAATCGGTCGTCGGCCGCCCGAGCACGGGTCTTCGAGGTGGCGGTGACCAGTAGTCGACAGACATAGGCCAACGCCACACTCAGGGCGACACCGCCGATCAACATCCACAACGGGAGCGCCAATCCCAACCAGCTCGGTGTTGCCGGGCTGGCCAGGTCGAGCGCCTTCATCACACCCAGCGCAGCCAGCCAGACGGCGCCGGTTAATGCCGCGATCGTCAGCATCCATTGGATGACCCGGACCGCGCCGGCCCAGGCCGGGACCGACTCCGCATCCAGGTCCGTCGTCGCGAGAGCTCCGTCGAGACGATCACCGAAGTCGTCCAGATTGGCGATCGACGCCCGGCGCACCGAGGCGGCCCACGGCCGGGCGAGTCCACCAGCGACGTCCTCGGCCAGCTCCCGCACCGCGGCGTCCACTCGGGCCCGCTGCACCGGAGTCGCGGCCGGCACCGACGTCCGATTCACTCCGGTCAGCTGCTTGCCCGCGGCGCCCAGGTTCAGATGTAGCCGCTTCAACGGGTCCGGCTTCAGCAGCGAGACCCAAGCCGTCACTGGCCAACCGGTGGCTCGTTGCGCGCGAATCCGGGTGGACTCCTCGACTGCTTGGACCACGGTCGGCACCCCGGCTGCCTCCGCGAAGGCATCCTCCAGCTCTGCAATCCGCTTGCGAGGGATCGGCCGTGCCTTCTCAGTGCCGGATTCCTCGACCAGCCGTTGCGCGGCCGCCCGGAGATCCGCGCCGATCCGCGCCTTCGTGGCCTTCTTGGCGGCCACTCGGCGCGCGATCTCACGCCGCAGCTCGTCGATTCCCCAGCCTTGACGAGCGCTGATGCCCATCACCGGAACCCTCGGCATGCCGTCGGCGACAAGCAGTCGACGCACGTCGTCCAGCATCGCCGCCCGACGATCGGTCGGCACGGTGTCCAGGTGATTCAACACCACCATGGTGACGTCCTGGTGCGAGGCCAGCGGCGCGAGATAACGATCGTGGATCGCGGCGTCGGCGTACTTCTGCGGATCGAGAACCCAGATCAGCAAGTCCGCCAACTCGACCAACCGGTTGACCTCAAGGTGGTGGGAGACTTCCGTGGAGTCGTGATCCGGTAGGTCGAGCAACACCACGCCCTCGAGTGACTTGTCCTCGCGCCCGGTGGTCAGCATCGAGTCCCGGGTGGTCTGATGCCGTGGCGGGATCCCCAACCAGTTAAGTAACTCTGCGGCACCATCGCTACCCCAGACGCAGGCCGAAGCCCACGACGTGGTCGGCCGCCGAACGCCGGTGGCCGACAACTCCAGATCGGTCAAGGCATTGAAGGTCGACGACTTGCCGGAGCCGGTCGCACCCGCAATCCCGACCACCGTGTGATTGGCGGACAAGCGCAGGCGCCCCGCGGCACGGTGCACAATTGCCTCGGCGTCATTCACCACGGAATCGTCGATTCGACCCCGGGCCGCTCTCACCGCACTGTCGAGACCCTCGACGCGCGCGCCGATCTCGGGGCTGCGGGCAACCAGCTTCATGGCACCTTCGAGCACGGACGTCATGTTCTCCCTAAAGTCTTGTTGACTCGCCTGCCCAGCTTAGGCTGTTTAGGCACCGCTTGCCGCATTCTTCACCCACTGTGGTGCGCCTCGAAGCGCAGATCGTCCACCCGCCGAGACGCGTCTCGAAGCTGGCTCGGCGTATCCTCCCCGATCCGTAGGCTGTCGAGCAGGTTGACGTAGCGAGCCCGTTCCATGTCGATGAGGGCCGCGACTCGAGAGTTGAGGTCGGTGCGCGCCCGTTCGGCCAACGAACGCACCGCCTGATCGCCGAAGACCGCCTCTAGCAACTTCTGCCCGAGAACCGCGGTGCCACCGGCGACGCCGGCCTCGGCCCCCAGCAGCACGCCGCCGGTGTGCGCGAAGACCACGATCATCAGGGCAACCCCGAGACCGTTGACCCCGAACGCCATGAATCGAGCCGTCGAACGCTTGTCCGCGCCCTCGGTACGGACCATGGCCATCACGCCTTGTTGCCATTCACGAACCGCCCGCTCGGTGTGTCGCCGGAAGTCCCGCGAGGCCCGCCCGAGATCCTCACCGGCGTCGGCCAACAAAGCCTGGCCAGAGGCCAAAGACCGCCAGGATGCTTCGGCCCGCTCGGCAGCCGCCTCGGCGTGCTCCTGGATCAGGGTCTGCAAACCGGACTCCATAGCCACGGTGACGTGCTCGGCCTGTTGAGGCTTCCCCTTGACGGTGTTCATCATCCGATCGCGTAGCCAACTCACGCGCGTCTCAAGCGATCTGAGCAGCTCTCCGGTGCCCACGAACTCCTGCCAGCGCGCGAGTACCTCACCGCGCAGCAGGGTGCCGTCCGCCGAGGCGGCGGCGATGGCGGCGATCGCGTTGTCGTAGGCCTGATGCACGTCTCCACGCAGCCTGGCCTGCACGGCGTACTGTTCGGCGGCACCGTCGGCGACCAGATGCGTGTCGCGAGACACCGTGCGGATCGCGCCGGTCAAGGTTTGCTTGACCACCGACTGCCGCGCTTCGGTGTCGGCAGCCAACGACCCCAGCCACCTTCTGATCTCTGCCACATGCACTGCCGGTAGCAATCCATCGGCGTTGACCGGACCCTCCGTCACGGTAAACAGCGGAGAGTCCTTGAGCCCACGGCTGGCCAGCATTCGAACCAGGTGGGTAGCGACGGTTTCAATGGCGTCAGCCGGGGTACGGTCCAGCACGATAGCCACCGCCGCCGAGCGATCGGCCGCCTGCCGCAAGAAGTCCCACGGCACCTGATCGGCATATCGGGCCGCCGAGGTGACGAACAGCCACAGATCGCCAGCTGCCAGCAGTTGGGCGGCCAAGGTGCGATTGCGTTCCTCGACCGAGTCGATGTCCGGCGCGTCCAGAATCGCCAAGCCCGGCGGAACTTGTTCGGTGGGCACCAGTTGCAGCGCGCTCGGGTCGTCGGTGGTGCGATTGACGCGCTCGAGGTCCGGCAGCAGACGATCTTGACCGAACCATTGGGTGTCGATCGGGTGGTGGACCAGCACCGGCGACCGAGTGGTCGGGCGGAGCACACCGGGCACGGTCACCCGGTGCCCGACCAGAGAATTGACCAGAGTGGATTTGCCGGCGCCAGTGGATCCGCCGACCACGACCAACAACGGGGCTTCGATGGTCATCAGCCGTGGGATGACATAGTCCTCGAGCTGGGCGACCATCTCGGCCTGGGTATGGCGAAGCTCGGCCACGCCGGGTAGCGCCAGGGGCAGTTGCGCGCCTTGCAACGCGCTGCGCAGCTGGACCAGCGCGGTCACCATCCGCGAGGAGTCGCCTGCCGAAGCGGGATCGGTGAGCGACGCTAACGGCACTGGCGCGGCGACAACTCGAGGTGTCATCGGGGATACCGGTGCGGGCTTGGGTTGTAGCCGGTGCGGCGGCGCACCGAAGAGCGGATCGCCGCCTGAGGTGTTGGTCATCGCGTCGGAACCACCTGTCCGGGGAAGGAAATATGCGGGCGGACGGACTGAAGTCGGATGACATAGTCCTGCCCTCGAGCAGCGAAATCCCGAGGCGCCGTACCACGAAGATACCTGTGATGAAGGAAACCGAGCTCGATTGCGGCCTGTTGATATTCTTCCATCGCAGATTCACCATTCGCGCCGGCGTGCATTCGTGCGTGCTCACGGGCCGTTTTCCGGGCTTGCAGGTCGACCACCCAACCGATGTCGGTGGCCGGAATCAGACCGCGCCCCGCCGCATCGGTCAAGGCGGTGGTGAGCATCATTCGCTCCAAATTCCGGCGCCAAGCCGCGAACAAGATCACGGCGACAAAGATCGGCACCATCAAGGTGAGATAGACCGTGACGAAGTTGTCGACGCCACGCAGAGTCGAACTATTCCATAAACCGTGCGCGCTCACCGCAGCCACGTAGCCCGCAACTGGCGCCGTCAGCCGAACCATCGGGCTTCGTGTCGCCACCGCGATGCCGACTCCGATTCCGATGAACGCGGTAAACAGCGGGTGGGCGAACGGGCTGGCCAGGCACCGGAGCAGGAACGTGCCGGTCAGCGCCTCAGCGCCGCCTGGCGCGACACCATCGGTGCCGTTGTAGGCGGCGGCGAGATAGAGAACGTTCTCGGTGAAGGCAAACCCGATGCCGACCATGCCCGCATACACGATGCCGTCCAGAATGCCGTCCAGTTCATGGCGACGCCACCACAGCAGCAAGAACAAGAACGCACCCTTGGTCCCCTCCTCGGTCAGCGGCGCGACAACGCTGAGCTGCTGTCCACTGCTCAAACCACCCGCGACGCCTCCTAATCCCTGCAGGAATAGCGCCGCCGCCGTGGCTACAAAACCGCCCCAGGCGAGCGCTAACGCGAGCAGGACACGGGGTTCGGGCTCGTATCGATCCAGCCACAGAAAACACGCCACCAGCGGCGCGACCGGCAGCGCGGCCAGCGCCGTCGCCAGCAGCAGAGTGGCCGGCGCGCCGGACAGTCCGATCACGGCGCCCATCGGGATCGCGCACAAAGCCACGACCACGGTAACCACGGCCGTAAATGCGAGACTATCTCGGCGTCCTCGCAACCGAGCGCTTGGCATGCACGGATTCTATCCGAGTCGGCGTTTGGGCGGCGTAGAGTAGCGATCGTGAGCGATCCGCCTGTCGTCAAGCCGGCCTACGAGCACCATGGCGAACCTGACGGCAGTCCCCAGGGCGGCACCGAATCGCATGATCCGGCGGTGCCCGAGGCGTACGCCGAGTTCATGAGCCAAGGATGGGGCGACATCGCGCTCGACCTTCCCCCGCACCCGGCCGCCGACCGGATGGCTGAACGTCGAGAGCGACTTGCCGCCGCGTTCCCCGATCAGCGTCTGGTGCTGCCCGCGGGGACGTTTCGAGTGCGCTCCTACGACACCGACTACCGGTTCCGTTCGGACACCGCGCACACCTACCTCACCGGCAATCAGACGAGCGACGCCGTCTTGATCATCGACTCCGGCGAGCCGACGTTGTACATCAGACCTCGCACTGGGCGCGATACCCAGGAGTTCTTCCGCGATCGCCAGTACGGCGAGCTATGGGTGGGGCGGCGGCCGTCCTTGGCGGAGGTCTCCGCGTCCTTGGGTATCGCGTGCCGCCACATCGACGAAGTGGCACCGCTGTTGCGGCGCGGCGCCGAGAAAACTCGCCTGCTCCGCGGCGTCGATCCCCGCTGGGACCACCTGATCGAGCCCGACCGGGCTCGAGACCGCGAGTTCGCTCAGGTCGTTTCGGAGCTGCGCCTGGTCAAGGACGACTGGGAGATCGCCCAGCTTCAGGCAGCGTGCGATGCCACCACCTTGGGTTTCGAGGATTCGGTGCGCGAGTGGGACAACGTGCTGGCATTCGGCGAGCGCTGGCTTGAGGGCACCTTCTTTCGCCGAGCGCGCGCCATGGGCAACGACATCGGCTACGACTCCATCGTCGGCGGCGGCCGCCACGCGACCACTCTGCATTGGATCGACAACACCGGGCCGATGGTGCCCGGCGAGCTGGTGCTGCTCGACATGGGGGTGGAGGGCCGCGACCTCTACACAGCGGACATCACCCGCACGCTGCCCATTTCCGGCACGTTCACCGGCGTGCAGCGAGAGTTGTACGAAGTGGTGCAGACCGCCCAGCAGGCCGGTATAGACGCCGTACGCCCTGGTGCGCCCTTTGTCGCCGCGCATCAAGCGGCCATGTCGGTGTGCGCGCATGCGCTGGCCGACCTCGGATTGCTGCCGGTGTCCGCGGAGGAGGCGTTGGACCCGGACTCCCGGGTCTATGCTCGATGGACCCTGCACGGCACCAGTCACATGCTCGGAATGGACGTGCACGATTGCGGCAAGGCCTCGGTCGATATCTACCCGCGTGGCGACCTGGTCGCCGGCATGGTGTTGACCGTTGAGCCAGGCCTGTACTTCCAGGCCGAGGACCTGCTGGTGCCTGAGGAACTGCGTGGCATCGGGATCCGGATCGAGGACGACATCCTGGTCACCACCGACGGCTGCCGCAATCTTTCAGCGGCGCTCCCCCGCGCGGCCGACGAAGTCGAGGCCTGGATGGCCCAGCTGCGCGGCCTATAGGCATTCTGTGCGAGAACTTCGGAGCCATCCTTCGACCCGACACGCTGCAGCAACCGGCGTGTCGCGCACGAGGCCGGCACTGAACGGCCCATGTGGAGAGCACAAGCGGCGGGCGCCCGAGTCCGCCACACTGCCCGAATGGACGCAGACGCCGCATTGATCCGCCGAATTGATCTGTCTCATTGATCTGTCTGGGCGGCTTCGCGCGCTCGAGCGAACTGCTCGAACTGACCTCCGCCAAACGCCTACGTACGGCAGTGCAACAGGCGTCGTCGTCCGCGTTGATCGCGGCGCTACGCCCTGCCGAGCGCCGACCGCGCCGTGCGCGCGGCAGATCGGACCGGCGGCTACCTCAGTCACCTCAGCGCGGCCGGGTATTGGGGCTGGGAGGCCCTGTTGCCACCCGACCGGCCCGCCATAACGCGTTGGTCGCGGCGGGCTGGCTCGTCCGGCGCTTCACCTGGCCGCAGGTCGTGTTCTTCCAGGCGTATGTCGCTGACACCATCGGCACGCGCCTGACCACCCTGGGACCGTGATTCCGCGCTCCGCAGGCGAATGCGAGACAATGGCGTCACTTGCCCCCGTAGCTCAGTTGGATAGAGCGGCGGCCTTCTAATCCGCGGGTCACAGGTTCGAATCCTGTCGGGGGTGCCACGAGTTTTCCCAGGTCAGGCGGGTGCTAGCGCGCCGGCCAGGCGGTCATCATCATCATCATCGTCGCCGTTGTGGCGCGTTTGTGGCACACCGCGATCGAGCGCATCAGCCACCGCGTCGAGGTCATCACCAAACAGGCCTGCATAGAGGTCGAGCGTCATCGCGGCCGACGCATGGCCCAGCATCCGCTGAACCGCCTTCACATTCGCACCGGCAGCGATCGCCAGGGAGGCCGCCGTATGCCGTA